>JAGHAF010000088.1 GCA_021161675.1 Planctomycetota bacterium | reverse complement strand
GGCGCTCGGCACGGCGCCCGAAAGGATCCTTTGCGGCAACGGCTCCGACGACCTGCTGACCATGGCGATCCGCAGCTTCTGCTCCGAAGGGGATGCGGTGGCGTTCCCTTATCCGACGTATAGCCTCTACGGCGTGCTGGCGCGCATACAGGGCGCCCGGCCAGTGCGGGTGGACTTCCCGGAGGATTACGCCCTTCCCAAAGGCTTGAGCGAGACGGGCGCGCCGCTCACCCTCCTGTGCAATCCGAATGCGCCCAGTGGGACCCTCATACCACCGGGGGAAGTGGCGGCGCTCGCCGAAGCGCTCGACGGCGTGCTGCTGGTGGACGAGGCATACGTGGACTTCGCGGAGGCCAATTGCCTGGCGCTGGTGGACAGATACGACAACGTCATCGTCACCCGCTCGCTTTCGAAGTCCTACAGCCTGGCGGGGCTCCGTTTCGGCTTCGCCGTGGCGCAGGAGCCGCTGATCGAGGGGCTGACGAAAGTGAAGGATTCCTACAACGTGGACGCCCTGGCCATCGCGGGCGCCGCGGCCGCTGTCGGCGATCAAGAGTGGCTGGCGAGGAACCTCGAAAGGGTGAAGAGGACCCGCTCTCGGCTCAGTGAAGGGCTTGAAGAGATGGGATGGCACTGCTGGCCGTCACAGAGCAACTTCGTCCTGGCCCGGGCGCCAGCGCCGTTCGACGCGGCGCAGCTGTACCGGCAACTCTTCGAGCGCAAGGTCCTGGTGCGCTATTTCGACGAGCCGAGGCTGGACGACTGCCTGCGCATCTCAGTGGGCTGCGACGGCGAGATCAATCAACTGCTCACGACGCTGCGGGATATCACAGAGCGAACGGAAACTTACGGCATAGGGAGAAAAGAATGAATCAGGGTGCGCGCGAAACAAGCGTCCAACGTAAGACACGGGAAACCACCATCACGGCGCACCTCAACCTGGACGGCAAGGGCCGCTGCGAGATCGCCACGGGAGTGGGATTCCTCAACCACATGCTGGAGCTGCTGGGCAAGCATGCGCTCTTCGACCTGGAATGCCGGGCGGAAGGCGACCTGGAGGTGGACGCGCACCACACCACCGAAGACGTGGGCATCGCGCTCGGGCAGGCGCTGGCGCGGGCACTGGGGGAGAAGAAGGGAATAACGCGCTTCGCCGACGCGCGGACGCCAATGGAAGACAGCCTGTGCGCCGTGGCGTTGGACCTGAGCGGACGCGGCCATCTGAGCTACAACGCCGAGTTCCCCGCCCCGAAGGTGGGCGAGTTCGACGTGGAACTGGTGGAGGAGTTTTTTCGCGCATTCTGCGCCAACGGCGGCGTCAACATGCACGTGGACGTAGTGCGCGGCGGCAACTGCCACCACATAGCGGAGGCCATCTTCAAGGCCACCGCTCGCGCGCTCAAGGCAGCCGTTGCGCTCGACCCGCGCCTCGAAGGGGACGTGCCCTCCACCAAGGGGATACTATAGAAGGATGAATTTCAACGGCAAGAGCAGAATGGCAGAAAGCCAACGAAAATATCCAATATCCAATGCTCAACTCCCAATGGTCAAGGAACGCTCGCAGCATCCTTCGACATTGGACATTGAACATTCGACATTGCTTTCCCTTAGGCTCTGTCTGAGAAATCGGCTGTCGGACAGAGAGCGAGCGAATTCGTCGCTGGCAAGGACGCCGAAGCAGGCATATCCCTGTGATATGTCGATGCAGGCGGCATGCAGCCAGGCGCGAATGCAGCCGCTCGAATCCAAGTCCGGTTTTTCAGACAGAGCCTAGCCCTGCAAGGGGTTGAGGAAGTCTGCTGCGGTGCAGCGGTAACGGGTGGGGGCGGTTTCACTCTGCGAAGGTATTATCTCCAGGCTGGCGCATTCGGCCACGGCCGCCGCCTGGTCCAGCAGGGCACTTCCGTTACGGATGTCAAGCTGCCGCGGCTCAGATCCCTCATTTCCCCTAATCCTGAACGAATCAAGGAACTAAACGTCTCAGGTTCGGCTGCTCGTATGCGATCACGATAAGCCCATCGCCTTTTTCTATCTTTTCGGCTTCCCATTCGCCAGAATCGTTCTTGCACCCCTTGGGATTCAGCATCACCTTGCCCCCTCTAAGCAATCCAATAAGGATAGTCGGATTCAGAGTATCCCTATGGGCGTTGACGATTCCCGCAACTTTTTCGTAGGAACTCTCCATAAATGACTTCGGATAATTACGCTCTTCGACAACATAAACCTCATTCGTTTCAGCGCTATACTCAAGCAGTTGCTGGTAGACATCCGACAGTCCTGGGTGCAACGCACACTGCGCGAGCAATCCAAGGCCGAGGTCGGACGCACAGATTATTTCATCGACGCCCGCGTTACGGAGATGTTCCATCCTGCGCTGATCGAACACTCCGGCAACGACATGCGGCTTCGCCGCGCCCTTGCACAGATTACGCAAAGCCAGCGCAATCAGTGCTGACTTTGCGTCCGGGTCGCCGCTTTCTCGGTCGGGAAGAATGATTACGGCTTTTGCTAAGTGGGTCCGTGATTCTTTTAACACGCTGTGCGCAACCGGGTCGCCACGGTGGAAATACACTTTGTCGTAGACGGGGTTATTGCGTAGTTCCTCTTTCTGGGCGTCACTAAGCGCTGTAATAACAGCAATCTCCGTATCCGGCTCAGCGTCGGATGCATGGAGCTGTCGTACAATTTTTTCGCCTTCTTCATTCCAATTGCATATGGCAATGTGATCCCGAATATCACCTGGCATCTTTCTCTCTCTCCTGCTGATGAACACGGATGCGAACTTGCCAACCACCGAGCCCAAAAGCGCAATGGCAACAGTAAAGATGAAAACAGAAACGATACGCCCGCCCACCGTCAGGGGCGGCCTATCTTCAAAACCGCTGAGCAGGTAAACGATAACCGACCAAAATGACTCTCCGAGTTCAGAGAAGTGCTCATTGACCCGCTTCTCGGCGCAGTGCATCGTTATCGTTGCCGCGATAAACGAAAACCCGAAAATGGCCGCCAGCTTGACGTAAAGGTTGCGGCGCCAGGCCCGAACAAGTACCTTGCGGTAATTCACAAAAACAAGCAGCGCCAACATGGGCACGACAAACCAAAGAAGGAGCCGTGCGTAATCTGTCCATTCTCGCTGCATTACTTTTTGCTTGACAAAATAGTCTGTGGCGCCCCGGTGCAAGGGGATCGTCATTCCTTTCTGGGCGGATTCGAGTCGGATTTCAGAGCCAACGTTCTGAGCCAACACCCAGGCCGTAGGATCCGTGAGGATAGTGTCGGCAATTTTCTCGACCACATCATTTTTCACGTCGCTACGGGCCACCAGCAGGGCTCGGACTCCCACGGCGTCGACCTCGCGGAACTGCCCCGGATAGGAACGAGCTGGGACCGCTGTAAAAACGAAATATGGATATGTCTTTTGCAGCTTACGCACCAACGCAGGATCAACGCGAATAAGATTGATCTTCTGGCCAAGGTCGGTGACTGGACCCGCGGGGACGCCTGCAGTCATAAACGCCACATCAATCGTACCGTCCAGGAGGGACTGTCTCGCTTCTCCGAAAGACTTAAACTGCGCGTGGATGTCGCCTTTACTGATTCCAGACGCTTCCAAAATAATCGCAGCATTAAACTGCGTTCCGCTCTGCCTTGCCCCAATGGCGACCTCCTTACCCACCAACTCTTCAACCCCCTGAATATCCAGTTCGCGTCGTGCGATAATATGCACGACTTCTGTGTAAAGAGCAGCCACTCCCCGCATCTTCTCGCACGGAAATGGAAACAACCTCTCGCCTTTGTAAAAATAGTAAGCCACGTCGTTCTGGACCAGTGCAAGCTGCGCCACCCCGGCTGCAATCAATTTTGCGTTTTCTACCGAGCCTTCAGTCTCTAAGACCATAATGTCCAGATCCGGATGAGCCTTTTCTACAGCACTCTCTATTTCAAGACCCAAGGCATGATAGACGCCTTCCTTATCACCCGTGGCGAGCGTCACGGTAGTTCTAGCAAGTGTCGGACGGCCCACAAAAAGACAGCAAACAAAGATGAGAAGAAGTGGTCTTGCGAAGCGTGCAGATAGAACCGCCCTTCTTACCATCCTCTTTCCCTCCGAAGCAACTCGCCCTCGGCGACCAACGACTTTGAAAACACCACAGACCTTCTTCAAATACCTGCCCCCATTTTATACACCAGCTGCGGCACTCGGGATGGCACGTATGATACGTCTCGTCTTTTGTCTTGTCAATTACATCTCACGCTTGCCCCGGGTTTCCGCAGTGCAGGAAGAAAGACGCAAGATGCGCTAAGCCTGCAAGGGGTTGAGGAAGTCTGCTGCGGTGCAGCGGTAACGGGTGGGGGCGGTTTCACTCTGCGAAGGTATTATCTCCAGGCTGGCGCATTCGGCCACCGCCGCCGCCCGGTCCAGCGTCACCGCCGCGCCCCTGACGGCCTCCAGAACCTCCCGCAGGTCTTGAAGCCGAAACGAATCAGCGGGCAGCATGGCAAATACCAGATGCGTGCTCAACGCCATGACGCGCAGCTTCCGAAGCGCGGCCGATAGGATTTCCGCGTGGTCAAAGGCCAGGTCCGGCAGGTCGCCCACGGGGAACCACGCGGCCCGGGCGGCGTCGTCTCCAGCGACGGGGCCGGACTCACCCCGGCCCACCACGACGAGGTAGGCCACGCTGACGTTGCGCCCACGCGGGTCGCGGCCCGGCTGGCCCCAGGCGCCTATCTGCGCCATGGCGGCGGGCCGCAGCCCGGTTTCTTCCTCGAGTTCGCGCGCGCAGGCGTCCGCCAGGTCCTCGTCGAGTTCCACAAAGCCCCCGGGCAGCGCCCAGCGCCGCTTGTATGGATCGTTGGCCCGCTCGACCAGCGCGACCTCGAGCACGCCGGTCGCCGACACTGCAAAGGCCACGGCATCCGTGGTCACGTACATCTTCTCCGGCGCCTTACCCATCGTCATCGAACTCCTCGATGGGCGCCACGGGGCCGGCGAGCGGCACGGGCGGCCAGGGATCAGCGTCCGAATAGACGCGAAGCGCGGGCGGCGCCTGGCGGCGCTTGAAGTCGGCCCCCCTGACGAGGGCCACCACGTCCCGCACCATGTCCGCATCGAATCCCCTGGCGATGATCCGCTCCGGGGGCAGCTTCTCGTCCAGGTAAAGCTCCAGTATCGCGTCCAGTGTCTCGTATGGTGGCAACTGGTCCTGGTCCGTCTGTCCGGGGCTCAGCTCGGCGCTCGGGGCGCGTTCGATGACGAACGGAGGTATCACCTGCCTCTGCTGGTTGACGTATTCGGCGAGCCGCCAGACGACGGTTTTCGGCACGTCGCCGATGGGCGCCAGCCCGCCGGCAAGGTCGCCGTAGAGGGTGCAGTAGCCCGCCGCCAGTTCGCTGCGGTTGCCCGTGGCCAGAAGCATGGCGTGGCGCTTGTTGGCGTAGGCCATCAGGAGCAGGCAGCGAATCCGGGCCTGGATGTTCTCTTCGGCCGTTCCGCGTTCGGTTCCTTCGAAGACGGGCCGGAGCAGATCCTCGCACTCGATGCGCAGTTTCTCTATGGAGAGCCGGTAAGCGCGGATGCCGAGGCCGGCGGCCACGCTGGCCGCGCCTTCCTGCCCGGCCTCTTGGGAGAAAGCGGTCGGCATGATCAGCCCGGTCACGCGCTCCGGGCCGAGCGCATCCGCCGCAAGGCAAGCCACCACCGAGCTATCCACCCCACCGCTCAGCCCCAGGACGACGTCCTGGAAGCGATTCTTGAGGACGAAATCGCGCAGCCCCGTCCTTATGGCCGCCCAAAGTCGCTCGATCGGGCGCGTGGCCGGCGGCTCCGCCAGCGACGGCGGCGAGTCCAGATCAATGGTAATCAAGTCCTCCTCGAAGCGCGGCGCCAACGCCGCCAGCGCGCCGTCCGGCCTTCTGATCCAGCTTGCGCCCTCCATCACGCGCTGGCCGTGCCCCCCGGCAAGGTTGACCTGCATTACCGTCTTGCCCCGGAAGGACGTGAGGCCTTCAGCCGCCGCGGCGCGCCTGTGCACGTACGGCTTACGGCGCAGCGATATCAGCACGTCCGCCCCGGAGGCGTCTTCCTCGACGGGACAGCGCCCGACGACCACGGCGATGCGGCGCCCGCCCACCGTCACAGGAGCGCCGCGCTCCCCCGCCCGAAAGGTCGCACGGCTCTCGCCGTCCGCCAGAAGCGACGCCACGCTGGCCCCCCCCGGCGCCGTGTGTCCCAGCAGAACGGCCGTTCGGCGAGCGTCCTGGTGGATCCGGGAAAGTGCGCGCCCCCGGGTCCGCCCGAAGCCGGGCGCCATGGCGAGGTCCCTGGAGACCGGGCCGCTTAGCGCGTATTCCGGGAACACCACGAGAGCGGCGCCCTCCTTCGCGGCGCGCTGCACGTAATGCAGAACCTTGCGGAGGTTGCCGGCGAGGTCGCCCGCCGTCGGATTTATCTGTGCAAGGGCGATAATCATAAGGCCCTCATTGTCATCGAAACGCCCGATTCAATCAATTGCAGAAGCGATTAAGCGCACAGATCGCCGAGAGCGCAGGGAACGGCGAACGAACGGCGGTTGACTCTGCCGCGAGAGGGGGGATAATGAAAGCACCTCAAGCGAGTAAGGGCGAAAGGCCATGCTTCTGGTCATCGACAATTACGATTCCTTCACCTACAACCTGGTGCAGCGGCTGGGAGAGCTGGGCAGGCGGGACATACAGGTTTTCCGCAACGACAAGATCACGGTCGAGGAAGCCCAGGCGCTGGAGCCGGAGCGCATCATAATCTCTCCGGGGCCCTGCACCCCGACGGAAGGCGGCGTCTCGAACGATATCATCCGCCATTTCGCCGGCAAGGCGCCCATCCTGGGCGTCTGTCTCGGCCACCAGTGCATTGCTTACGCGTTCGGGGCCACCGTTGATCGCCACCGCCGGCTGATGCACGGCAAGACCAGCATGATCCATCACGACGGCCGGACTATCTACGAGGGGCTGCCGAATCCGTTCGAGGCCACCCGTTACCACTCGCTGACAATCGTGGAAGAGACGCTTCCCGAATGCTTCGAGGTCACGGCGCGGGCCGAAGCGGATGAGATAATGGGGATCCGGCACAAGGAGTACGCGCTGGAGGGCGTCCAGTTCCACCCCGAATCCTTCCTGACCGAGGTGGGGCCGCAACTGCTGGACAACTTCCTGCGGCTCTGAGCCACGGGCGTCTCTCACCCGCGGGGATGGTATTTCCTGTGGACTTCCCTCATCCGGGTGCGGTCCACGTGGGTGTATATCTCGGTGGTGGCTATGTCGGCGTGGCCGAGCATCATCTGCACGGAGCGCAGGTCCGCCCCGCCGGCCAGCAGGTGGGTGGCGAAACTGTGCCGCAGCGTGTGTGGATGCGCCTGGGGGGTGATGCCGGCTGCGGCGGCATATTTCTTGACGATCCGCCAGATGGTCTCGCGGGTGAGCCGGCGTCCCGTTCGGCTCAGAAATAATGCCGACTCCGCCTTTCGGCGCACCAGCTGAGGACGCTGCCCTTCCAGGTAGTTTCGCAGGGCATCGAGTCCCCTGCGTCCCACCGGCACAAGCCGTTCCTTCCTTCCCTTGCCGTAGCACCGGACGAACGCATACTCGAAATCCACGTCCCCCACGTCCAGCGTGCAGACTTCGCTGGCGCGGGCGCCGGTCGCATAGAGCATCTCCAGTAGCGCTTTATCCCGCAGGCAGAAAGGCTGTTCCGGGCCGGGAGCGGCGAGCAACTTCTCGACCTCCTGGACGCTGAGCACTTCGGGAACTCGCTGCCACAGGCGGGGGCTCTGCACGGGCCCCGCCGGATCAGTCTCCAGGTAGCCGTCAATCAGAAGGAAGCGGTAGAACATCCGAATGGCCACCAGGCGGCGCCGGATGCTGTTCGGCGACAACCCTCGTCGCCGGCAGGCGCCCAGGTGACTGACCAGCGCCGCCGGTTTTAGCCCCGTCAGGTCGGCCCCGCTGTCGGCGTCCAGGTAGTCTACGAAAGCGCGCAGATCGTTCTCGTAAGCAGACACGGTGTTGCGGCTCAGGCCGCATTCCGAGGCGCAGTAGTGGAGGAAGAAATCCACCAATTCCCGTGCTTTCGGCATCTTCTCGCTCCTGATGCGCCCAAGGCGGCGATCTGCGATCATTCCGGCTGTTCCATCTTATTGAGGAGGCAGCGTCTAAGTCAATCTTTGGGCCCGGCGCGACGTTTGTTTTCTCACTGCCTTTCTCGTAGAATGGGGGCTCGAAAGTAGAGAACATTATGCGGCGTTCGCGGCGCCTTTCGCGGGGGGGCGCCCGCTTGCAGGACTACCGAAGTAATCCTCCGTCGTCTGTCGGGCTAATGTGTTTTTAGACAAGAATGTGCAGGTATAGGTCCATGGGCGAAAACGGCGAAATGAAGCGGATGGGGAAGTTTGAGCTCCTTGAGCTTCTTGAGGAGGGCCTGGTCGGCGCCCTTTATCGCGCTCGCGATACCGAGGAAGACAGGGATGTGCTTCTGAAAGTCATCTCTCCCACCGTGAGCCAGAACCCCTTCTTCGGCAAGCAGCTATATGACAAATGGACCGACCAGAAATCGCTCGTCGAGCATCCCAACGTGCTGCGTGTCTGGGAGGTCGGCGAGCAGGCCGGACGTTACTACCTGGCCGCTGAGGCGGTGCAGGGCCAGACTCTCAGCGCGAAGCTTGATGAAAGCCCCCTGGGAATCGAAGAGGCGCTTAGCATAGTGCGCCAGATCGCCGAGGGGCTGCGCGCCATTCATCGCCGCGGCGTGGTGCACGGCCAGTTGACACCTGCCGACGTGCTCCTGACGCAGGACAAGATGGGGCGCCTGCTGGTGAAGATCGCGATCTTCGATCTCGGAGTTTCCGCCACCGGAAGCGCCATCTCAGTGTTCGGCGAACTGACCGGCGCCCCCAAGTACATGGCGCCGGAGGTCATCCGAGGACGCGCTCCCGGAGCGCAGTCGGACATATTCGCCCTGGGCGTGCTGGCCTACGAGCTTTTCACAGGACGGGAGCCTTTCCCCTCGGAACACCCCACCGGATACCTGTTCGGCAACTGCGAGAAAGAGGCCACGCCCGCAGACCAGGTCAATGAGAAGGCGCCTCACGAAGTGGCGCTGGTGATTCATCGCATGTTGGAGAAGTCGCCTTCCGACCGGTATCGTGCCGTTGAACGGGTTGTTGACGATCTGGACCGCTGCACCGAGTGCATCCGCACCGGAAGGGCCGAGGTGGTTCCATACGGCACGGATTCGGCCTTCGCGCGCAACTACGAGCTGCCGGAGCCCGAAACCAAACTGAAACAGCCCGAACGAACGCGTATTGGGCACGTCGCCATTTTCCTCATACTCCTGGGCCTTGTCGTGGGGCTGGCTGTTCATCCCATTAGGAACAACCGCACAGAACCCGGCAGGGGAGTCGCCCCCAAGACCATAGAGACAACAGGCAACGAGACGCGGCCCGCCGGCCCGGCCCGAATCACGCCCCCCCCGTCC
>JAGHAF010000068.1 GCA_021161675.1 Planctomycetota bacterium | reverse complement strand
CGCCACTGCTACTGCTGCGGCGCGCCACTGCTTGAGCCTGGCGCTCACATCCTGTGCCCCACCTGCCTCGGCGAACTGCGCGACCGCCGCATCACGGGCCCCGTCTGCACGCTGTGCGGCCATCCCCTGGCGGGCGAGCGCGCGGACCGCGAACTGTGCATAACCTGCCTGTCCGAACGGCGCTACTTCGACCGGGCCCGCGCGCTTTTCTTCTACGCCAGTCCTATCAAACAGGTGATCATCAGCTTCAAGTTCCACGGAAATTTCTTCCTCGGGCCCCGGCTGCTCCGAGAGGCTCTCAGGCGCGGCTGGTTCCCCGATGGCACAAACAAGCCTTCGGCGGTCGTTCCCATTCCTTTGCATCCCGTGCGCCGCAGGGAACGGGGTTATGACCAGGCCCTGCTCCTGGGCAAAGTCGTCGCCCATCACCTGGGATGCGACCTGTGGCGCCGGGCTCTGAGGCGTATCCGCTACACCTCGCAGCAGTCCCTGCTCCCCCGGCACAAGCGCCTCGACAACGTGCGCGGCGCCTTCGCCGTGCGCGATCCCGCACTCGTCGAGGGGAGCGACATCCTGCTCGTGGACGACGTGTTCACCTCCGGCGCCACCTCCATCGAGTGCGCCAAAACGCTCAAGAAAGCGGGCGCCGGCCGCGTGCAGGCGCTCACCCTGGCCAGAAGCGCGCCGTAAATTCCTTTCACTTCCCCAGCAGCAGCCGGATGGCCGCCTCCACCTCCTCCACGTCAACGTCCGTATCCTTGCACGGGCCATGCGGCCGGATGTTGATTATCGCCAGCGCCGGCTTGGGGAAGACCGCCTTCATCCCCTCTTCCGCCTCTTTCTCGCACGCGACGGCGACGATCCCCTTCACGTCCGACCGGCTGGCAAGCTCCAGCGCGATTCTCCCCCCGGTCGCCACGGCGCACTGGGCGCCGTACTTCTCCTGCAGCTCCAGCATGTCTTTCACCTTGCAGCGCCCGCAGCGCAGGCATTCGGCGGTATCGTTGGTGATCTTCTGGCGGCACTCGCTGTTCTGCATGCACGAAGGCAGCAGGATGAGCAACTCCTCCGGCTTGCACCGTGGGCGCCGGACGCGGGTCAGGAAGTTCAGGAATCTTACCATTCTGCGGCCCATACGTTTCACCTTCAGGTGAATTGATCGCCGGGGCGGACCCCGTAGCCATGGATGAAATCCATCCCGGAGATGGCGCGCGCGCCCGCGGGCCTGAGCTCCAGGATCCGAACCGCGCCCTCACCAGCCCGCACGACGACACCCTCCGCGTCGTCCGCACGCAGCACCACGCCCGGCGCCGCCCCTTCATCACCTTCAACGACTTCGACCCTCAGCAGCGCCACCTTCCGCCTGGAATCGTCGGAGGCCAGCTCAGTGAAAGCGCCCGGCCAGGGGGTTAGCCCTCGCACGAGGTTCTTCAAGTCAACGGCGCCCAGGCCCCAAGCGATCCTGCCGTCTTCCTTGGTCAGCTTCCGCGCGAAGAAACCCGTCTCCCTCGGCTGGGGATGCCCGGCGACTGGCTCCCCCGCCGCCAGCCGCGCAACTACTTCCCCCACGGCAGCCGCGCCGACCTCTGCCAGGCGCTCGTGCAACTCGCCCGCTGTCTCCTCCGGGCCGATGCTCACCTCCCGTTGCGCCAGGATCGCCCCGGCGTCGAGCCGTGGAGTCATTCTTATGACGCTGACGCCCGTGACCTCCTCCCCCCGGATGAGCGCCCAGTTGATGGGCGCCGCGCCCCGATAGTCGGGCAGCAGGGACGCATGCAGGTTTATGAATCCACGCCCCGTGACAGCGAGCGACTCTCGGCTCAGGATTTCCCCGTAGGCCACCACCACGCCCAGCTCCGCCTCCAGGGCCTCCAGCTCCGCCACGGCCTCGCGGGCGTTCGCGCTGGGCGGTTCGTAAACGTGCAGTCCCAGTTCCCGCGCCGCCTCCTTGACCGGAGTGGGTCTGGGCCGGCGTCCACGTCCCCGGGGACGGTCAGGACGCGTCACCACCCCGGCGATCTCGTGCCCCGCCTGGCTCAGCCCACGCAGCGACGGAACCGCGAACCCAGGACTGCCGAAGAACAATAGCCTCACGAATCATCTCTCCTGTCTCTGCGCTATCTCTTCCAGGTCTTTTAGCTGGCCGCGAATGGTTATCAGCCGTGTGGGAGTCAAATGGTCAATGATCAGGACGCCGTTGAGGTGGTCCAGCTCATGCTGCCAGGCGGCCGCGGCCAGGCCCTCCGCTTCAACCTCCACCTGTTCGCCGTCGAGGAGAAAAGCCCTCACGGCCACCTTTTCGGCGCGGGGCACCTTGACCCGGATGCCGGGCAGGCTCAGGCACCCCTCTTCTTCTTCCATGTACCCTTCATGGCTGACGATGCGGGGATTCAGGAAAATCCGCGTGCCCTCGCGCTGCTGCGCGACGTCGAGCGTGACAATCCGGTCCGTGCGCCCCACCTGCGGGGCGGCCAGGCCCAGTCCCTCCGCCGCGTACATGAACTCCAGCATCTGCTGCGCCCGACTCACGAACTCGTCGTCAACATCGCGGACCGGCAGGCACTTCTTTCTCAGCGCCCGGTCGGGGTAACGCTTCAGCTCCATCTCTATTACCCATCACAAGAGAGAATCAACAGACCTTACAGGATATCAAAAACCGTCGCCCGCCGAAAGCAAACCGTCCCCGCATCTGCGTCGTACTCTTTGAATCTGGGCGCAGGCCCGT
>JAGHAF010000032.1 GCA_021161675.1 Planctomycetota bacterium | reverse complement strand
CGTCGCCGGCGACGGCGCCGACTTCGATGTCCAGGTTTTCCCGGCGTTCGATCTTGGCCAGTTGGCCGTCACGCATCCAGACGATCCGGTCCGAGGCGCTGAGCATCTTGATGTCATGGGTGGCGGTGATGATGGTGACGTGCTCTTCTTTGTTCATTTTATCGAGCAGTTGGATAATATCCTTGCCGGTGGATAGGTCGAGGTTGCCGGTGGGCTCGTCAGCGAGGATGATGCTGGGGCTGTTGGCCATGGCCCTGGCGATGGCAACGCGCTGCTGCTGTCCGCCGGAAAGCTCATAGGGTTTGTGATCGTAGCGTTCCGCCAGCCCCACGTGGTCGAGCAGTTCCATGCCTCGATCTCTGGATTCGTCCGTGGTCATGCCGGCGAATGTCATCGGCAGTGTCACGTTCTCCAGGGCGGACATGACGGTGATCAGGTTGAAGGTCTGGAAGATGTAGCCCACCTTGCGGCAGCGCAGCCAGGCCAGTTCGTATGCGTCGAGTTGGGCCACGTCCACCTCGTCGATGTACACCTGCCCTTCGGTGGGTTTGTCCAGGGCGCCGATCATGTTGAAGAAGGTAGTCTTGCCGCTGCCGCTGGGGCCCATGATGCTGATGTATTCCCCGCTCATTATTTCCAGGGAAATTCCTTTCAGCGCGTGGACTTCCACCTCGCCCATGCGATAGACCTTCCGGACGTTCTTGGCCCGGACTACAACGAGTTCTTCTTCCTCTTGGGTTGTCTCATAAGGTTCTGCCGCGAGTTCGGACACTTTTCTCTACCTCCTTGCCGCGTTTACGCTTCGGCGCGCATGGCCTGGACGGGTTGCATCCGGGCAGCCCGAATTGCGGGGTAAATTGCGGCTACGATTGTCAATGCGACACCGGTGATCAGCGCGATACCGATCCAAGTGAGTATATCAGACATGGGGAAAAAGTGAGCGGCCAGCCAGTAGGACTGCCCCGTCTCCGGATCCTTGACGTGGAAGGCGAACAACGCCCTCAAGAACGCCACCCCGAAGCCGAGCAATGCTCCCGCGATGGAGCCCGCAATCCCCTGCAATGAAGACTCGATCAAGAACAATTTGACGATGAACTTATCCAGCGCCCCGAGGCACTTCATCGTCCCGATCTCTCGGAACCGCTCCGTAACGCTCATGAGCATCGCGTTGGTGATGCCCACCACACCCACCAGCAGGCTCAGGCCCACCAGCCAGAGGCCGCGCATGTTGCCTTCCCCGCCGGTGAACTGTTCTTTGAGGCCGACCGCAATCAGCCGCACCAGAAGGCTGGAGCGTTCCTCGCCGGAGCCGGCCTCCGCCATGGGGCGAGCGTGCAGGAACCAGCACAGCTGGTCCGCGTCAGTCGCCGACTCCTGCGCGACGGGGTACCACAGAACGGCGCCCTTTCCGACCGGCTTGCGCCAGATCACCCCATTCGGGCCGGCGTTGGCGAGGGCCTGGGCCCCGGGGCGCGCGCTCGCCTGGACGATATCGGTCCTCGGTTGGGAGTACCAGCGGGCCCCAACATGGGACGACTCGCTCACCTCGCCGGCGTCAACGGTGAAGGTTTGCTCGCCCAATTGGGCCGGCAGGATTTCCTCAAGCGCCGTGCCCTCGACCCCGCTACCGCTGGACGAATCGAGCCCGGCCACTCCGTAGATCAGCAGCAGGCCGCCATCGCCCACGTAGGTTCTCAAGACCCCCGGCGCCTCGCCCTCGGCCAGGGCTTCAGGAAGACCGATCATGACGACGGCGTCAGGGCGCGCGCCCTTCTCGGCGAGGAGCAGCGCCTTGAGAGCTTCGACGTCGGGGGGGAGCAGTTCGGCCCGGAAGATTTTCATGCTCTGCAGCATGTCGTAGATGCTGGCGGAAGCCGTTATGCGGCCCATCTGGGGCTCGCCCTGCTCCTGCACAACCACGCAGCGCAGCCCCCCACCGCCTCCGGACATGGCCTGCGCTTCGAGCACGGACTGAACCATTGCATAAAGTGGATTCTGAGGCCCGACCGCTCGAAGGGCATTGGTGAAACCATTGGATACCCACACGGAGGTCAGGAAGGCGATCGCCAGCACGATGCCGCTCATGGTGATAAGCGAGCGCCACAGGCGAATCCTGATGCCCTTCCACGCGATCTCGAAGGCCTTGCTCAACGGCAGCACGATCTGTCTGCCGATCTTCTCGCGGGGCGGCGCATAGCCTGTCTTACTTTCCTGCACGTACCTGCTCCCTGGGACTTACGAAGCGGCGTCCTCGATGATCAAGACAACGATTGAACGCCGCACAAGTTTACGGAAGAACTTTGCGGTTGACAGCTCCGCCTCCCGCCGGCCCAGCTTGTAAGCCCCGGCCAGCCTCTTGGCGATCTGGCGAACCGTTCGTTCTCCATCGCACAGTTCTATTACGAAGGCGCCCAGTTCGTCAAGCGTAATCTGGTGATAAGAGGAGAGTTTGAACACGCGGCAGACCAACCGGTTCGTTGCTGTGGCGCGGCGAGGCACCTGCAGGATCGCCCCGGTTTGCCCGTCTCGCTCGATTCTGACCCGGCTGTCCAGCACCGGCCTGGCGTCGAGCGCCTGCCGCCTGTCCAGTTTGGGGACCTTACTTTTTTTCCCGAAAGGCCACATCCGTCAAACTCCGCTCGCAGCAATCAAACTCTGCCAGCACGGACTCGAAGAGTTCGCTTTGCCGGCCGAAAGCGTCAAGAGCGCAGATCATAAGTCGGTTTTTTGGCTCGCAGTGCCAGCAGGCGGCCCGCAACACGCGGCGCCGCCCGAACACCTTCAGAGGGTTGAAAAACAGGGACGTCTCCCCCCTGAGCATCAGGCCGTCGTGTCCTTTCACTGTTTGCTCGCTTATCCGGAAAGATTTTCTCTTCAGGGGTTTCCCGTAGAACTCTCCGAACCACTCGGCCAGGCTCTTGGCAGCCAGCAGAGTCCCCGCCAGGCTGACGCGGATAAACTCCAGAGACCTGCCTCGCCCGCCGAAAGACATGCGGATAAGGCCGGCCTTCAGGCTGTGCCGCTTCAGTGGCCAGCCGGCCGGCGCCCTGAAGCGCATGTCGTAGAACGCCCACAGCTCGTCAGCGCCTTCGCAGTGATCGCGGAAGGAGGAAAAAACGGTACGCGCGAGATTCTTGAGGGATTCCTCGGGCTCCCCCAGCAGGTGCAGATGGGTGGTGCGCCTGCAATGCGGACACCAGCTCAGCATGGCCAGCGCCTGTTGCCGGCCCGTCCAGCGGTAGCATTCTACTTCCTTGCCCGGGGGGGAGGCCAGCTTGAGCCCGCGCTGCACGGAGAAACTGACCTTTTCCTTGCGGGCGTCTTTGCGCAGTTTCTCAATATAGCCGTCAACCGTTCGCGAGAGCAGGCCCTGCCTCTTGCCCTGTTGCCAGCGCACTTCAAGCCGTGTCCTGTATTCGTCTGAGAGGCGCAGGTAACCGGCCTTGCGGTCGCCCCTTGTAACGGTGAGATTCCAGTCGGTGGGAAGGGTCAGTTGAACGCCTTGCCAGGCGAACGTTCTGTAGCGAGGGCCGCGTGTGGAGGACTGCTCGGAGCCCATCGGCTCAATCCATCAATTCCGCTACTGCCGTGTCTTCGTTGTCGTGAATATCGAACATCCTGTCGAATCGCATGATCTCGAATATCTCGTAGATACCCGGTTCGATCCCGCAGAGGTTCAGCTTCCCGCCGGTCGCCTTGGTCTTCTTCAGCAGGCTTACCAGCTTTCCCATTACCGCGCTGCTCATGTAGCTGACGTTCTCGAAGTTGATAACAAGCTTCTTGAGTTTGTATTTTTCGATAAGCGAGTCCAGCTCTTCGCCGAGCTGCCGCACGTTGGACTGGTCCAGAATACGCGAGGTGGAGAAGCGGACCACGGCCACGTCATTCTGCTTCACGATGGTCAGCAGTGAGTCCTTCGGGGTTTCGATCTGATCTATGGCGACCACCTGCGCCTCGCTGCCGTCCGGGCGTCCCTCTCCTGATCGCTGAAGCCTGATGACGGCGCCGCAGTTTGGACAACGGCCCTTGCGGCCAATGAACTGGCTCCCCGTGACGAGCTTGTGGCCGCACTTCTGACACTTGATCACGATTTGGTCAGCCATTTGCGCGAATCTCCCACAGATTCCACAGCGGTGTTTACCAGGAGCCTATTCTACATACTGACCGATGATGATGTCCAGTTCCTCCTTGATCCTGTCGGGAATCCGGCCAACGAGGTCGCCAAGACGCTCGCGATTTGCCCGGCGGGCCCGACGTTTTTCCCCAGGATTCTCCATAACTCGTTCAGTGGGTACTACTTCCTCAGTCTCACGCCGGCTATCATAATCCGTCACCAAAGCGATGGCAGCATAGCACACTTCCGCCTCGCAGGCAAGCCTTTATCCTTCGGCGTCTTCGGCGCTGACAGCTTCGACGCTGGCCCCCATGCCGGCGACTATCCCGGCGCACTCGGGTTTCATTCTCACGTGGTATCGCAGCGCTCCGCCCCGGCTGGAGCGCTTCAGCACCTGAGCGGACCCGTGCAGGAACGCGGCCAGCCGGCCGTCAGGGACGCCGGTAGTGACAACGTATTCGGCCTCGTCACGGTCCAGTATCCGCTGGACGCGCCCGGCGACTTCGTCCAGCCCTTGTGCGGCAGTGGCGCTGGTGCGGACGACGTCCCCGATCAGCTTGCGCAGGAGGGGCAGTTCGGACCGGTCCTCTACCAGGTCCCATTTGTTCAGCAGGTAGATGGTGGGCGTTTCGTGACAGTCTACCTGGCGCAGCGCCTCGTTGACGGCCTCGACTTCCTGCTGCGCGTTGCGCCGGGAAGCGTCAATGACGTGCAGGAGCAGGTCCGCCTCTCTAGCTTCTTCCAGCGTGGCGTGAAAGGAGGAAACCAGGTGGTGGGGGAACTTGCGGATGAAACCGATGGTGTCGCTGAGCAGCGCCTGCCGCCCGTCCGGCAGCTCCCACTGCCTGGTGCGGGTGTCGAGTGTCTCGAAGGGCCTGTCCCGCACCGACACGTCAGCCGCCGTCAGCGCGTTCATGAGACTGGACTTGCCGGCGTTCGTGTAGCCCACCAGCGCGACTGTCGTAAACCTTTTTTTACGCCCCTGGACGGTGGTCTGTCGGCGTTTTTCGATCGTTGCCAGATTCTTCTTCATCTCGTGGATGCGCCGCTGCACGAGGCGCCGGTCCACCTCGAGCTGTTTCTCGCCGGGGCCGCGCACGCCGATGCCGCCCCCCACCGGCCCTCCCAGCGTGCCGCCGGCCGTCCGATCCAGGTGGGTCCACCGGCGCTTGAGGCGGGGGAATTCATACTCGAGCTGCGCCAGCTCCACCTGGAGCTTTGCCTGGCGGGTGCGCGCGTGCGAGGCGAAGATGTCCAGGATCACCTCGCTGCGGTCGACGACTTTCGTATCGAGGATGTTCTCCAGGTTTCTCACCTGGGCGGGGCTCAGCTCGTCGTCGCAGATCACTACGTCCGCGTCTTCGTCGCTGACCAGCTCGAGCAGCTCTTTGACTTTGCCCTTGCCCAGGTAATAACGGGCATCGGGCTGGCGCCGTTTCTGCCGCAGTTGGCCCGCGACAACGGCGCCGGCCGTGCGCGTCAGATCAGCCAGTTCCGCGAAGGTTTCGTCGGCGTCCTCCTCGGCCTCGTAGGGAAACACCTGCACGAGGATCGCCCGTTCCGCGCGTAACCCCGGCTTAGCTCTTTTCAACTCCACCATATAGGCTGTCGCCTATGCTCGCGGCTTAGATTTGCCCGGCGCTCTGTATTATACGAGCCCGGCCTCGGCGGCGCCAGTAAAGGACAAGGGGACGAAGCTGACGCCCCCCGGGCCGGCGAACATGCCGGTCGTGTGGCAGGAACTCCGGCGCTTTGCGTTCCGGGCGGAGGTTCTATTACTTTGACAGAATCGCGGGCGTCAGATATAGTGAATGGCCGGGTTTATCGTTCTGCTTCTCCCCTTCGGATTCCCCCCTTTGTGGAAGAGGATAATCGCTCAAGATGGAAGAGATCGAGATCACACGCGCAATCGTTGAGACTTACACGCAGAGGTTAAATGAGGCGCTGGAGAGCGACGTGATCGTCGTTGGGGCCGGTCCGGCCGGCCTCGCCGCCGCGTATTTCCTGGCAAAACGCGGCCTGCGCGCCGTCGTCCTGGAGAAGAGACTTTCCACGGGCGGCGGCATCTGGGGCGGCGGAGTCGGCAAGAATATAATCGTGGTCAAGGACGCCGAGGTCCTGGACGAAATCGGCGTCGACTGGGAACAGCGAGGGGAACTCCTCACCGCCGGCGCCATCCAACTGGCCGCCGCGCTCACCTACCGGGCCGAACAGGCCGGCGCGCGTATCTTGAACCTCATGCAAGTCGAAGACGTGATAGTGAAACAGGGCCATGTCCTGGGCGCCGTGGTCAACGCGACGCCAATCATGATGGCCCGGCTCCACGTGGACCCCATCTGCATGGCCGCCCGCAACGTGGTTGACGCCACCGGCCACGACGCCGAACTGGTCAACATGCTGAGGCGTAAGCTGCCCGACTTCTACCCTCATGGCATCGGCGAGGGATTCATGGACGTGGAACCGGCGGAGAGAGGCGTGGTGGAGCGCACCGGCGAGGTCTTCCCGGGGCTCTACGTCTCCGGCATGTCGGTCTGCGCCGTGTACGGGCTGCCACGGATGGGACCGATCTTCGGCGGGATGCTCAACTCGGGCCGAAAAGTGGCCCGCCTGATAGCTGAAGCGCTTGCGGAGGAGTGAACAATGCGCTGGCTTCTGCGCTCCAAGATACACAACGCCACCGTCACCGAGGCCCGCGTGGATTACGTGGGCAGCATCACCATAGACGAGGAACTTATCGAGAAGTGCGGCCTGACGCCGGGCGAGAAGGTGCTCGTCACCGACGTGAATAACGGGAATCGAGTGGAAACCTACGTCATCGCGGGCGAGCGCGGTTCCGGCACGATCTGCATGAACGGAGCCGCGGCGCTGCGGGTGAAAAAGGACCACCGGGTGATTATCATGGGCTTTGAGCTGACAGACGAGCCCATCGAAGCCCTGAAGATACTGGTGGACGAACAGAACCGGTTCGTGCGTTATCTGTGAGACTATGGGACAGACCGCTGACAATTACAGGCGCATCCGCGAGAGCCTTCCTCCCGAGGTGTCCCTGGTGGTGGCCGCCAAGGGACGCCGGCTCGAAGAGCTGCGCGATGTCGTGCGCGCCGGGGCCCGCCTGCTCGGCGAAAACTACGTCCAGGAGGCCGAGCGTCATTATTCTGAACTCGGGGATGTGGCGCGGCAGGTCCAATGGCACCTGATCGGCCACCTGCAGCGCAACAAGGTCAGCCGGGCTCTGAGCCTGTTCGACCGGTTTCAAAGCGTGGACTCCGCCCGTCTGGCGCGGGCTATAAGCGAGCGAGCCGTCAAGCCCGTCCCCGTGCTGATTGAGATCAACATCGCCGGCGAGAGCAGCAAGCACGGCATCCCGCCTGAAGCCGCTCAGGAACTGGTCGCGCTTGCCGGCGGGCTGGCGAACCTGCGCGTCGAGGGCCTGATGACCATGGAGCCCTACATGGAAGACCCCGAGGGGGCCCGGCCCTACTTTCGCCGGATGCGCCGGCTTTTCGAGGAGATCAAGGCCGCCGACGTCGAGAACGTGGAGATGAAAACCCTCTCGATGGGAATGTCGAATTCCTACCGGGTAGCCATCGAAGAGGGCGCCAACATGGTGCGCGTCGGCACGGCCATCTTCGGCCCCCGGTGAAATCAGGAGGCAGGAGGCATCGAACGAAAGGTAGAAGGATGAAGGATGAAATTAACGGCAAAGACAACAGCAAAGCTCTGGGCGCAAGCTTCATCCTTCGTAATACTTCACCAAAGTGAGGAATCGTAATACAATCAAAACATCCAATATCGTAACACGTCAGCCGAGTGAGTCGTAAAACAACGAGAATATCCATAGGACTTCACAAAGTTGCGAGATCACATCTGACGCAGCTCGTACGCGCGAGGCCGATCAGCAGCCATGCGCGTGGCCGGCGCGTCCCCACACGGGTAGGCGCGGCGTCCGCGGCGCGCCCGGCTTCCTCGCTCACATGGGTAGGCGCGGCGTCCTCGCCGCGCCCGGCTCCGGCGGGGACGCCGGAGCTACCGTTAGACGCTGGCGCCGCGCGCCACATCCATTTCCTTTCTTCGCGATCTTCGCATCCTTCGTGGTTAATATTTTTTGCAACTCGTCATTTAGGTAAAGTGTTACGATCCTTCTATCTTTGGTTCTTGTGGCTTTTTCCTGACTCCTCTCGCCTGATCCCTGACCCCTGTTCTCCACAGCCCCCGTGGTGAGAGGCGCCTGGAGGATTACGAGGAGGTTTCTCGCATGGACATGAAGTATCCGCCATTGAGCAAAGAGGAGGTCAGAGCGTCCGTGCTGGGCCGCGGGGGCGCTCGCCCGCCCGCGCTTCTGCACAAGTGGGCCGGGGAGGGACTGCGTGAGGCCTACGGGGAGGCGCTGGACGAGGTGCTGGACCGCTATCCCGACGACGTGCCCCGGGGTCTGGTCTTGCAGCCCGGCGACTGGCGCATGCCGGAGGATTTTCCCGACGATTACCGATGGGACTTCCGGGACGCCGGCGAGGAGGGGCCCGACAGCCACGGGCTGGACTCGGGCGACGACATAATCCGAACCTGGGCGGACCTGGAACCGTTCCTGGATCACCTCCACAAGCTGGGCGAGATGGTCTCGGACGGACTGCCCATCTTTGAGCCGGTCCGAGAAGCGGTGCGGGCGTCCGAGGGACGCTACGTGATAGCCGAGAAATGCCACTATTTCTACGAGCGTCTCTGGATGCTGCGCGGCATGCAGAACATCATGCTGGACTTCCACGACCATCCCGACGAGGTCCATCGCCTCTGCGATGGCCTGCTCCAGTTCGCATTGCTTGTCGTGGAGGGCTGCGCGCAGTGCGGCGCGGACGGTTACCTGACCACCAACGATCTGGGACACCAGACGGGCCTGATGATGAGTCCGGATACGTTTCGCCAGTTCTTGAAACCGCGCCTATCCGCGCTGGCCGAGGCGTGTCATGCGCATGGCATGGACTTCTGGCTCCACTCCTGCGGCAACCTGACGGAAATACTGCCTGACCTGATGGAGATCGGCGTGACGTGCCTGCACCCGCTGCAGCACGGGGCGATGGATTGGGAGCGAACCGCGCAGACCCTCGACGGCCGCATAACGGCCTGGCCCGGCGCCGACGTGCAGCAGGTTCTCCCTTACGGGACGCCCGCAGAGGTCAGGGAGCACGTGCGCCACTTGATTGACACTTTCTATCGTCCGGGCGAGGGGCGCCTTGTGGTGGCCGCCGGCAACGGAATAACCCTGCCGACCACACTGGAGAACATAGACGCGTTTCTCGACGAGACATTCCGTTACGGGCTGGAGGTTAGCGCTTAGCGGGGCAAAAGCGCCCGCTGGACGGGAAATGCTCGTGAAATATCCGGGCTAGACCCCTCAGGAGGCCTGTTCGGCAAGCATCAGCAGGCGGCCGCAACTGTGGCAGTAGACCAGGTCGGCCCCACGCATCAGCAGGTTTTCGCTTTGCTTGGTGATTCGCGTGTGGCACCCCCCGCAAATCCGGTTTCTTACCGTCGCCAGGGCAGTGTGGGGGTGGCTCCTGGCGAGCCGATCATAGGCCTGGAGGACTTCGGGCCTGATGTTTTCGCGTATCTGCCGGCGCTCGCTGGAAATCTTGCTGATCTGCTGGTTGTAGTCCTCTTCCTTCCGGGCGACCTCTCGCTTGACTTGCTCCAGCTCTTTGGATGCCGCTTCGATTTCTGCGGCGAGGCGTTGCCCCTGGGCGGATAGTTCGTCAACTCTCTCAAGAGACGCCAGAGCTTCATCTTCCCATTTGTGGATGTCGGCCTGGTTGCTGAGGATGGCCGTCTGGATGGCGTCGTACTCCCTCTGGTTGGAAACGGTGTTGAGCTGGAGCTGGAGGCGCTGGTTATCCTGCTCTGCCGCTTCGATCTGGAGCTGGGCGCGGTCTGCGGCCTTAGAGGCGTCCATATGTTCTTTGTGGGTTGCTTCGGCTCTTCTTTTCTTCTGTTCGAGGAGGCGCTGCTGATTCTTCACGTCGATCGAAAGCCGCTCTTTGTCTCGCGCCAGTTGCTCCAGTTTACGGTTCGTCTGCTGCAGCTCCTGCAAGCTCTGAAGTGTAACTTTCATGCGGGATCCGTTCTGGGTGGATTAAAAGCAAAAAGGCCCGAACTCTTCCGAGCGCGGGCCTGCAAGCCGGAGCGTCGCTCCGGTTCCCCGTCGGCGCACCCACGCGCATACTTGCATTTGGACTGAAACGCCATAAGCTCGAAAGTCCTCGCCGGGGGTTGCGGGCAATTAACGGGGATAGTTTAGGAGTTGCCCGGCAGGCTGTCAACGAAACCTTCGAGTTGACGACTGCGCACGGGGTGCTGCAACTTCCGCACGGCTTTGGCCTCGATCTGGCGCACCCGCTCGCGGGTGACGTTGAATATGCGGCCCACTTCCTCAAGGGTGTAGGTATAGCCGTCCCCCAGGCCGTAGCGAAGCTTGATGATCTCTCGCTCGCGGTAGGTGAGGGTGTCTAGCACATCGTCAATGCGATCCTTGAGCATCTCCTGGGCCGCCATGGTAATCGGGCTGACGGCCTTCTTGTCCTCGATGAAGTCCCCGAAGAAACTGTCGTCGTTGTCCCCGATCGGGCGGTCCAGGCTGATGGGCCGCTTGGATATCTTCAGCACGCGGCGGACCTCCCTGATGCTCAGGTCGCCACTCTCGGAGATTTCCTCCAGGGTTGGCTCGCGGCCCAGTTTCTGGACCAGTTTTTTCACCACGTTGCGGATGTTGCTCATCGTCTCAATCATGTGCACCGGTATGCGGATAGTGCGCGCCTGATCGGCGATGGACCGGGTGATGGCCTGCCGAATCCACCAGGTGGCGTAGGTGCTGAACTTGTAGCCGCGGCGATATTCATACTTGTCCACGGCCCGCATCAGGCCCGTGTTGCCCTCCTGGATCAAATCCAGGAAGTTCAGCCCCCGGTTGCGGTATTTCTTGGCGATGCTCACCACCAGTCGCAGGTTGCCGCCGGCCAGCTCGGTCTTGGCCTGTTCATATTCGCGGTGGACCAGCCTGGTGCTCTGCACCCGCCGCTCCAGCAGCTCGAAGGGACAGCAGATGCGGTCCTCCAGGTGTCGCAACTCCGCCTGAAGGCCGCGGCGTTTCGCGCTGTTGCCGTTCTTGTCGTCCAGCTCAACTATTTGCTGGTGGATGCTACGCATCCGCTCATAGAGCTCGTTTGTGAGGTCCAGGAGCGGCTGGATGCGTTTGATTCGCAGGTAGAGCTCTTCGAGCAGGATCATGCACTTTCGGCAGCGTCGCTGTATGGCTTGAAGCGCCTTGTCCTTATCATCCTGCCCGGCTTTCTTGTCGCGGTAGACCTGCCAATCTTCGCGATTCTTCTTGAAGAGCTTCCGGATGGTGGCCAGGTTCTCCGGCATTCGTTCGGCCATGGCCTTTTTCTGGGACCTGCCCAGCGCGCTTACGTTCAGGGTCCGGTCGAAGGGCAGAGTCCCGTCGTGGACGCTCTGAAGTATCTCCACGCACCGCTCGATACACGGGGTGAACTGCAGGACTTTCCTGCGGAAGCTCTTGCGTCCGATCTCGATGCGCTGGGCCAGGGCGATCTCCTCATCCCTTTTCAGCAGAGGAATCTGGCCCATCTGAGTCAGGTAGATGCGCACGGGGTCGTCCACCTTCTCCATGGAGCTGATTGTGGTGGTCTTTTCCTCGTCTTGCTCCTCCTCTTTCTCGCCCTCTTCGAGGCCGTAATCGTCTACCAGCTCCACGCCCTTCTTGTCCAACACGAGCAGGATTTCGTCAATGTACTCGGGGTTCAATACCTCGTTGGGCAGGAACTTGTTCAGCTCCTCGTACGTGAGGAACCCCCGTTGCCTACCCATCTCAATCAGCTCTTTGATTTCCTCTTGCACAGAGGTTACTTGCAGTGTCTTATCTTCGGCCATCGGCGTACGGATTCCTCCCTTCTACTTTGATCGCGCCGATCTCTTGTCCTTCTCTATCAGCTTGCGCTCAAGTTCTTTCAACGCTTCATCGCCCAGTTCCTCCGGCGGCGATTGCGCCGCCGAGAGGCTCAACTCTTTCTGCCGCAGGTATTCCAGGTAGCCCTGGAGTCGCTCTTGCGCGGTTCTCTCTCGTATGCTCTTAATCTGCTGCCGGCGTTGCTCCTCGGCCATAGCGCGCGAGGCCGCTCCGGCCAGCTCCGGATCAGTCAATGAGTTCACGAAGTCTTTCGGCGCCATGCTTCCTTTTTCTTTGAACTCGCCCAGCGCCTTGATGAGCAGGTCCTTTTCAGGTCCCTCCACCAGCACGGACGGATCAATCCCGTCTACGGCCTCCGCGCAAAGCTCCGGGTAAGCCAGCGTCAGTCCCAGCAGTTCCCCGGGAATGCTCTTATCCGCCACCAGCTTTTCAGGCTCCGTTCTGGCCGGTTCGCCCGGCTCACGCCACCTTCGGCCCGCCTTCTGTTCCAGGCGCCGCCAGACGGCCTGCGGGCGCACGCGCAACTCATCCGCCACCTGGCGCACCACCATCTCCCGCCGCACGGGGTCCCGCAGCGCGACCGCGAAGTCCGCCACTTCCTCGAACGCCGCCGCGCGGCCCTGCACCGTACTGATGTCGTGGCTCTCTCGCGCCACCTTCAGCCGAAACTCGAAGAAATCCAGGCTCCCGTCCAACTCCCGCCGAAACGCCTCGCCGCCGCGCTCCACGATATAGTCACATGGGTCCAGGCCCGAAGGCAGTTGCGCCACGCGCACCTGGAGACCTTCGTTGAGCAGCACCTCCACGCTTCGAGCAGCCGACTTCTGGCCCGCCTCGTCGGGGTCGAACACCAGGATCACCTCGCCGCACAGACGGCCGATGCGCCGGGCGTGCTCCTCGGTCAGGGCGGTGCCCAGCACCGCCACCGCCTCGTTTACGCCAGCCTGATGGGCCATGATCACGTCGGTGTAACCTTCGAGGATGACGGCCTTGTCGGCGGAGCGCAACGCAGCTTTCGCCTGCGAGAGGCCGAAGAAACAACGTCCTTTGCTGAACAGCGGACCCTCCGGACTGTTCAGGTATTTCGGCTCGTCCTCCGGATCGAGAGCCCGGGCGCCGAACGCTATCGGCCGACCGGTGGCATCCCCGATGGGGAAGATCAACCGGTTTCTAAACCAGTCGTAGTGTCCCGGCGCTCCCTGGCGGGCGCGGACCAGTCCGGCCTTTACCAACACCTGCGGCTTGAAGTCGCGGCCCAGCGCGCATTTCAAAAAATTATCCCACCCGGTCGGGGCGTATCCGAGCCGCCATCGCTCGACGGACTCCGGCGTGAAACTGCGTTTGTCAATGTATTCTCTTGCCCGCTGGCTGCCGCGGGCCTTCTCAAGACATTTCTGGTAGAAGCTGGCGGCCAGTTCCAGGGCCTGCCGCAGCCGGCTGAACTCGCCGGCGGACGGCGCGGCCGCGCCCCGATATTGGCTCAGGTCAATGCCGGCCTCGCGGGCCAGCTTCTCGAGCGCTTCGCGGAAGGTCAGCCCCTCCATCTTCTGGAGGAACGAGAAGACGTTGCCGCCCTCCTTGCAGCCGAAGCAGTGATAGAAACCTCGTTCGGGGTCGATGGAGAACGACGGCGTCTTTTCCTTATGAAATGGGCACAACGCCCAGTAGCTTTTCCCTCGCTTTTTTAAGTCGAGGTACCGCCCTGCGAGGCGCACGAAATCCACGCCACGGGCGATTTGCTGAATGATGTGCTCGGGTACACGACCGACCACAACTACCTCTGCCGGAGAGCAGGGCTGACGGATCTGACGAAGCGAGTACAAACGATCCCTATTCTATCCCAACAACCATCTTCATTGTACCCCATCCCCCCCGGCGCGACAAGAGAAAATCTAAGAAAGGATCAAAAAAGAAAATATCCAATATCGAATGCTCAATGTCCAATGCCGTTCGACACTCTCACGGCCCTGAGCCGTTGCCTTTCCTCTTGGCGTTGCTGTTGGTTTCTCCGGTTGCCTCTGCCGTTGCCGTACCTACTGCCTATAGCCTACAGTCTGCTTTCTGCCTTTGCCGTCGCCGTTCCTGACTCCTGCCTCCTGATTTCAGCCTGCTTTCCTACCCCCCGAAGCTTCCCCTTCTGACGACCGCCCGGCCCGCCGGCCCCAGTCGCCTCTTCTGCGCAAAGACTTTCCGTATGATGCTCTGCACGGCATCCTGCTCCCCCTGCCGCAGCAGCGGCGCGAGCGCGGGCCCCGACTCCGCGTAAAGGCACGGCAGCAGCATCCCCTCTGCCGTCACCCGCAGCTTCGCGCACTCGGCGCACGGCGGCCGCGAAGCGCTGCGGATAATCCCTATCTCGGCGCCGGCGTCAGGCACGCGATACTTTTCAGCAACGGACCACGCGTCCCGCCCCAGCGGCACAACCCGCCCGAACGCGTCAGCGATGCGCTCCAGCGCCTCATCGGACGGCACGCCTTCCAGCCCGTCCGGCCCGGCTTCGAGCCGATAATACTCGATGAAACGCAGCCGAACGCCCGTGCGGGCCGCGAAGCGGACGAAATCGCAGACCTCCCCGTCGTTGACGCCGCGCAGCAGAACCGTGTTGACCTTGACCCGGCCGAACGCCTCGGCCGCGGCATGTATCCCCCGGACGACCTCTTCCAGCGCGTCCAGTCCGGTGATACGGGCGAAACGATCGGCCCTCAGGCTATCCAGGCTGACGTTGACGCGAGAGAGTCCCGCGCCCGCCAACCCCGCCGCCCTTGAAGCCAGGCCCAGTCCGTTCGTAGTCAGTGTGGTTTCCTCCACGCCCGCAACTGAGCTTACGGCCCCCACGATTTCTTCCAGGTCCGGGCGCACGAGCGGTTCGCCGCCCGTCAGGCGCACCTTCCGCACGCCCTCCGCCGCCGCGGCCCGCGCCAGGAGCCCGATCTCGGCCGCGGTAAGCTCATCCGCCGCCGCCGGGCGGGAGCGGCAGTAGATGCACCGCATGTTGCATCGGCCCGTCACGGAAACTCGCAGGTATTTCGGTCCGTCTGGCATCATATCACGTAACCGTTCAGGCGCCTTTCACCACGCAGGCACGGAGGACGCCCTCCTTCGCTGAGGTTACGGAGGGCAAGCTGGAGAACAACAAAGATATGGCGAAAGGAGGTTCCCCCCATCTTTTCTGTGCGTGCTTTGCCGTCTCTGCGTTCTCTGCGAACTCTGCGGTGAAGGCTCATCATATCGCAAAGAACCTCAGCTCGTCTCCCTTGTTGACTCTCTCAGCGCCCCGGGGCGCCAGGAGGAATCCGTCCGCGGCAGCCGGCCCCACGATGTCCGCGCTGCCGTGATAGGGATGCAGCTTCAGGGAAGTGGCGCCGGCGCGCCGCCGCACGTCGCAGGGCAGCGCGTTCAGCCGGGCGGGCTTGTTGTCGAACCCCTCTTCCATCGTTCCGGTTTCGAAATGCGGCGCCGGATCGGCGCTTCCGCTCATGGCCTCAAGCGCGCCCTCCACCAGCATCTTGAACTGCACGAAGCAGGACTGCGGGTTCCCGGGCATGGCGAACACCAGCGTCCCGCCCGCCACGCCGAAAAAGGTCGGCTTGCCGGGCTTGACGGCCAGCTTGTGGAACACCTGCCGCACCCCGGCGCGCTTGAGCGCTTCGGGCACGAAATCATACTGCCCCATTGACACCCCGCCGGTGATGACGAACAGGTCGGACTGAAGTCCCCGCGCCACCAGTTCGAGGAACCCCTTCTCGTCGTCTCCAACTATGCCGAGGTAGCTGAACTCGCGGCTCAGGGGCCGCAGCAGCGAGGAGAGCATCGGCCCGTTGGCATTGAATATCCGGCCGGGGCCGGGCCGCCCGCCGGGCTCTACCACTTCCGTCCCCGTGCAGAGGAGGGCGGTTGCGGGCAGCCGCCGGACGCGCACCTCCCTGCGCCCGGCCGAGGCGGCGATGCCCACTCTAAGCGGAGTGAGGCGCTGGCCGGCGCGCAAAACGCTCTCGCCGGCTTCTATGTCTTCGCCCTTCGGGCAGATGTTCGTCCCCGATGTGCGCAATACCTTCACCCGGCCCTCCGGCGCCTGCTCGGTGTGTTCCACCATGATGACGGTGTCCGCGCCGCCGGGCACGGGGGCTCCGGTAGTGATGAGCGACGCCTGCCCCGGCCCGACCGTGAACTCCGGGAACGCGCCGGCGAACACTTCGCCGACCACCTCCAACACCGCCGGCAGGTCCGCCACGTCCTCCGCACGCACGGCGTAGCCGTCCATGGCAGCCTTATTGAAGGGTGGGCTGGATATCTTCGCCCGGACGTCCTCGGCCAGGATCAGCCCGCAGGCTCGATCCGTCGGGACCCTTTCCACGCCGCACGTGTGCGCCTCGGCCAGCACAAGTTCTCTGGCGTGTTCGTAGCTAATCATGCTCGTCGTCCTCGATTCTCATCAGGTGGACGCTGCTCGCCTTGAAGGAGAAGTAGGCGAGCGTTCCTTTTTCGATACCCAGCTCGTCGAGCGACCTGGGGGTTATGATGGCGGATATCTCGAGCCCGTCGCGCCGCCCGGTGACGGCAAGCAGCCGTCCCTGCCGTTCGACCGAGACGACCTCCACGGGAATCTGGTTCGTGGCGCTGGCGCGCACCGGTTCCGCGGAGATGAGCACGTTCTCCGGCCGGATAACCGCGCGCACAGGGCCGGAAAGGGGGGTCGCGGAGATCAGCCTGACGGCGCCGCACCTCACCTCCGTTAGGTCCCCATCGGGACGGGCAGTTGCCGTGTAGATGTTGCGGGCGCCCGTGAATTCGGCGACGAAGTGGTCCCGTGGGGTCTCGAAGATCGCCCCCGGTTCGCCCACCTGCACGATGCGGCCCTCACGCATGACCCCGATGCGGCGGCCAAGTTCGGCGGCCTCCCGCTGGTCGTGCGTCACGTGCAGGACGGTCACGCCCGTCTCGGCGTGGACCCGCTTGAGTTCGCCACGCAAGCTGCGCTGCGCGGGCGGATCCAGCGAGGCCAGCGGCTCGTCCATCAGCAAGGCCCGCGGCCGCGCAGCGAGGGCGCGCGCAATGCCGACCCTCTGCTTCTGCCCGGCGCTGAGCGTGTCGGGGCGGCGGCGCAGAAGCCCCTCTATCCGGAGCATTGCGGCCAGCCGCCGGACCGTTTCCTCAACGGCCGGACCGGGCAACCCGCGCAGCCGGGGCCCATACGCAATGTTGCCTCGCACGCTGCGATGCGGGAATAACATGTTGTCCTGGTAGACAAAACCCATCCGCCTGCGTTCCGGGGCCAGATCGGTGACGTCTCGTCCGTTCAGGGCGATCCGGCCGGTGTCCGGCGTGTGAAACCCGGCGATCAGCTCCAGCAGCAGGCTCTTGCCCGCGCCACTCGGGCCGAGCAGGACGAAATACTCTCCCTCCTCTATCCGCAGTTCGATCTCCCGCACGGAGAAATCATTCCACCGCTTGCTGATGCCATGCAGCTCAAGCATTTCCGGCCACTCTCCTCGATCCCCGCACGGCCAGCCGCACGAGCGTGAAAAGAAACAGGCACAGCAGCACGAGCAGCACGGCTGCGGGACGGGAGGCGCTCAACCCGAATGCGTTGAAACGGTCATAGATCAACGTGCACGCCACCCTCGGATAGTAGGCGATGATAACGATTGCGCCGAACTCCGAGACCGCCCGCGCCCAACACATGACCGCGCCCGAAAGGATGGATCCCGATGCCAGGGGCATGGAGACCTTGAAGAAGGTAAGCGCCGGGCCAGCGCCCAGGCTCCGCGAGACGTTTTCCAGCCGGGGGCTGACCGCCTCGAACCCCGATCGGGCGGCGTTCACCACGAAGGGCGCGGACAGAAACAGCATGGCCGCCACCGTGCCGGGGAAGGCGTCCACAAAACGCAGCCCCACGGCCTGCCCGGCGGCCCCGACGATCCCCTCCCGACCCAGAACGCCCAGCAGCGCAATCCCCGCCACCGTGTGGGGAACCACCACGGGCAGGTCCACCAGCCCCTGGATCACCGCTTTGCCCGGGAAGTCTCGGCGGGCCAGCACGTATCCCGCCGGCACGCCCAGCGCGAGCGCTATGGCCGTGGCCGTCCCCGCCGCGCACACCGAGATCAACAGGACG
>JAGHAF010000048.1 GCA_021161675.1 Planctomycetota bacterium | reverse complement strand
TCGTTCCGCAGATGAGGGGGCCCGCCGTGGTGGGTCCAGCCGGGAGCACACGGTTGGGTCCGCCGCTGCGGCGGGATTACCACATTGGGACGCAGAATGAGGTGGACGACATGACCGCCAGATTGCAACAAAATGCCCTGGGAGATATGGGGCTGCCCAAGGAGGCCAGACCTTACGAATCCAACGACGAATTGATCCAAGATGCACTGACCATGGTCCAGGCGCAGGAAGCAAGATCAAAAGACAAATCCTACCAGGCAATATCCAGAGACGAATCCACTACAGATTACTGGCACGAGAGGGTCGAAATAACCGGGGACGAGGTCAGCCTGGCGGCGCGGTTCAGGCGGGACGGTCTCTCGCGCATCGAGCGCGAGGTTAGCCGCCGGCTCGTCGCTCAGGGCGACGGCTCCGCTCTCGAACTGGATGCCGCCACGGATGAACGGCTGGCCGTCAAAGAGGTCGGCCACCGGCCGGATGGCCTCGATCGGGCACACTACCGGTTGGGATCGAAGCGGAATCCGATCACTGCGTGTCCTCGGGCGGCATGATCTTATCGAGCAGCCCGATGAGGCGGGGCAGCTCCTGCCTGGCCACTTCCCAGAGAACGTCGTAGTCAACGCCCATGTAATCGTGCACAATACGATGCCCGATCCCCGTGATCTGCTTCCAGGGCAGTTCGGGATGGGAATCCCGGGTCGGCTGCGACACGCGGCCCGCCGCTTCACCGATGGTCTGCACGAGGTGTGCAATGACGATACGCAGGTCCTCATCGCTGTCGTAGTCGTCCCGGGACTTCCCCTCGATCTTGCCCGCCGCCTTCCGGGCCATATCCAGCATGTGGCCCAGGTAGACGTTGTCATCCCTCTGCATACTGCACCTCCGCGTGGCCCAGCACGCGAGTCCTCAAGCGCCGGTTCAGGTACTTCGGGTTCACCATGTCCACCCTTCGCCCGCCCAGCAGCGCCGAAAGCTCCTCCTCCACGTCCACTATGGCGAGGCCGGGCGTGTGGCCGGGCTCGAACTCCACCAGCACGTCCACGTCACTGTCCGGGCCGAAATCGTCCCGCAACACCGAGCCGAACAGCGACAGGCGCCGGATGTGGCGCCGTCGGCAGAACTCCGCGATTCTGCTCCTGGAAACATCAATCTTCGGGTTTCCCATGATACCCTCTGTTAGAGCGTCTTCAACCAGCTTTGAAGCGCAAGGTTAGCCGACAGCTCATCCCCCCAGGGTGAGAACGGACACTCGACGCAATCCCTTATACCATATTCATAGCAGGAGAGCGTGGGTTGTCAAGAGCACGATTCATTGACATCGCGGAGTATCGCCTGCCTGGCCCCGCCCCCGTCGGCGCGCATGTAGGAGTGTCCGGCGACGAGGGCGCACGCTCGGAGGCGATAGCCGGCATACCCCCAGGGCAGAGGTACCCACATCGGCAGAGCGGGGGGCGCCCAGACGCGCGGGCCCCCACCGCCGCTCACCCCTGGTTGCAGATGTCGTATGCTCGGCGCAGGGCCTCGATCGGGTCGCCCTTGGGGTTGAATTCGTGCCCGACGTAGAGGTCGTAGCCCGTTTCCGCGATGGCCCGGCAGATGCCAGCGTAGTTGAGTTCCTGGGTGTCGTCCATATCGCGGCGGCCCGGATTGCCGGCGGTGTGGAAGTGCCCGATCCGGCCGATGTTCTCCCGGATGGTACGGATCAGATCACCTTCCATGATCTGCATGTGGTATATGTCGTAGAGGAGCTTGACGCGCGGGCTGCCCACCTTCTCGCAGACGGCCAGCCCCCACGCGGTGTGGTCGCACTGGTAGCCGGCATGGTCTATCTTGGAGTTCAGGAGCTCCATGTTCAGGTTCACGCCCTTTTGCTCGGCGTAGGGGGCGACGCGCCGCAGCCCGTCGGCAGTGGCCTCGATGGCCTCCACCTCGCTCTGGTGGGGCTGGCGATTGCCGCTGAAACAGATCAGCCCGGGAATCCCGTGCCGCACGGCCAGGTCTATGGATTCCCTCAGCTCCTGCTCGATCCTGTCGTGATTCGCCCGCTTGTTGAGCCCGTCCTCCAGGGGGAACTGGTGTCCGCACATGCTGGCGATTGTGAGACCGTGGCGCCGGGCGGCGTCCGCCAGCTCGCCGAACGTCTCGTCACGGGACCATATTTCGACTGCCGCGAAGCCGATCTCGGCGCACAGCCCCAGCATTTCGTCCAGTCCCATCCCCTCGGGGTGATAAATGGGAAGGCATAGTGATTGCTTGATACGCATGTTGAGTCAACTCCTTTCCGAGTCAAATCCAGGGCCGCCCGTTCGCATCCTCAGTGCAGTAGGCGTCCAGCACCTTGTTGATCCCGGTGGCGATGGCCGTTCGATCCTCCGGGGTGTACCACTGGTTTAGGAAGACGGTGACCACGCGGTCGAACAGGTCGTCCGCCACCGGGCAGTCGCCCCGGCTGTAGTGGACGTCCCCGCCGGCCTCACGGTAGATGGGACACTCGTAGGGGCAGTTCACGTCCGTGGGCCCGTTGAGCAGCGTAATGGGGAACATGAAAGAGTACTGGTGCCAGTCTGGGGATGCGTCTTCGCCGCGCATAGCGCAGCCGACGCCCTCCGCCTTGAGCGCCTCTACGATTCGTTGCCCCAGCTCTATGGTCTCGGGATAGAAACGCAGCCCGTAGCCGACTTCCCCTTCGGGATCGTTCAACTTCTGGGGGACGATCTCGCGGTAGGTCTTTAGTTGTCTCAGGATGTCCCTCTTCACGGTGTTGAACCGCGCCACCGTTTCGTCCATCTTCCGCAGCTGCACCACGTCTACGGCGGCCTCCAGTTCGGACATGCGGTAGTTCGTGCCACAGAACAGCTCCCCTTCGTATCGAGGCGGCGCGAATCGGTCGGGACGCCACAGGCCGCCGCCCTCCGCGAGGCACTGGGCGCGGTCCCAGAGCCGCTGCTCATTGGTCAGCACCAGGCCGCCCTCGCCGGCGCCCACGATCTTGTAGGCGGAAATGCTGATACAGCCGAAGTCGCCGAACGTGCCCACGTATCGGCCGTGGAACTTCGCGCCGCAGGACTGGGAGACGTCCTCGACGACCATCAGGTTATGCCGCCGGGCGACGCGCATGATGCGCTCCATGTCGCAAACGCTGCCCATCACTTCCGTGGGCGCAAGGGCGACGGTGCGTTCGGTGATGTGGTCTTCGATCTTATCGGGGTCCATGCTCAGCGACTCATCCACGTCGCAGAAAATCGGCACGCCCTTGGCCTGAACCACGGCCATGGCGGTCGCGAAGAACCCGATGGCGGGGCAGATCACCTCCTTGCCCGGGCCCACCCCCGCCGCTACGAACGCCGCGTGGAGGGCGCCGGTGCCGGAGTTTACGCCGATGGCGTAGTTCACGCCGAAGGTCTCCCGGGCCGTGCGCTCGAACGCTTCGACGCAGCTTTCGTCCAGGCCCGAGTAGTAATTGGCCAGGAAGGGGCCCTCTCCCATGCTCTCCGCTTCGACCGTGGCGCGGATGCTCCGGAGCGCAGCGTCCGAGAAGCCGAAGCGCATGGCCAGGGCCATGAATTCCTCGACGCCGATCTTCGGCTCGCCTTTGCCTCGTATCTGGGAGACGGCCTTCAACCCACCACGAAGGGCCAGTTCCTGTTTCTTTCTCTCATCGTCCATGCGCCACCTCTGTTAAACACCGATTTATGCTCAAAGCTCTGTGAGGCGAATGTTACGCCGCTAACTGCGCTATTGCAACCGGAACTTCCCGTGCAGAAAAAGCGAGAAGGACACGCACGACGCACAAACCGGATCGCTCAATGCAGGAAGCAGCGCAGGCCGGAGTGCGCCATCACCATGCCGTACTCGTTGGCTGCTTGTGTCACCTGCTTGTCCCGGTAGGAGCCGCCCGGCTGTAGGACGTATTGCACGTTGCTGCGGCTGGCGCGGTCAAGGCTGTCGCGGAACGGGAAGAACGCATCCGAACTGAGGCAGATGCCCTCGAAACCCGCTATCCACTCGGCGCGCTCCTGGCGCGTCAGCGGCTCTGGCGCCTCGTCGAGGCTGCTGATCATCTGCTTTTTCTCGGCATCGGTGAGCGCGTCCCAGAGCAGGAACTGATCCACGATGTTTGTCCGTTCCGGGCGGCCCAGGCCGTCTTTGAACGCCAGCGCCAGCACGCGCGGATGCTGCTGGAGGAGCCACTTGTCGGCCTTCGAGCAGGCCAGCCGCGTGCAGTGCACCCGCGATTGCTGCCCGGCGCCCATGCCTATCACCTGCCCGTCGTAGGCCACGCAGACGGAGTTGGACTGCGTGTGCTTCAGCGCAATAGTGGCCACTATCAGCGTCTCGACCACGTCGGCGGGGAACGCGGCTTTGTCCGTCACTACGTTCTCGAGCAGATCGGGCGTGATGCGAGCCGTATTTCTCTGTTCCTCCAGTCTCATGCCGAACACGTCGCGGTATTCCACATCGGGCGGCTCGTAATCGGGATCGATCCGGAATATGCGATATCCGCCCTTCTGCTTCCGCTTGAGCATCTGAAGCGCGTCGGGCTCGTAGGCGGGGGCTATGATGCCGTCCGAGACCTCCCTGTCCAGGACGCGCGCCAGCGACGTGTCCACCGTATCGCTCACGGCCACCATATCCCCGAACGAGGAGAGCCGGTCGGCGCCCCGGGCGCGCACGTAGGCGGCCGCCAGCGGGGAGTAATCCTCCTCAGGCAGCATCTGGCACCGGCGGAAGCCGTCCGAGAGCGGCCTGGCCACCGCCGCGCCCGCCGGGCTGACGTGTTTGAAGGAGGCGGCGCCCGGCTTGCCAGTCGCTTCCCTCAACTCCCTTACGAGCTGCCAGGCGCCCAACGCATCCAGAATGTTGATGTAGCTGGGCCGTCCGCTGAGGACCTGCAGAGGCGCCCCGTCACCCTCAATCACGATGCGGGCCGCCCCCTGGTGGGGATTGAGCCCGTACTTCAGTTGGATCTGCATGATTCTCCTCGGGAGTAAAAAGACGGTTCGTCCAGCTAACGCGCACTTCCGGCCCTATCCTCCTTCCCCTGGCCAGAGGGCATCGGGCAGGAGCAATATATCCTATAAGACCTGTAGGGCATGTTCAAGAGCTTCCCGTCGTTTCAATCAGGTACAAGTCGGCGAACCTTTCCGCAAAGAGCCGATACACGTGTCCGCAGAGGGATTTGCGGTTCAGGCGCACCTGCTCGTCCTCCACGTTGACGAAGACCTGTTCGAAGAACTCGTGCACCGGCCCGGCCAGCGCATCGCAGTATTGCTCGGCGGCTTGCACGTACCTTCCTGCGTCCAGAAGCCGCCCTACGGGCCCGCGGCAGCGTTCGAACTGCGCCGCCAGCTCTTTCTCAAGGGGCTCTCTCAGCAGATCATCGCGCACAGGCGGTATACTTTCCACGTCCCGCTGTATGCGGAAGGTCCGATCCACCAGCTCCACCAACTGCGGCCACCACTCCCGGTTGGAGCACTCCTCCAGCGCAGCGAGGCGGCCCCAGAAGCCGCGAACGTCGTCGCACCCGGCGGCCTGCACGGCGCGCACGAAGTCATGGGGCAGCCCGCGTTCCAGCGCCGCGCGGTAGAGCCGATCCCGAAAGAAGTCCCTGATGAGGTCCGCGCACTCGTCGCCGCACTCGATGCCCTGCCGGGCGGCCACCCGGCGGGCCATTTCGATCAATCCGCCCAGGCGCAGCTCCAGCCCTCTCTCCTCGATGATCAGCAGAATGCCCAGCGCACTGCGGCGCAGCGCATACGGGTCACGCGACCCGCCGGGCAAGAGCCCGAGGGAGAAGCAGCCCACGATCACGTCCATCTTGTCCGCCAGAGCGAGCGCGGCGCCCTCCAGGCTCGAGGGGAGAGCATCCTCCGCGCCCGCCGCCAGGTAATGCTCCCGGATCGCAGTCGCCACTTCCTCCGGCTCCCCCTCCTGCAGGGCAAGCTCACGGCCTACGACGCCCTGGAGGTCGGGGAACTCGCCGACAAGGCCGCTGAGCAGGTCGGCCTTGCACAGATGGGCGGCCCGCCGGACATGTTCGGCCGTCCGCTCGTCGCCGATCTGCGCGGCCACCTGCTCTCCCAGCTCCACGAGGCGCTCTGTGCGCTGCAAGTTATCGCCGAGCCCACCCAGGAACACGACGCCGGCCAGCCGCGGCACGCGCTCTTCGAGCGTGATCTTGCGGTCTTCATCCCAGTAGAAAGCCGCGTCCTCCAGGCGGGCCCGCAGCACGCGCTCGTTGCCCCGGCGCACCAGGTCATCCTGCGCCGTGCCGCCGTTGGAAACTGTGATGAAAAAGGGGAGCAGCCGCCCGTCGGCGCCTCGCACCGGGAAGTACCGTTGATGCCCCTTCATGGCGGCGACCAGAACGGCCTCTGGTATGCGGAGGAACTTCTCGTCGAAACGCCCCTTGATCGCGCGCGGATGCTCGACCAGGTTCGTCACCTCGCGCAACAGTCTCTCGTCCCGCAGCTCGGCGCCGTCGTACTCGAGCAGGTCGTTTATCTGGGATCGTATCGCCTCCCGGCGCTCGTCAATGTCCACGATAACGCCGTTTGCGGCCAGCGCATCCCGGTAGCGCTCGAAGGAGGCGTCACTCAGCTCGATCTCGCCGCCCGAGAGGAAAGGGTGTCCCCGCGTGAGGCGTCCAGCTTCGACGCCGGCGATCGCCACGGGCAGCGCCTCGCCGTCCAAAAGCGCCACCAGCCATCGTATCGGCCGGGCGAAGCGGAGGCCGCTTTTCTCCCAGCGCATGGACTTAGGGAAGGAAATGCTCACCGTGGCCTCCACCAGTATCTCGGGCAGCAGCTCCGCCGCGCTCATACCTGGCTCCTCGACGCTTACTGCGACGTAAGCGCCTTTCTCAGTCTCAACCGTCTCGAGCTCTTCGACGGCCACTCCCTGCGAGCGCGCGAAGCCCTCCGCCGCCGGGGTGGGATTGCCCTCCTCATCGAACGCCACCCCCGCCGGCGGCCCTACGGTGCGCCTCCGGCGGGCCGGCTGGCCCTGCGGGATGCCCGTCGCGGCGACTGTCATGCGGCGCGGGGAGCCGGCGGTGCGTATTTGCTGCGGCGGCAGGCCGGCCTCTTCGAGCCTCGAGCCTATCTGGCCCGCCAACTGCTCCAGCGCGGGCTCCAGATAGCCCGCCGGGATCTCTTCGGCTCCGATTTCATAAAGCAGTTCGGACATTGTCCTCGTTTTGCTCCAAAACGAACGCGACAGCCTGCCGTCATCTCATCGGCATTCCGATGATTGTGCCCTCAAAGACCATCCGGCCGTCCACGAAGCCCTGGCACTCCAGCACGGCGCGGCGGGGCCGCAGTTCCTTGACCCTGGCAACGATGATAAACCGGTCGCCGGGCGCCACGGGGCGGCGGAACTTCACCTCCTCCATGCCCCCGAATCCCAGGAACTTGTCAGTGTCCACGGCTTTGTTGAAATAGTAGCTGCACAACTGGGCGGCGGCCTCGCACATGAGCACGCCGGGCAGCAAGGGACGGCCCGGGATGTGGCCACGCACCCAGAACTCATCGTCGCGCACGTCCTTGAACCCCACCACGAGCCCCGCGTCCATGTCCAGATGCGCCACGCCGTCCAGGTGCTCCATTTCGTAGCGCTGGGGGTTGTGGCGCCGAATCTCCTCAGGCCCGGCCACGAGGTTGGTGAGGTCAATCGAATCCAGATCCACAAACGGTTTCGGCGGCATTTGAAGCGCTCAATTCAGTGAGAAGTGTTCTTCTGACGGAAGAGACAGACGACGGAAGAATTGTAGCCGTCCGGGGCCAGCGATGCAAGCCACGCGCTTGTGGAAGCGCTTGCCTCGTTCTTATGCTGGTAGTCGCTGGGCCACTGCACTATCATGGGGCGCCCGATCAAATGCGAAAGGCCACTTGACGAGACTTGGCGACGCAAGCGCCGGCATAGCGCCGGCGCCTGATTCCGACTTCACCAGCACGGAGGTAATAAGACTGCAATGCTTGATGCCCTGAGCAGGGAAACACTGGCGCTGTTTGAAAAGGCAATGTCCGATCGCCTTCCACGCATCAAGGATTTCTACTCCGGCCGGCGCGCCTTCCTCGTCTGGACGCAGGCGCCGTCGGCGGTCTGGGCGGACTGTCGCACGCCGCAGCGTTCCTTTGAAGAGAACATGAAAGCCGTTCGCCGGTCGCTGGAGGTCGAGATGGACTCCCTGCCGTACCTGGAGCCCTGGCACGGCGTGGGCGTCTATGCGTGCAGTTTCGGGTGCGCCTACGAGTGGTGGGAAGGCGAGGCGCCCTATACCCGACCCGCATTCTCCCACGTCCGCGAGGCCCTGGAGCAGGAGCCGCTTCGCCCGCGGGACAACGAGATCATGCGCCTGATCATGGACACAATTGCCTACTTCAAGAAGAAGACCGGCTCGGCCATACCCATTGTGCTGACGGACACCCAGTCCGCCAACGACACCGCGACGCTCATCGTGGACTCGTCCAACTTCATGGTGGAATGCATCACTGAGGAAGAGAACGCGCACCGCCTCCTCGGCGCCGTCAACGCCGCGATCATCGAGTTCAGCCGGATGCAGGCCGACCTTATCGGCGACGCGCTGGCCACGCCAGGCCACATCATGCTGTCGGCCCCGGGGATAGGGGGCATCTCCGTGTCGGATGACAACCAGTCGTTCTGCTCTGCGGAGTTCAACCGGCGATTCACCAATCCCTACAACGACGCGCTGGGCGCTCAGTTCGGCGGGGTGGCCGTCCATTCCTGCGGGAACTGGGCGCACGCGATGCCGGCGCTGCTGGAGATGGACTACTTTACGATGCTCGATTGCGCGTGTGATGCGTCCGGCGATCCCTGCCCAAATGCCCCCTCGGTTGTCGCTGAGACCCTGGCGGGGACCGGCAAGATAGCCCAGATGCGCTGCGGAGGTTCTGTGGAAGCTATAGACCGAATTGTCGAGGAGGCCGCCCGGCCCGGCCTGCGGTTGATTCTACAGTTCAACTGGCCGGGCGACCCGCAGACGGCCGCGATGCTCTACGAGCACGCGCTCGCGCGCCTTGAGGCGCGCTACGCGCGGGGCGAGCCGTGAGGCGATGTGATCAATCGGTTTCCATCCTCTTGATAACGCGCTTGATTTTCGCAGCGGTGGCCCTGACCTTTGCCGGCTCGACCTCCACGACGGGGAGCAGCATGACCCGTTTCAGTATCTTCGCCGCCACCGGCGTCTTGCTCTTCGCCGGCGTATAGCTGCCCTTGTAGAAGGGACACCGAATCGGGCAGTCTTTGTGGTGATATGCCGTTGACTTTCGGAAGACGGGAAAGGTGGGGGCCGGCCGCTCGGTGAACTCGTAGTAGAACGGGATGCCCTCCTCGGCGGCCAGTTCCTTGAAGCGGTCGTAGCTGAGGCCTTGCTTATCGCCCTCCCACAGACAGGCCCAGATGTAGCCGGCCTGTTCGGCTTGCTTCGGGATGGTGCGGCTCCGCAACCAGGCGCAGTCAGCGATGGCTTCGTTGTACCTGGCCAGGTTCTCGTTATACTCTTTCAGGTAGTCGGGGAAACGTTCGAGCTGGGCCAGTCCCACCGCGGCGGTCAGCTCGTTCATTCGGAAGTTAAGCGTGAGGAAGGACGGGCTTTCTCCTCTGAAGGCCCACTCGTTGTAGAGCTTGTGGTGCAGGTCTTTGCGGTTGGTGATCATGACGCAGCCGTCGCCGGTGCAGATGTGTTTTCCCTGCTGGAAGCTGAACACGCCGATGTCGCCGTACGTGCCGGCGTGCTTGCCTTTCCAGGTGGCGCCGATCACGTGAGCGCAGTCCTCAATCATGAATATCTTGTGCTTACGGCACAGCGAGCGAATCTTGTCCAATTCCGCGCACAGGCCCCACAGGTTGGTCACAATCAGCGCCTTGGTGTGTCGGGTGATGGCCTTCTCGACCTCGGCGGGGTCCATCAGGTAGGTGTCGTACTTGACGTCCACAAACTTGGGGACGCAGTTGAAGCTGAGCGCAGCCACGCCTCCGAAGTGGACCAAGGGGTCACAGATGACCTCGTCGCCGCATCCGGCGCCGCTGATGGCCACAGCCTGGGCCAGCCCCGTCATTGCCGAGTTGCGGCAGATCCCGTACTTTGCCCCGGCGAATGCGGCGAATGCCTCGTCCAGCTTCGTCACCATCCCGCCCTCGCGCCAGCCCAGTTGCTTGCTGGCCAGAACGGCCTTAAGGTTCTTAATGTCCGTGTCGCCAAAAATCCTGGCCATCATCGGCCTCCTCAATAGGTCCGAGATCGCAGGCCCGCAGCCTGCGGTATTACCGCGCCGACAGGATCATCCCCGGATTCACCACCACTAAACGGGGGTGCATTTAACCCTTTCCTGACCTGCTTTGCAAGTTCCACTGCCCACGGCGCCGTAGGCGCATAGGATACGGTTGTCCCGCGCGGGTCGTGGCGGCTCACGGGCGTCCGAGATGCGCTTAGTGGCGGACGGGGAATTGGCGGCAGAGGTCGAGCACCTGGGGCTTGATCCGGCGGGCGGTCTCGACGGGGTCGTCGGAGCGGAGGATCGTGACAATGTGCCGGGCTACGGCTCGAACTTCCTCCTGACCGAGGCCGCGACTGGTGAGGGCCGGCGTGCCGATGCGGATGCCGCTGGCCTCGCCGGGCCTGCGGGGATCGTTGGGGATGGCGTTTCTGTTGGCGGTGATGTTGGCCTCGGCCAGAAGATCGCAGGCCTGCTGGCCGTTATAGCCCGTCTCACTCAGGTCGAGCAGGAACATGTGCGTGTCGGTGCCGCCGCTGACGACGGGCAGTCCCTTTTCCTGGAACTCCCGGGCCATGGCGCGCGCGTTGGCCACGATATGCTCCTGGTAAGCTCGGAACTCCGGCTGCATGGCCAGTCCGAAGGCCACTGCTTTGGCTGCAATGACGTGCATCATCGGGCCGCCCTGTATGCCGGGCATGACGGCGGAGTCGAGGCGGGCGGCGTGTTCCTGGCGGCAGAGCACGAAGGCGCCGCGCGGGCCACGCAGAGTTTTATGGGTGGTGGAGGTGACGAAATCGGCGTGGGGCACGGGGCTCGGGTGCAACCCCGCGGCCACCAGTCCGGCGATGTGGGCGATGTCGGCCATCAGGTATGCGCCCACCTCGTCGGCGATGGCGCGGAAGGCTTCGAAGTCAATGATCCGGCTGTAGGCGCTGGCGCCCGCCACAATGAGGGCGGGGTTGTGCTGACAGGCCAACTCGTGGACTTTGCTGTAGTCTATGAGGCCGTTCTCGTTGACGCCGTAGCTGACCACTTCGTAGAGCTGGCCGCTGAAGTTGCGGCTGTGGCCGTGGGTGAGGTGCCCGCCGTGGGCGAATGCCATGCTCAGTATCCTGGAGCCGGATTGGAGCACGGCGTTGTAGACGGCCATGTTGGCCTGGGAGCCGCTGTGGGGTTGGACGTTGGCGTGCTCGGCATTGAAGAGTTTCTTGACGCGCGCGATGGCGATGCGTTCGACAACGTCCACGCACTCGCAACCGGCGTAGTGGCGGTTCCCGGGGTAGCCTTCGGCGTATTTGTCGGTCAACACGGAGCCCATCGCATCGAGCACGGCGGCGGGGCAGTGGTTCTCGGATGCGATCAGCTCCAGGTGTTCTTCCTGGCGTTTTTCTTCGGCCTCTATGGCGGCGGCCATTTCAGGGTCCACGGCGAACAGGGCCGGATGCTGAAAAAGCGAGTCAGACATATTCTCTCCACGGTTTCTTCTGGGGAGGGCGCGTGTTATTCGGGCTCTTCGCTGTCGGCCGCCTCACGGGCCAGGAGTCGCCGCCAACGGGCGTCAACGTCTTGTTGGATCTCTTCGACGAGGTATTGGTTCTTAGGCTGGAACAGGTGTTTGAAACGTCCCTGGGATTTGAGCCATTCGGTGACGGGTTTCTTCTCTCGGGGCTTGTAGTTGATGGTCAGTTTGCCGTTCTCGATCTCGTAAAGGGGCCAGACGCAGGTGTCGGCGGCGAGCTGGGCTATCTGGATCGTCTGATCGGGAGGAAAGCGCCAGCCCCGCGGGCAGGGACTGAGGACGTTTATGAAGCAGGGCCCTTCGGTCACCGTCGCCTTCTGCGCCTTTTTCATCAAGTCGCGGGGTTGGTGGGGGGACGCCTGGGCGCAGTAGGGTATGTTGTGTGCGATAACGATTGCGGTGAGGTCTTTCTTGCATTCCCGCTTGCCGGGTTCTACCTTGCCGGCGGGGGCGGTGGTCGTGTTAGCGCCTTTCGGGGTGGCGCCGGAGCGCTGGATGCCGGTGTTCATGTAGGCTTCGTTGTCGTAGCAGACGTAGGTGAAGTTATGTCCTCTTTCGAGCGCGCCGGACAGGCTCTGCAGGCCGATGTCGTAGGTCCCGCCGTCGCCACCGAAGGCGAAGAAGGCCACCTTCCCTTCGTATTTGCCCTGTCGTTTCAAGGATCGGTAGGCCGCCTCGGCGCCGCTGATGGTCGCGGCGGAGTTCTCAAAGGCATTGTGCACAAGGGGCACGCGCCAGGCGCTGTTGGGGTAGATGGTGGTGACGACTTCCATGCAGCCGGTGGCGATGCTCGCCACCACGTGGTAGTCGTCCTGTTGGGCGGCCAGCAGGACTTGCCGCAGAATCACCGTCCCCCCACAGCCCGGACAGGCCGCGTGCCCGCCGCTGAGCAGGTCTTCTCGCTCACTGAGTTTCTTCAGACTTGTAGTCGCCATCGGTTACCTCGTCTATCAGCTATGAAGCGATTCTTATTCCCGCACGCCGACGTATCGTGTGGTCGGTTCGTACCGGCCGCTTTCGGAGGCGTCAGCCAGGGAACGGAAGATGCCCTTTGCGTCATCCAGGCCCAGGTCGCGCCCTCCGAGACCGTAGATAAAGTCCAGCATTGGGCCGTCCTGGTGGCCGTAGCGGGCGGACCTGACCTCGTGGAACAGCGGCCCTCCGAGTCCGAACGAGACGGCCCTGTCCATGACGCCGACGATCTGCGCGCCGGCGATGGCCTGCAAAATCTGCTCGGCAGGGAACGGCCGGAAAGAGCGTATCTTCAGGACGCCGCATTTGAGTCCCTCTTGCTCGCCCAGGTCATCGGCGGCTTGTTTGACGGTGCCCATGGTGGAGCCGAGCCCAAGGAGGATTACGTCCGCGTCGTCGCATCGGTAGGCATCGAGCAGGCCGTAGGAGCGGCCCGTAAGCTCTGCATATTCATCGCCTATCTGCTGGATAACGGCCGGGGCGTTGGCCATGGCGTCCACCTGCTGCTTCTTGAACTCGTAGTAGTAGTTCTGGAGCGCGAACATGCCGAAGGTCTGCGCATGGGCGACGTCGAGAAGGTTGTCGGGACGCTCGAACTGGCCGATGAAGCGGCGGACGGTCTCGTCGTCGTTGACTTCGAGGGCCTCGAGCGTGTGGCTCAGGATGAAGCCGTCGAAGCAGACCATCACGGGCAGCCGCACGTCTGGATGCTCGGCGATGCGCACCGCCTGGATGGTGTTGTCGTAGACTTCCTGGCAATTCTCGCAGTAGAGCTGAAGCCAACCGCTGTCCCGGGCGCCCATGGTGTCGCTGTGGTCGCAATGGATGTTTATCGGCCCGCTCAGGGCGCGGTTGACCACGCAGGCGACAACGGGACAGCGACAACTGGCGGCGATGTAGAGCACTTCCCACATAAGGGCCAGTCCGTTGGCGCTGGTGGCGGTGGCGGCTCGCGCGCCGGCCACGGATGCGCCGACGACCGCGCTCATGGCGCTGTGTTCGCTTTCGACCCGGACAAGTTCGGTCACCACTTCGCCGTCCGCCACGTAAGCTGCGAACTTGTGCATCAACTCGGTTTGCGGCGTTATGGGATAGACAGCCATGACGTCCGGGTTGATCTGCTTCAGGGCGTAGGCGGCCGAATCATTCCCGGTCAGGGCTACTCGTTCTGCCATGGGGAATCAGTCCTTTCTATTGCTCTTCTCGCATGAACTCGCTCTCGAGTTTCATCTCTATGGCGCCCACAGGACACTCTGCGGCGCATATGCCACAGCCCTTGCAGTGTTGCAGGTTGGTTTCCTGCCGTTTGCCTTCTGAGATTTCGACGGCGCTGTCGGGGCAGAGAATCCAGCACCTCAGGCAGTGGATACATTTCTCCATGTCGAGCACCGGCCTGTAGGTGCGCCAGGAGCCGGTGTAGAGGTTGGCCATCGTGCCGCCTTCGCCTATGGCGCCCGGTTTCATTTCATCTTTCTTGAGCAGTTCAGCCATTCTCGCTTCTGACCTCCTCGAAAGCCCTCTCGACGGCGCGCATGTTTCCTTCGAGCATCTTCGCGCTCAGCTTGGCGCCGAGCTTCTGCTCGATCTTCTTCTTGATGTCTTCTACTTCCACCACGCCCGTCACCGCCACCAGGGCGCCGATCATCACCGTGTTCGGGATGGGCCTGCCGATCTCCTCGATGGCGATTGTAGTGGCGTCTATGGTGTATATCGTTCGTCCCTCCAGTTCCAGCGTCCGGCGGACCTCGGCGGGGGACATCTGCGTGTTCACCAGCAGCGTGCCGTCCTCGCTCAGGCCCTGCGCCACGCCCTCGGTCACCAGGAGCGTATCGTCCAGCACCATAACGATGTCGGGGTAGTAAATGGCATCGTGGACCCGGATAACGCCGTCGCTGATCCTGGTGTAGGCCTTGATGGGCGCGCCTTCGCGTTCGGCGCCGTATTCGGGGGCGGCCTGCGCGTATTTACCTGTCCCGATGGCCACCGAGGCCAACATGGCGCACGCCGTTTTGGCGCCCTGCCCGCCCCGGCCATGCCACCTGATTTCCAGCACATGCTCGCTCATTTAGTTGTCTCCGGCAAGTAGGAAAAACCTCTCTCCGCCCCGGCTAATCGACGGAAAACAATTCATTCTTTCACATGCCCCGCAGGGTGTCAAGTGATAGGTCTTCACCGAGCCATTTGCGTTGTGGGTTGTTTTGTCCGTTCTGGGCTGGGGGTGCGGGGCTGGCCGATCCCATCCGACGGCTGTCTTCCGCGCAAGTCGCTGCCGAAGCAGGGCTTTGTCTGCTTTTCGGCGCTGCCGCCCGACTTTGAGGCAGACTCTCCCCATAAAGGGCCCACTTCGGCCTCCAGGGTGCGCATCAGGGCTTCGTCGGGCATAGTC
>JAGHAF010000069.1 GCA_021161675.1 Planctomycetota bacterium | reverse complement strand
GGATCTACGCCCTTGTTGAGGAATGCCCTGCGGATGGTGTCCCAGAGCGCCTGTTTCTCCTTGTGCATCTGCATCATCCGCTCGGCCAGGAAGCCGAGGAAGTCGTGGACGACGTCGCTGTGCTCCAAGGGCTTGCCGTCGGCGTCGTATCCGCTCGGCGCATGTTCGTCCAGGTAATCCGGAATCTCGTCTATGTAGCCTTTTTCCAGCGCGTCGGCCATCGAGATGGAATTGGCGAAGGCGACGAGCTCGCCGTCCGCGTTTCGGGGCAGGAGAGGCTCCACGTCTTGGAGGATTTCGTCGAAGTTGCGCTCCTGTGTGTGATACGCCGCCACAACCTCGTCCCGTCTTGCCTGCCGCCGTTCCTCCGGCGTCGTGAAGAAGATCCGGCGGATAGGCAGGAGTCGAAGTGAGGAAGTATGGACTTGAGGAAAGACATCCCGCGTCTCCATCGATTGTGTGCGGTGATGCCAAGTGAGCAATCGAGAGTTGAGCACGGCCCCGAGGAATCGTAACGAATGGTGGGGTTCTTCGATATGGGTGAAGTGGCAGGAGTTTAGGCCGTACAGAGTGCCTTGATGATAGGCAAATACTAATCTATCAGCCGTCTGACGACTGATGAGCTTAGTTCCCTCGAAAATCCACTTCTCACGGAACGAAGCCCCCTGCTGTCTCAGATCGCGCGTTAGCAGCGAAGCATCATACAGTACTTGGAGTTTTGGCTCATCGACAGAGTACCGGTGTACGTCCGACCCGCGGGCTAAGGGTTCCGCCTTTTCGGGGGCATGAGGCGCGTGAAACACAATCTGCTCTCTGAAGGAACGGGGGCCGGGGTTTATTCCATCGCGGACGTTGCACAGGGAATCGAGCCTAAGCGACTCGCTAGATATTTTTTGCGACAGCAGCAGTTCGCGGGGCTCTGCGGTGGGGAAACGACAGCATGCAAACGACATGATCTGGTTTCTATCGATCTCAGCACACTTTGGCGTCCCTGCCACCTGTTGCGGCTCTTGCGCTTTGAGAAGGTGCACAGCGCTTCTGGGCAGCTTCGCAAATACGGGGATGACACAGCGAACATGTGGGTCATCGAATACAGGAAAGTCAAGGTATAAGACAGAGCGGAACCCGTAGTTCTGTAGAATGTAGCGTCTGGTTTGCTCGTATGATTCGTTGTACGCAAACGTGTCGGGGACAATGAAAGCAGCAGCGCCGCTTGGCCTGCTTAGCCGAAGAGCTTGTAATGAAAAGAGCAGGTAAGTATTCACACGCCCGCTAATTTCCCCGGCAAAGGCGACTCCGAAATAGGCCTCAGCGTCAGTTGTCGCTTTCTGCGACTCGCGCGAATAGAAAGACACATACGGCGGATTGCCCACCACGGCGTCAAAGCCTGCACGCGTTTTCTTTTCCACGCCTTGCCCCTGGCGCTGGAAGAAGACCTCGGGGAACTCCACTTCCCAGTGGAAGAAGCGTCTCTCTCGGGCGACCTGCCGGGCTAGCTCCAGTCGTTCCTGATCTTCTTGCGAAAGCTTCGTTATACTGTCTTCGAACTTCTCAAGGTCGATGTCCCGTCCGAACTGGATGAAATGGCTGGCGTTTTCCACCCCGAAGTGCTCTGCCGTAAGGCTGTCCAGCATGGCCCGGTAGCCCTCGACGCGGGCGTCGGCCTGCCAGTATTCCTCCCGGCTGCGCTCGACGTCCTCGAAGCTGGCGTCCGAAAGCTCGGCCACCGTCAGCATGTGCTCCACGGCCCGCTCCAGGGGCCCCAGCGGCAGGCTCCATAACCCCCCGGCCTTCCTTGCCTCCCGCCGCAGGTCTTCGAGCTTTGAGCCGATCAGACTGTCGCCGCACTTGACGTGGTGGTCGAGGAAGGAGAGCGGGGCGCCGGCAGTGAAGGCGTGGAGCCAGAGGCTGAGCTTAGAAAGCTCGACCGCCAGGGGATTCAGGTCCACGCCGTAGAGGCAGCGCTTCATCACCATGCGCCGCAGAAGATTCTCGTCGGTGAGCTTTCCCTCGTCGGCTTCGATGCCCTGCTCCCTCAGCGACTCTACGATCTTGCGGCGATCATCCCATATGCGCTCGAAGACCGGAGAACCGGCGTACTTGTTCAGCATTGCCGCCAGGCGCGTGGTCATGTAGTCCAGCGCGCCGACCAGGAAGTGGCCGCTTCCCAGCGCCGGGTCCAGCACCTTCAGCTCCAGCACCCGCGTGGGCGGATCGTAGGCGTGCTCCGGCTGCACGCCCTCGAGCTGGTTGAGCAGGAACTGCCGGCGTTCGGCGTCTGACTTGAGAGCGTCCCACAGTTTCCTTGCTGAGCCGCTTTCATCCTCCGGTTTGCCCTCAAGCACTTCTTCCAGGATTTCGCTCCACGGCCGCTCCGGCGAGACGCCGGAGCTACCCATCAGATTGATTTCCTGCACAAGCGCGTACTCCCGCTCGATTCGGTCTATCTGTGGCCCGACCGTGTTCTCGACGATGTAGCGCACGATGTAGTCCGGGGTGTAATAAGAACCGGTGGCCTTCCGTTCGTGCTTGTCGTTGGTCAGGTAAAGGTCCCCCGGAGCCTTATCCGCCTCCGTGTGATCGTCGGTTGGTTTCCAGACCGGCTTGCCCTTCTCGCTTGCTTCGAGCAGGTGCGTGTCGGCGATGTTCAGCTTGAACTCCAGCAGCCCCTCGTAGACGGAGCCCAGGTGCCGGACGCCGAGATCACGAAAGTCGATGAACTCGGGGCGCGTGTAGTCCCCCTCCACCTCCCCGTGGCGGGTGAGAAGCATGAGCGCTTCGGCCAGGTAGCGATCAGCGATAGCGTTCGCTTCGAGGAACTCGGCGGCGGGCTTGATGTCGGGGTCGCCCAGGCCGTCCGGAGCGAACAGGCCGCCGTTGTAGCGGGGGACGCTGAGGCCGGAATCGCCCTGGTTGATGATACGGAACAGGTTGCGCAGGTCGTCCCACCAGTCGGTTGAGGTCGTCCCAAGGGCCACGCTGTCGCGCACGGCACGGTAGACCTCCTCTTTCAGGTGGCCGAGGCTCTTGGCGCGATAGCCGGCATCGTCGCCAACAGCTATCAGGTCACGCGCTTCGGCGTAGAGCAGGAAGAAAAGACGGTAGAGCAGAAGCAGCGTGCCGCCATAGATGCGGTTCAGCGTCTCGCGGTCGTCGGGGCCTAGTTCGATGCCGCTCTGCTCGCGCAGGTTGTGCAGGAAGCCTTCGGCGATGGCGGGCGCCACGGAGTCGAAGACGCGTTTCTTGAGGCTGTCCTCCACCTGAGCCGCATACTGCTGGCTTCCCTCACGCAGGCGGTCCAGGAAGCACCGGCCGGTTTCGTCCGGCTCGAAGGCAGCCTTGCGAAAAAACAGGCAGAAGCGTTTGAAGTCATCCGGGTCGCCCGATTCGAGGATGCCCTTCAGGTCGGCCTCGTAGTAGAGGATCTCGGCCGTCTCGGCGCCGGCGAGATACAAACGCCAGGCGCTGCCGTTGGTGAGGATGCCCCACCGCACGCCCGAGTCGCGCAGGTAGTCAATGATTTGAAAGTGGGGAGAGCGGCCGCGGTCGGAGAGGCGGTCGCGGGTGTCGTCCGCCCTGCGGGCCTCAAGGGGACGCTCCCAGTACTTGGCCTCTGCCAGCGCGGCCACTTTCTCAAGGTATGGTTGCCTGCAGGGCTCTTCGCGCGATGAGACGGTGGCGCGCGCTTCGCGCAGAAGCTCATCTGAGAAGAACAGGGCATAGTCCGGACGGTAATCCCTGCCCAGCGCGCGGAAGGTGATCTGGACTTCGTGCTTCCAGCCCAGTTCCTTGAGCACAGGCCGTATGAACTGCTGTTCGGTCTGGGCCTCGTTGAGTGTGGGGAGCGCGTCGGCCTTCTCGCTCAACAGCGCCGACAGTCGGGTGCGCAGCGGGCCGTAATCACTCTGCCACTCCGTCAGTTTCGGCAGACGAATGGCGAGGTAGTGATCTGAGAACAGCCCTCGATTGGAGGTATATGACAATCCCATATGCTGTGCCGTAATGACAAGGCAAAACAGTCAACAGCGCGATCCGATTCTACAACGAAGCGGGCAAAGACGGCAAGCTCGTGACGAGTTCGGGAGCCCACAGCCAGCTGCTGAGGACGGCCACCTCGCAAGGCGTCTGGGACTCTCGTACTCTAAACCATCTGCCTGAAACGGGGGACGCCCCGAGAGAATGATAGCAGACCACCGGGGCGGGCACAATCGGCGAGGACTACTTCGACGAACTGCTTCGTCCCGCAGCCGGGGGCGACTGCGCTACCTCGCAGCCGGGGGCGGCTGCGCTACATACGGCGGCAGCCGAGGGGCCGCTACCGCCAGGTTCGCATGAATTGGGCGAGGGTGGAGAGCAGGTTGTCGAAGACGGACAGGCGGCTCACGTCGTAGCCGTGGCTGCTCTCGCGCACGTATCCGATGCTCGCTACTCGCTCGGCGCCCCCTACGGAGTATACGGCGCTGGCGTCCGTCGCGGTGCTGCTGTAGACGGGCGTCGTGAGCTCCGTGCCGGCCTGCTCGGCGGCGCGGCAGAGAGCCGTAATCAGGCCGTGATCGAAGTGGGTGATGCTGTCCTTGCTCCACGTCGCCGGCCGGCCGTCAAGCGTCAGGTGGCTTCCAGGCGGCATGGGACAGCCGTCCACGGCAATGAAGACCTCCGGGCGTTCGCGCTGCGCAAGCGCCTTTGCGCCGTGACAGCCGCCTTCCTCGTGCACGGTGAAACAGATAAGCGTCGCTCTGGCGAGGGCGAAATCTTCCACCTTCATAAGCTCCAGCAGACGAAGCAGCGTGACAACGCCCATCCGGTCGTCGAAGGTCCATGCGGCCACCAACGGGTCGCTCTCGTCCCCGAACAGGACGGGCCCGCGGCGGCTCCGCGCAGGCACGGCGCTGGAGCCGATGCGCACCCCGGCCGCCTTGAGCTGCGCCGGGCTCAGGCCGGTCAGGATTCGCACGTCCGCCCACGTAATATGCCGGGTCGCCGCGTCGGGGCGGTGCATGGAACCCATCGAGAGCACGCCGGGGACCACGTCGCCGTCGCCGACGATGTCCACGGGGCCCTCGCCTAACTTGCAGGGATACAGCCCCCCGGAGCGATCAACGGTGAGTGCCCCGTCGTCTTCGATGCCCGTGACCACCATGCCGATCTCGTCCATGTGCGCGGCCAGTGCGATCGGGCGGGCGGCGGCGTCCCGGCCCGCCAGGCGCACAGTGATGTTGCCGCCCCCGTCGGTCTCGTGGTCATAGCCAAGCTCGTCCAGCCTGGCGCGCACGAGTTCTGCGAGGCGCTCCTCGCGGCCCGAAGGGGAAGGCACGGCGAGCAATTCACTGAAGAGTTTCAGCACGGTATGGTCCTCAACTGACATGACTGGCTCCTCGACTGAGAAGATGAACGCGCTTGGAGCGGCATTTGAGAATCGTAGCGCGGGCGGCGGCGGGCCGCAAGTCTCACGGCCTGGGGTCGAGCAGGATATCGCTCAGGTCGCCGTCGAATCCGCAGGCGCGCACCAGTTCGAGGTGTGGGGCGAAGTCGCCGATGAGGCAAAGACTGTGCGCGTCGCTGCCGAACGTGAGCCGGACGCCCGATTCGATGCACTGCCGGATGAACTCCGGCGGCGGTTCGTTGGCATGGAAGTTGATCTCGGCCGCAACATCGTTCTTGCGGAGAAGCCGAACGGTCGGCCCGAAGAGCGCGGGCGGCGGCTCCAGTCCGGCGTGCCGGAATACGCGAAAGGGGTGCGCGAGCGCGCGGATGCCGCTGGCCAGGAAACGCTCCAGGAGCGCCATGAACTCGTCCGCCACCCGCCCGCCGTCCGGGGCCGGCTCCTGCAACTCCGGCGTCTGGTGAATGGCGCCGATGAGAAATCCGACACTACCCCTGTCCCGGCCGTCCAGCACGGGCCGGCCGTGCGCGTCGCAGTCCGCCTCCAGTCCAATGCACTCGGTGGGGCAGTTCGCCTCCCGGGCGGCGGCGATGTAGGCGTCGATCCGCCTGTCGGACTCCTGTGCGTCATCAGTGCCTTCGGCAAGCCAATCGCTCCGCCAGTAGGCGTCCGCCCCGAAGTAAAGCTGCCCGGAATGCTCCGTGAACGCCAGGCCCGCGAGGCCGAAATCAGGCGCCAGCGCCAGCGCCCTCTCCATGTCCATGTCGTGGGAGCAGTAGGCGAACTGCGTGTGGACGTGGCAGTCCACCAGGCCCAGTTGCTGGGGCATACGCAGCGTGTGCCTGGTGACGACGGGCTGGCATTCGGAACCCGTGCTGAGCGTGATCGTCAGGAATACGTAGGGTGGCCTGCACAGCGCGGGCGCGGCCGTGAAGCTGACCCCGTCCTCGCTGAGGAAGTCTATCCCCTCGTGGTAATGCCCGCTGACGGCCAGGCAGTAGCCGTGCGCGCGCATGGCGGAGATCACCTCTTCCGCGTTCGTGTAGTGCCAGGGGCACTCGCTGGCGCCCGGGGGGAAGATGGGCACGTGCTGGAGGGCGACGATCGGCCCGTCGAAGCCCGCCCGCGCCCCGGCCATGCGCTCCAGGTCATGGGGGGTGCGGCGGGCGTTGTAGCCCGGCTCCTCCGGGTCAAGGAAGTGCACGAAGCGGACGCCTTTGACGTCGGTGAACTCCTCAGGCTCGGTGAACACTTCGTAGAAGGCCCGGACGTCGCCGTCGTGGTTGCCGGGGATGACGATGGTGGGGGACTGTATCTCGTCGACGATCCGGCGCATCCGCTGGAAGCGTTCGCGCGCGCCGGGCGCCTCGCCCTTGTCGAGCAGGTCGCCCAGGATCAACGTGACGTCGGGTTTGATGAACTCGTTCAGCCTGTGGACGGTCCGCTCGAGGAGCAGGTCGGCGATTTCGCCCTGGCGCTGCGGGTTGCCCGTGCAGGGGTCGAAGTGCGTGTCCGCGATTGCCGCGATCTTTATCTTCATTGGGAGAGCGCTCCGGCAAAAGAAGGAGCTATGCTATAGTGTGCGCTGCGGCGCTGCAAGTTACCGGGGGAGGGCCCGCGCGCAGACGACGCTATAGCGTGCGACGGAGCGCAGTCAGATCAACGGACCTCCCTCAACCGCGTCCGCGCAACACTGGCAGTTGGGAGAGCCGCAATGGGTGAGCATCGGATAATTCTGAATTGCGGCAGCAGCCAGAGATAGCGCCTCTCGCAGGGGGAAGACGCGCCAGAGGCTGCCTCCTACCATTGCCCGTTTCTCCAGCGGTCTGAGCAGAGGCGCCAGCTTGTCGAATCCCTCAGAACACCCGCTTACCCGGACTCGCATGGGAGTCTGGTCCGGAGCGTTTGCCCATCTTACGAACAGGCGACGACCTGCCATCTTCTCTGCCAGATGAAGTGCTGTCATCCTCGTCAGGCTCACACCCATGAGAACGACGAGCCCCTCAGCTGAGGCAAGAGCGCGTAGCGGGGCAAAGAAGTCCAGGGGAGTCTGTCGGGCGATGAGGTGCGCTGCCTTTGGCCCCACAGCAGTGAAAGAGGCAAGGGGGTGGTTGCCGCGCACCCGTCCAGGCATTCTCAACGCTGCTGCTGGCACGGCTCCCATGCCCGCGTCGAGCTCATTGCTGCTCGGATCATAGACGCGCCCGATCCCTGCCGTCGGCCCCGCGAAATCATCGTAATCCCGGCCGTTTCGCGCAGGATGGGCGGGCGAACAGTTTCAGGGCCCGTCCGTGCTTGTCGAGCAGGCGGGACAGCAGTTGCGTGGTAATGATCCCCGCCTCCCTCCTGATCATGTTCGGGCGCCTTCCTGCTATAGTATATACGCCGCCGGCGCTGTCTTATCCCGCAGATGCGTTATCCGCAAGTCCCGCAACTTGACACTGCGGAAGGCGTTGAGTAGACTACAAAGTCAGGCATTCGGGCTGCTGATGTCTTTGCCGCGTCTAATAGCCTCATTTCCGGTGCGCCCATAGCTCAATTGGACAGAGCGGCGGTCT
>JAGHAF010000080.1 GCA_021161675.1 Planctomycetota bacterium | reverse complement strand
TCTTGAGCACAAGGTAGAAACCGACATCGAAGCCAAGAAATATGAATGGATTGAGCGCTACAAAGCTCCAGCCTTCAGCCGAAAGCCTGTTCAAGTGTGCCTCAATCCTCCTTGCTTTCATACCGGCAGTCCAACACATGAACCAGTCGCATATCACTCTATATTCTTCTGACATTGCGATCTCCCTGCGTTACACCATTGGGCTTGGTTATTCAACGCCTGACGACTTGCCCGTCAGGCTTGGGTCGTCAATGCCTGTGTGTGTAACCGCGAAGGTCTATGCGGTTACAGAAAAGACTCTTGCGCTTTCGGCCATGAGAAGGACTGATAAACCACGAAGTTCACGAAGGGCGCCAAGAACGGCATGGAACAGTTTCAAGAGGCCATTTCCTCAAGTCTTTCTTCGTGTCGTTCGTGGTGAAAGAAACCTTGCAGACCATTCGGAGACCGCTCAGTTTCGCCGCGATTGGACCTCGACGTGCGTCACCTTGCTGGCCTCCAAACGTATTGTAACCGATCCGTAGGGCCGGCGCAACGTCAGGCCGCTCTGGCGGTTCTATGGCTTTCCCGCCCGTGGCGTGTGTGATATACTGGCCCCGGTATGGAAGAGAATGACCAGATGTCGCGGCGCACGCTGCTCAAATACGGCGTGGCTCTCAGCGCCGGCCTGTGCGGCGTCTCGCAATTGCGTTCCTGCAAGCGGCCCGGACGGCTGAAGGCCTTCAAGCCGAACGAGCTGGACAAGGGCCTTGTCGTCGCGCGCGGTGAGGATGCGGCGGCGCTCACGCGGGAGGCCGTCCAGGCCCTGGGCGGGATGGACAGGCTCGTCTCCCGCGGCGACCGTGTCCTGGTCAAGCCCAACATGGCGTGGAACAGCGCGCCCCAGTACGGCGCCAATACCAATCCGCAGGTGGTCGCCGAGATCGTCCGCATGTGCGTCGAGGCCGGGGCGCGGACCGTGACGGTCCTCGACAATACGCCCTCGGATAACCCCGCCCCTGCTTACGAGGCGAGCGGGATTGCGGAGGCGGCGCGGGAGGCCGGCGCGCGCGTCCCCTTTGTGCGGCCGGACGGCTTCCACATGCTGCCGATCCCGGATGCGGAGGCTGTCACTGCCTGGCCCTTCTACGAGAGGGTGGTCTTCGCGGACCTGTGCGACGTGCTGATCAACGTGCCCGTCGCCAAGAACCACAGCACCTCCCGGCTGACCATGGGGCTGAAGAACGTCTTCGGCATGGTCGGGGGCAGGCGCGGCGAGCTTCATCCGGATATTCACAGGAAGATAGCCGATCTGAATCGCGTCGTCCGCATTGACCTGACCGTGCTCGACGCATACCGTGTGCTGCGCCGTCACGGCCCCAGCGGCGGACGCCTGGAGGACGTGGACAATTCCCGCGAGGGCGCGCGGCGGGTGGTTGCCTCCGTGGATCGTGTGGCGGTGGATGCGTATGGCGCCACGCTGTTCGGGATGGCGCCCGGCGAGTTGGGCTTTATCAAGGCTTCGCACGCCGCCGGTCTGGGTGAGATGGACCTGAGCCGTGTGGGAGTCGTCGAGCTTACGGTCTGAACGGCACATTAGCCCGGGTGTGTGATGAGATTGAGCCGCGTTCGAAAACTTGTGCAGGCGGCGACTTTTGCGGCATTCCTTGTGCTGTTGGTCAGGGCGCGCAGCCTGTCGGGGGTGGGCGTGCCGGTCGAGGCGTTTCCCCGGATGAGCCCGTTCTCCGCGCTGGCGGCGGCTTTCGCGTCGCGCCGGATCACCTGCATCTCCGGCGTTGCTGTCCTGGTGGCGCTGAGCGCCGTCCTGCTGGGCCGGTTCTTCTGCGGATGGGTCTGCCCGATGGGCACGACGCTCGACGTGACGGACCGGCTGCTGAAGCCCTGGCGCAGGGAGGGGCGGCGTGTCTACGACGGGCGGAGGGCAAAGTATTACCTCCTCGCGCTGCTCTTGCTCCTGGCGCTGCTGGGAGTGCAATGGGCGGGCCTTTTCGACCCTCTGTCCGTGGCGACGCGCACTTACGGGCTGGCCGTGCAGCCCTGGGCCACGCGGGGCATTGACGAGACGCTGCGTGTCGGCGCCGCTCTGCCCGTAGTGGGGCGGGCGGCTGAGAACGTTCGGGTGGGGCTGGCCGGCGCCCTCGATGCGCATCCTCCGCCAACTTATCGGCAGCACGGGGTGATCCTCCTGGTCTTCGTGGTCGTCGTTCTGCTGGGACTGCTCAGGACGCGCTACTGGTGCCGCAACCTTTGTCCGCTCGGCGCGATGCTCGGGCTGTTCAGCCTGCGCAACCTGCTCCGGCGGAAAGTGAGCGACGAGTGCACGTCCTGCGGGCGGTGTCCGCCTCTCTGCCCCATGGGAGCGATCCCTCCGGACAGGCCGACCCACACGCTCGCCGGCGAGTGCATCCTGTGCATGAACTGCCGGGACGTCTGCCCGCACGGCGCGGTGGCGTTCGGGCCCCGTCAGCCGGCGGAGCAGTCCGAGGAGGTGGACCTGTCGCGTCGGGCGGTGCTGGCCGCAGCGGCGACGGCTGTCGTGCTCGCGCCGGCCACGCGCGTCATCTCCTCGGCCGGCCTGGGGAGCGGCCGTCCGTCCCTGATCCGTCCGCCGGGGGCTCTGCCGGAGGTGGACTTCCTTGCGGCCTGCATCCGCTGCGGGGAATGCATGCGCGTCTGCCCGACGAACGGCCTCCAGCCCGTCGGCTTCGAGCGCGGGCTTGACGGGCTGTGGAGTCCTCGACTCGTGCCGCGCATAGGGCCGTGCGATTACCGCTGCAACGCCTGCACCCGGGTCTGCCCGACCGGGGCGCTCAGGCCGCTCGATCTGGCGGACAAGCAGCGCCGCGCCATCGGCCTGGCCCGGGTTGATCGCAGTCGCTGCATTCCATGGGTCGGCAGCCAGGCATACGCGAAGGACGGCGGCGGCGCCGCGGATTGTAACTGCGGGGTCTGCGAGGAGTTCTGCCCCGTGCCCACGAAGGCGATCCGCTTCAATTCTGTCCACGTGCCCGGGATAGGCGAGGTGCGCAGGCCCTTCATCGTCGAGTCCCTCTGCGTTGGCTGTGGCACGTGTGAGCACGTGTGCCCCGTGCCCGGCCAGGCGGCGATCCGGGTCGAAGGCAGGCAGTTGTTGCTCGATCAGCAGGGCTCCGCGGCGCTCGGCGACCTGTTCCCCTTGAGCCTGGCAGGATTGCAGCGCATGGAATCGCCGCACCTCTATGAGGGCAGCGAGGGGCTCTGGAACTACATTGACGGCGGCGCTGATCCATATCTCACCTATGCGTTTCTGCGAGCCGGCACGTGCCAGTACGGCGCCGGGGGCCAGGCGCGCGTAAAACTCGACATCTGGCAGTTCGGCAATACTGCCGACGCCTTTGGCGTCCACAACCTCGACAGGGCAGTTGATGCACAGCCGCTGGACGTCGGCGACGCGGCTGCCGCCACGGCGGACTCCCTCTGGATGTGGCAGGACAAGTACGCCGTCTGGCTCCGCGCGGCCGCGGGCCGGGCTGCGCTGAAGGACGGGCGCGAAATGGCGAAACAGGTCTCCGCGATGCTGCCGCCCACGGGCGCCAGGCGGCCCGCTCTTGTGAGCCGCCTGCCGGCGTCGCAGCAAGCGCCGCTCTCCGCGCTGTACTTCCACTCCGCCAGGGCCATGACGCTGGCGGCCCAGAACCGCGACCTCTATCTGGCCGAGAAGGCCATACCCGACGACATCCTGGGCGCGTCCGTCTCGGGCGTGATGGCGCAGTACGAGGTCAGCGGCGGCAAGAAAGCCTGGCTTGTCCTCGCGGGGCCGGACGGCGCGTCTCTCGCCGCGCGCTTCGCCGAGATGCGTCGCAACTGGGGCCAGCCCGAAGAGACTGCCGACGGCATCACCATCTTCGCCGAATCCGACGGCTTCTTCGCCGCCCAACTCGTCAGCGACGCCCTCCTCATAGCGGCCTTGCGCTGCCCGTCCAGGGCGGACGCGCTCGCCCTGGTCCGGCGCGCTACGCGGCAGGCTCGATGATCCGCCCGCCGTTGGGCAGGTCCGCCGGGTCGAAACCGAACTCCTTCAGGTAGCGCAGCGTGACGGGCTCGTTGATCTGCCATTTCATACTGTCGCGGCGGAACTTCGTGGCCACCTGGTAGTCCAGGACCGGGCCGCACGTGCCCATGAACAGGCTGTTGGGCTGCGCCGAGGGGTTGCCCCCCGGGCCTCCCTTGCTGGCCCAGAGGGCGTCCATGATGCAGAGCTGCTGGCGGGGGAAAAGGACCTTGCCGCTCCTCTGGTCGAGCGTTCCCAATATCTGCGGCGACTTGTTGATGCCGATCAGGTAATCCGGCCCGCCGCCCCCCTGGTGGACAGGACCCGGCTCGAACGTCCCCAGGTGGTTCTTCATGGCCATCGTGAATCCGCCGAACGAATTGCTGTGCCCCTTGCACAGAGCCAGGTTCACCAGGATGTCCACCGTGCCGTCGGCCAGTGTCTTGAGGCATCTGGCTGTGGCCGCGCCGCCCTTGTAAGGCGCCGGAACGGGCACGGACGCTGCCGTTCCGCCCCACTTCTTGGTCAGGTTCACGCCCTCCGGCAGACCCCGGTACGCGGGCATCCCGCCGCCGGTGGTGGCGTCGTAAACGCAGATATTTGAGGGCTTGACGCCCATCACGTCCGTGAGCACATGGCAGATCGAACTGAGCACCGCGCTGCGGCTCTGCTGTTGTCCACCGGCGATCTCGTTGGTCTTGATGGCGACCACCACGTCCGACCAGACCTTCCCCGGCGGCTTCAGGAGGATGCGTTGCCAGGCGTCCTTGACCTGCCTCTGTTCGGCCAGCGCGCAGGCCAGCCTGTCCAGATTCGCCCTGACGACGTCCGCGCGCACCAGGCGTTCCTGGTCCGCCCATCCCGCCTGCGCGTTCAGCGCCGTCGTCATCCTGGGGTCGAGAATGCCGGCCACGCGCAGCGGGTCTATCTCCAGGTGAGTTGGAGCGCCGGCCGCATAAGCGATCTCGCCACTTCGGGCGAAGATCGTCGGGACCAGGCCGGCGGCCACGCCGGCGCCCGCCATCTTCAGCAGCGTCCTGCGCGATACGCGCCTCTGGTCGAGATTGTCCATTCGTCCACTACCTCCTGGATAAAGCCTCGTGCCGGATACCAACTCTTTCCCTGATTCTACAGCCTTTGCCGGGTCTGTCAATCCGCCGTTATATGAAGCGCCGCGTAAGTCTCTTTCTCCTGCGGAGATGTGACACAATGGGTTCGTTTTGCGAAAGCCCCGGTCCGACATCCTTTCCTCGTAATCGTCTACGCGGCTCTCGCCACTGAAATATCCTTCGACTACGCTCAGAGCAGGCGGAGGACACCCTCCTTCGTCCCGCGATGGCGTGACTACGGAGGGCAAGCTGGAGAACGGCAAAGAACTAACCACGACGACACGACGGGCACGACGTTAAAGAAAACAAGACCTCTCTGCCTTTGCCGCCTGTCCTGAGCGAGAGAAGCGAGTCGCAGTCTTGCTGTTTGATTTCATCTTTGATGCTTTATCCTTGGCGTCTCCGGCGCCTCTATTATACTCGTTCGGGAAAATCCATGTGTCCGTACAGTCCCCTATGTCCGGTAAAAAAGGGGAGAATCCACAGATTTGCGCAGATTTGCGCAGAAACAGGAGCTTTAAGACTCGCGGCGGGGAGCGTGAGCTTCGCCGTTGCAGTTCAATTTCATCCTTCTGCCTTCATACTTCGTCCTTGCTTGCCGCCTGCTTTTCTGACACGGATGCACACGGCTTGCCCTTCGCAGCCCCGTCCCGCGGGGCGGAGTAGGAATAAAGACAGATCGCGCACAAGAGCGCGGCATGGACAGGCCGGTAGGGCGCCACTATGTGGACAATCACTTCGGATTTATTGTCGAAGATTGTCAGTGCGCGTCGTTGCGCGTTGGTCTGTGTCCGCGTGGCCTTCGCGTGCGCGCTTGGTGAACGATGCGCCTCGCGGCGGACATCCGCCGGTCAAGAGAGCGCCGATTCTGCGACGAGGGGCCGTCACCGACCGGACATCCGTTGGCGCAGGCTGTCACTACGCGGGCGCAGGCGACGGAGCCCCTATCCCCCGATTGTAACCCATCCGGTCACAGGCAAACTTCACCCGCGCACGCCACACTGACGTTGCGGACCGGAAAGGTCGAATATTGACATGTCAATATTAGTTGGGGGCAGGACGGCGGGATGGCGATATTCATCCCGCAGGTGCGGGACCACTGCCCCCGTAGCGGAGACTCGTTGCAGCCCGTTCGCACACACAGCACCCTGTTGCCTTGTCGCGACTCTGTCGAATATTGACATGTGAGTCCGGTCTAAAAAGCCCCCACCTGGAG
>JAGHAF010000044.1 GCA_021161675.1 Planctomycetota bacterium | reverse complement strand
GCTGTTGCTTCTCCTTCGACATTGGATATTGCTGTTTATTGTCTGCCTTCGTTGCCGTCTCTGCGTTCTCCGCGCTCTCTGCGGTAAATACGTAAAGGGGAAATCATGCGAATCGTTGTGCTGGACGCTTACGCCCTGAATCCGGGCGACCTGAGCTGGGGACGCCTCCAGAAGCTGGGCCGGTGCAGGATATATGACCGCACCCCCGCCGAAAGCACGCTTCAGCGCGCCCGGGGCGCGCCGCTCGTGCTCACGAACAAGACCGCCCTGCCCCGCCCTGTAATCGAGGCGCTGCCCGAGTTGCGCTACATCGGCGTGCTTGCCACCGGCTACAACATAGTGGACCTCGAGGCCGCGCGGGCCGGCGGCATCGTGGTCACAAACGTGCCCACTTACGGGACGCAGTCCGTGGCGCAGTTCGTCTTCGCGCACCTGCTGGAGCTGGCGCATCACGTGGGGGCGCATTCGCGCACGGTTCACGAAGGCAAGTGGACGCGGAGCGCGGACTTCTGCTACTGGGACTATCCGCTGATCGAGCTTGACGGCCTCACGATGGGCATTGTGGGGCTGGGGCGGATCGGACGGGCGGTCGCCGGGCTGGCCCGGGCGTTCGGGATGCGCGTGCTGGGCTGCGACGTGGCGCCGCCGGGCGAGATGCCGGAGGGAGTCGAGCCGGCGGACCTGGAGGCGCTGCTCAGCCAATCCGACGTAGTCACCCTGCACGTCCCCCTGACGCCGGAGACTGAGGGCCTGATGAACGAGGCGCGGCTCTCACAGATGAAGCCCACGGCCTTTCTGATCAACACCAGCCGTGGGCCCGTGGTGGACGAAGCGGCGCTGGCGGCGGCCCTGAAGCAGGGGCGCATCGCCGGGGCCGGGCTGGACGTGCTCTCCGAGGAGCCCCCGCCGGCGGGGCATCCGCTCCTTGGGGTGAAGAACTGCCTGATCACGCCGCACGTCGCCTGGGCCACGCGTGCGGCCCGCGGGCGCCTGCTGGACACCGCCATCGAGAACGTCGAGGCATTCCTGCGAGGCGACCCGCAGAACGTGGTAAGTTGAGAGCCGGGCCTACTCGGCCGTCGAGGAATCACAGAGTTACCATGTGAAAAGCAAAGGCCAGTGGCCTCCAAGCGGGTTTGGTGGTAAGCAAAGTTCAGTTTCTTACAGGCGAACGTTTGCTTCGCCATAACCCGAAAGGAGGCCTGGGCATGCGTCTAGGGACAAGTCATCAAGACGTGGCGTTATAACCGGGTATGGAGAATAGACAGCCAGCTGATCATCGGTTCCAAGCCCCAGCTTACCGATGCGCTCTCCCTGTCCGAAGACTCGTCCAGCCTTAACACTTCGTTCTTCGAAAGGCCGAACCTGACCGTCAGGCAGAACTCGGCTTACTTGAGCCGTAGGACAGCCTGCCACGCTCGTTCAGAGGAACACTTGGCCGGACAGCTGCAACTGCTGCGACGCTACTACAACTTCGTGAGGCCGCACCTGGGGCTGAAGTTAGGCAGAGAAATCAGGACTCCGGCCACGTAAGCAGGACTGGCGCCAAGAAGGCTAAGCTTCCGAGAGATCTTCACGGCTGGTGTGGGGCAGGTTGTTTTTGTCTTCATACTTGTTGACTTCAGACGGCAACGACGTACACTTGATGACGCAACCACCACCGGGTCCGCAAGGAGAATGCATGAAGATCACCGATATCGATGTGCGCGTCACCGCGCGGAGAGGAACCGGCGGCGGCGTGCGCGATGCGCTGCAGACGCTCTCCGGCGGGGGCAGCGTCGAAGTCGTGGTGAGCACCGACGAAGGCGTCTCGGGGACGGGCTCAGTTGGTTTCGGGCGCATAGCCGGCGCCTCGGCGACGCTCGGAGCGCTCATCGAGAACGAGTTGAAGCCCGTAGCACTCGACCGGGAAGTCGCACACGTGCGCGGCATACACCAGGAGATGCTCCGCGAAATGGAGTATCACGGCGCGTTCGGCCTGGCTATGTTCGGCATCGCGGCGATCGATACGGCGCTATGGGACTGCCTGGGCAGGGCGCACGGTGAGCCCTGCCGCCATCTGTGGGGCGCGGTGCATGACCGGATTCCCGCCTACGCCATGGTCGGCTGGCTGAACTATGACGATGACGAGGTGCGGCGCATCTGCGCCAGGGCCATCGAACAGGGCTTTCGCGCCGTCAAAATCAAGGTGGGATTCCCCACGCTCCGTGAAGACACAGAGCGGATCGAGACAGTGCGCAAAGCCATCGGCGAGGAGACCGTGCTGATGGTGGACGCCAACCAGTCCCTCACCACTGCCGAGGCGATCCGCCGGGGGCGGGCCTACGAGCAGCTCGGCGTTTACTGGTGGGAAGAGCCGATCCCGGCCGACGACGTCGAGGGCTACGCCGAACTGGCCGCCGCGCTCGACATCCCGGTCGCGACGGGCGAGAACCTGTACACCGTGCGCGACTTCGCCCGGTTCCTGAAGCGGGACGCCGTGGATATCGTCCAGGCGGACCTGAGGCGCGGCGGCGGGCCGACCGCCCTCCTGCAGATCGGATGGATGGCCGACGTGTTCGGCCGACCCTACGCCAGCCACGGGGGCGGCCCCGTGCAGCTCAACGTCATGGCCTGCCTGCCCAACTCGCTCTACCTGGAGACCGGCCTCATCGAGCCCGGCTCCCCGCTGAAGCTGGAGGACGGCTGCGCGCAACTGCCGCAGGGGCCGGGCTTCTCCTGGGAGTAGTGAGGCCCGCCACAACGCCGAGGGCTCGGCGGCGGCAGCTCCCGCTTTGACGACCGCGCGGCCGCCCGCGATACTTAGCGTCCCGCATCATGCTCGCGGACATGCTTGCACGTGCGCGCGCGAGGCGCTAACATGGTGAGCGGTGAAGACGCATCCGGCGCATGGTTCGTGCATTGCGCCGTCGGCTGCGTTGCCATGGGGTTTTTGTGGGAGGGCCAGCAATGGCGCTGGAAGTCAGTCGTGTGGACATCTGGGCCGGCAGCGTGGAGGATCAACCGGGGGGGCTGTTAGAGAAGCTCACGCCTCTTGCCGAGGCCGGCGTGGAGCTCCAATACGTGATGGCCCGCCGGGCGTCGGACAAGCCTGGAACGGGAGTTGTCTTCCTGACGCCCGTCAAGGGCGCTCGCCAGATCCAGGCCGCTAAGAAGGCCGGTCTGCACAAGACCAAGAGCCTGTTCGCGGTGCGTGCGAAAGGGAGGGACAAGCCGGGGCTGGGCGCGCAGATCACCGAAGCGCTTGCGGCCAAGGACATCAACCTGCGTGGGCTTTCTGCGTCGGTCATCGGCAGGCAATTCGTCATGTACCTGACGCTGGATAGCTCCGCAGACGCGACCAAGGCCGTGCGCGCGCTCAAGGGCATGCCCTGATCCTACAGCCGTCGGGCCAAGCGATTTCTGATAAGTTTTCCCCGGCCGCCGAAAGCGGAGACGCCGAGGCCGATCCGGCTCAGCTACCCAGGTTCAGGGCGGCCGCGGGGCCCCGAGACCGTACGGTTACTATCCGGTCCGGCGAGACGCCGGACCTACCCCGAAACGGTAGGCCCGGCGTCCGCGCCGTGCCGTGTGCTTGGCGCCCGGAACGCATTTAGCTCAATCTGTCTAGGCCGGAGGCGAAGGCAAGAAAACGGCAGGTCAGGTGATCAGTTGAGCAGGTGACCGCAGACGAACGAATGCCCCACGTCTCGGCGGGAATCCTAGAGCGGGAGGCGTTTTGCCGTTCTGACCTGTTCTCCTGCTCGCCTGCTCTACCATTTCTTCGCGCTGTGCGCGAAGAAATGGTGCGGATGGGGGGATTCGAACCCCCATGGACGATTGGTCCACCAGGTCCTGAACCTGGCGCGTCTGCCTGTTCCGCCACATCCGCACGCAGAATATCATTGTACGGCCTGCTGCGGCGCTGTCAAGCTCTCGAGCAGCCATCCCGCAGGGGGCAGGATTCAGGGGGGGAGCCGGGGGCGAACGTGCCGCTTTGCGCCGGCCGGCGCCCGCGCTACAATGAGAGCGTCCGGGCCGCCGTCATCCGGGCAGGCCCGTGCGCCATAAGTGAGAGGTCACAATGAATCGCCGACAGCTTCGCAGCGTCCTTTATATCGGCCTCGCGGCGCTGTTGTTGCTCGCGGCCGCGCAGGTGTGCTTGCGCCGCCCCCCCGCCGCGCCGCTCCAGGTGCGGCAGACCGAGAAGGGACGTTACGAGGCGCGCTTCAGCGCGATGGGAACCGACGGGGCGCTGACAATCTACGCCGGCGACGGGGAAACGGCCGCCCGCGCGGCGCGGCAGGCCCTCGCCCAGGTCAAGATGGTGGAGCGACGGATGAGCACATATCGCCCGGACAGCGAAATCAGCCGCCTGAACGCGCACGGGGCCGCCTCACCCGTGAAGCTGTCCGAAGCGACCCTGGCGACGCTGCGCAGAGCGAAGGAGGTCTCGAAGCTGACCGGCGGCGCTTTTGACGTCACTTACGCGCCACTGGGCGCGCTCTGGCGCCGCGCCGAGGAGCGCGGGAAGGCGCCGAGCGCGGAGCAGATATCGCAGGCCCTGTCCAGCGTGGGGTGGGACAAACTGGTCTTCGAGGGGGGG
>JAGHAF010000104.1 GCA_021161675.1 Planctomycetota bacterium | reverse complement strand
TCCATTGTATTGGCCGTTCTTTGACCAAGGTACGTTACGGAGAGGAGCATAACTATAGCGACCAGGGTCAGTATCAGCGCGTATTCGACAATGGACTGGCCCGACCTGTTCTGTGGGGATCCGCGATTCTCTTTCATATCCAGGATCATCCCTAACTTGTGGCAGACGGATATGAACATCCGATGCTCGCATGCGGATAGTCACGTCCCGAGCAGAAGGGGTCTGTGCTCCGGCCTTTCCCTATCCGACTCACCCATAGTCGCAGCACGACGTCTGGCCCGTCATAGCGCCCGGCAGGCGAGTCATATTCCCTACTCGTATGATAACTATTTTACCGTTCCCTGCCCGTGACCGGCAAGCCCTTTTCGATTCTCGCAGGTCTCCGCAGGCGCAGCGGACAAGGGGGCCACATGCCGTCCGCAGGGGCTGTTCACCTGCGGCTCTCCGTAGTCACGGATTGCGGCCGACGATGGGATTAGAGTGGACAGGAGGCCTGACAGTGGTGAAGCAAACCGGGCATCTACCGGACCGACATAGTGATTGAGGACATCCGCGGCAAGCGATTCCTCGACGGAACGATGATCCAGGTCGAGGGCGCCTCCGCCGGCGCCACTCCCCAGAGCGGTTCTGGCCCCGGCCCACAGAGCGGAAGTGGGGCAACTCAGCAGGGGGCGTCCGGGCCGTAGACTTCCACGAAGGTGACGGCGCCAGGCTCTGTCTGAAAAACCGGACTTCGATTCGAGCGGCTGCATTCGCGCCCGGCTGCATGCCGCCTCCATGGACATATCACAGGGGATATGCCTGCTTCGGCGTCCTTGTCAGCCACGAATTCGCTCGCTCTCTGTCCGCGACAGCCGATGTCTCAGACAGAGCTTAGTCCGCCTCGAGGACGTCTTCGTATTCGTCCAGTTTTTCCAGCAGGATGGCTGTGCCCCGGGCGACGGCCTTGATCGGGTCTTCGGCCACCTGCACCGTGAGGCCCGTCTCCTCTGAGATAAGCTCACGGAGGCCGGGAATCATCGCCCCACCACCGAGCAGGGTGATCCCGGTGTCCAGCAGGTCGCTGGCCAGTTCGGGCGGGGTGCGGTCGAGACAGCTCTTGGCGGCGTCGATGATCTTGTAGACGGGGTCGTGGATTGCCTCTCTTATCTCGGCGCTGGAGATTTGCAGGCGGCGGGGCAGGCCGGCGGCGATGTCCTTGCCGCGGATCTCGTAGCTCACCTCTTCCTCCAGGGGGTAGGCGGAAGCGATGGATATCTTCACCGCCTCCGCCGTTCGGTGTCCGATCTCGAGCCCGTACATCTCCCGCACGTATGAGATGATGGCTTCGTCCATTTCATCGCCGGCGATCGGCAGGCTCTCCAGCGTGACCACCTCGCCCAGGCTCAGGACAGCCACTTCCGAGGTGCCCCCGCCGATGTCAATGACCATCACGCCTATGGGTTCGCTGATCCTGATCCCCGCGCCGATGGCGCCGGCTTTGGGCTCGGCGACGGTGTGAACGCGGCGAGCCCCGGCGTTGACGGCGCTGTTTCGCACGGCCTTCTCTTCCACGGCGGTGATGCCGCTCGGGACGCTGACCACCATGCGCGGGCGCACGCCCCAGGAGCGTTTCTGGACCTTGCGGATGAAGTAGCGCAGCATGATCTCCGTGATTTGGAAATCGGCGATCACGCCGTCTTTAAGCGGACGAATGGCCTTTATGCTTTCGGGGGTGCGCTCGATCATCTTCTTGGCTTCGTAGCCCACGGCCCGCCCGTTCAGGGGCACGATCGGCGGGTTGGAGTTCGCTCTGACCGCCACCACTGAGGGCTCCATCAGCACCACGCCCTTGCCCGGAACGCAGACGAGCGTATTCGCAGTGCCCAGATCGATCCCGAGGTCGCTGGCCCCCAGATTCATCGTTACGTTCAGCATCTTGCGGATAGACAGCCCGAAGCTATCTGCCATCTCGGCGGCCCTCCGGATATCCGTGGTCTTCGGGCGCGATTATAACGGCCTGCCGGAGGAAAGTCCAATCATTCGGCCCGACGCAAGAAAACAGCCGGTAGCCGCCCCCTTCGGCATGAGGGCAACTCCGGCTGTGCGCTGACAAGTTTCAGTGCTCGTTTTCTTCAGGCGCGTGTTTCGCTGTAACTATATCCCCAAGGCTCTTACTCGATTGACGGGAAGTCGCCCGTGTCCGCAGGCGCCGCGCCGCCGCCGGTGGGGCCCGTAGTTTCGGTTCCGGGGAGGGGCATCATGCCGCCCATCATCATGCCCATTAGCGCTCCTGTTGCGGCCTTCAACTCTTCAATGGAACACTTGAAACGGAGCGTCAGATCACGGTCCGAGTCTTGGATCGGTATTTTGTCCAGGAGGGCGAGCACCGGCTGAAGCTGGGTTTTCATCTGCTCGTCTTCGCCCGCCATCTCCTGTATCATTTGCTTTTTGTCGTCGATGCCGGCTCGGATTTCGGCGGCGAGTTCTTGGGCCTGGCTCGCCTCGCCCATACGCATCAGGACGTCCAGATGGAAATTCTCGGCGAGGTCCAGCCCGGCGGCGACCGAATCCAGCCCCTTCAGGGCATCTGGCATTTGCGCAGCCGCCTCCGGAGGCATCATTTCCATAGCCTTCGCGGGTATCACGGCGGAGAAACACACCATCCGGTCTGAGTATCTCTCGAGCAGCTCCTGAAGCTGGCTGCCGGGGCCCGCGCCGGAGCCGCTCTTGACTGCGGCGGCGATCTTTTCCAGTTGCTCAGCGCTATCTGCGGCGATGATAGTCTGGTCGTCCACCACGGCCACCAGCCCCTTCATCGGCGGCGCTCCGGGCGGTGTAGACATCCCCGCCATCGTGTCGAAGGCGAAGGCGTCCATGCCGGCGGCACTGACTTTCTCCAGTTTCTCGCTGATCTGCTCCTGGAGGGCGTCCTTCGTTGTCCCCAGCATCTTGGCCGCAGCACACCATCCGGGAGGATTATCGCCGGCCGGAGCAAGGAAAAAGATGGTGTATCGCGAGAGTTCTTTTGCGAACTCGGGCAGAGGGGGCGACTGGGCGGGTTGCAGCTCTTCAAGGCGGGATATCAGCCTGGCCACGTCGACGGTCGCGACTCCGACGGTTCCTTCGGGCGCCAGCGCGACCAGGTTGTCGGCGGGTTGGGCGGCTTCGGTTTCCGGTTGCCCGGCGGGCTGTGGGCTCTGGACCGCGGGCAACGACGTGGGTTCGGGCAGCCCTTTGTAGTGGCTGATATCCGCCCAGGCCATTGCGATGCCAAAAGCGAGGCAAACACTCGCGGCGATAAGCATGCCCTGCAGGAGTTTGTCGTCATTCATTTTGGCTGCCTTCCGGCTCGGAATCGGGTTGATGGCGAATCAGGGTATCTGTATCTCGGTGGTGGCCTTGTCGCCCACCTTAACGGAGCGACCCTCGGCATGGCTGATGACCATGCCGCCGGCGACCGCGTCCTCCACCTCATTGATTACGAGGGTAGCCACCCAGTCGGCGGCGTCGTCATAGATCTCGAACTGCGTGTTCGCCTTGACCTTGTCCTTGGCGCCCTTGTTGATGACAGCGAAGTCCAGTTTCGGGTCCACGCTGACAACTATGCCGTTGATAGCAGGGGTGGGTTCGGGCCCCAGGCGGATCCCGCGCTGCACCAGGTTCTTGACCATGCCGTGGTACCGGGCATTATCCTCCGCCAGTCGCTGGCGGTCTTTTTTTGTCTCCCGCAACTGATGCTGGAGGTCGCCGATTGCGCTTTCGCGTTCGGCGATGACCTGCTGGAGGCCGCTGATATCTGCCTGCTTCTTGTTGACGGTTTTTTCGAGGGAAGCGAGGTTGGCCTCCATTTCCTTAATGGTGGCGTAGAGACTGGCGATCTCCTGGTGTCTTTCCTCGCAGCGTTGGACAAGCTTCTTGTTGTCGGCGTCCAGTCTTTGGATTTTGTCCTCTTGTTTGGCGGCGAGCTCTCCTGCGGTCTTTTTCTGCTCGTCCAGGTTTTTCTGCAGGGCTTCGTTCTTCGCCCTCTCACTGTCCAGGTTCCTCTTCAGGTCATCCCTTTCCGCACGAAGCGTGTTATGCTCTGTGCGCAGGCCTTTTAGTTGCTCGTATGTCTCAACATATTTAGTCCCGTAATCCTCGCGTTTCTGATATAGGATGAGTTGAGATGCGGCAAAGGCTACGCTCAAGAGCAGAACCAGAAGCACGAATACCTTAGTTAACGCACTCATTCACTTCCTCCTCGCGCGTAGGGATTTCCCAATTCTATGGTTGCTACCAGATATTTGCAAATTATAGGGCCGTTGAGGGCAAAGTCAAGTCTTACGCCGGCGCCCGCCACTGACGGGAGAACATGCGCCTCCCCGTCATGCGCCCGAAACGGCGATCGCGTGGGCGATGTTCACACCTTTGACAGCCCACTTTGGGTCATGTAGATTCGAATCCTTCCATGATTCGCGGCGCAGATAGAACTCAGGCAAAAGGGGAATGCTGTGAACCTGATTGTCATCATGCTGGATTCGTTGCGGCAGGATCATGTTTCGTTCTACGGGTGGGACGGCTGCCCCGTGGAGACGCCGAATCTGGACGCGTTTGCGTCCGAAAGCGTCGTCTTTGACAATTGCTATCCCGAGGGACTTCCCACCATTCCCGTGCGCACGGAGCTTCACACGGGCCAGCATAGCTTGGTACACCGCCCCTGGCAGCCCCTGGAGCCGACCGACGTGACGCTGGCGCAGACGCTCAGGGCGGAAGGCTACCTCAACTGCCTGGTGGCCGACACATACCACCTGTTCAAACCGGACATGAACTTCCACCGGGCCTTCCACTGCTTCCGCTGGATCCGTGGCAACGAGTGCGACGCCTATCGCAGCGCCCCCCTGCGCAACAGGAAGCTGGAGGACTACGTCCTCGACACATTCCCGGATTGGTGGCGCGACATTGTCCATCAATACCTGAAGAATGTAGACGAGTGGGTGGAGCCCGAGGATTTCGCCTGCTATCGCACGATGGATACGGCGCTGGGGTGGCTGGAGCGGAACCGCTCCGAGCGGCCGAAGTTCCTCTGGATAGACACCTTCCAGAATCACGAGCCCTGGAATCCGCCCGCAGAATTCGACCGATTCGTCCCCGATGACTACGACGGGCCGCGCGTCATCATGCCCATGGGCGGCAACGCGCTGGACTGGGGAAGCGAGGAAATAATCGGGTGCGTGCGGGGCCTTTACGCCGGCGAGGTGGCCTACGTGGACTGGTGCCTGGGTAAAGTCTTCGGCCGCTTGCGCGAGATGGGCTACATGGACGATTCCCTCGTCTGCGTGCTGGCCGATCACGGGCACCCCCTGGCGGACCACGGCAAGTTCCTCAAGGGCACGGACCGGATGCACAGTGAATTGCTCAAGGCGCCCTTGATGATCCGATTCCCCGGCGCTCGATTTGGCGGGAAGCGCCTCGACGCTCTGGCTCAGTTTCCTGACCTGATGCCTACCTGGCTGGACGCCCTGGGGCTCTCGCCGGCCGCGCACGATCTGGCGGGCAAGAGCCTGATGCCCGTCATACGGGGCGAGAGGGATGCCATCCGGGACGTGACCATCTCCGGCTACCACGTCGGCGTGGAGCGTGCGATTCGGGACAAGCGTTATGGCCTCGTCATTCGGCCCGAGGGCGAGCCGGATGAACTCTACGACCTGATCGAGGACCCACGCGAGCGCATCAACATCATCGAGGAGAAGCCCGAAGTCGCCGACCGTCTAAGCGCCATGTTCCCCCGGGCCTATCTGCCCCAACCGCATAGAAGCCGCGGGGCGCAGGGCGACAGCGAGGTGGCCGACACGCCCGTGCAATGAGGGGGGGCACGCGCCGAAGGCGCCAAGGATGAAGGCAGAAGGATGAAGGAGAAACGCTCAGGCTCTTCCCGTCGCGTTTCAATTTCATCCTTCGCCGGGTTCGTCTGCTTGCTGGTGGCCTTCGTGTGCTTCACGGGCACGGCGGCGGCGCAGGAGGCCGTGGTCTTCGTGCTGGATTCCCCCATCAACGAGGACTTCCTGGCGGGGCGCGTGCTGGGTTTGAGAGCCGACGACATAACCCACGGCAGCCTGGTCGGGCGCGTAATACACAGCTACTGCAGGGCGCCCCTGAAGTCCATTCCCGTCGAGGACGTCGAGGGACGAGCCGATAGGAGCCGCTACCTGGACGGGCTGCGCGAAGCGCTCGACTACGCTCGAACTCATACTGACGTTCACGTCATCGTGAACGTCAGCCTGGGCTCCCCGAACCCCTCGCAGGAGGAAGAGCGGCTGGTGACGGCCCTTGGGGACGAGGGTGCGCTCGTGGTGGCCGCCGCCGGGAATGACGATAGCAACAAGCTGACTTATCCCGCCGCTTACGACGGCGTGATTGCGGTGGCCAGCGCCGGCCCGCGCGGCAAGGCCCCGAGCTCTAACTACGGCCCCCAAATAGACGTCGCGGCCTCGGGGGACATCAGCTTTATGGACTACGAGTTCCTTCCCTACGAGTGGCTGCGCCGGGAGATGGAGGCGCGGGGCACTTCGTTCGCAGCTCCCCGGGTGGCCGCTACGCTGGCCTTCCTGCTAGACCACGCGCCTCGGCTGTCCGGGCAAGATGCGCTCAGGATCGTCCTGGATACGGCGCGGCCGATTGACGACCGCTACTTCGAGGGGGGTATGCTGGGGGCCGGCCTTCTGGACGTGCGGCGCGCCAAGAGCGCTGTGGCGCGCTGGTACGGGTTCGCGAACTTCGTGCTGCCCGTATGCGTGTGGGTGATCCTGGGGGTGCTCAGCGCTTATCTGTGCCTTACGCGGGGCATGGTGGGCGCCTTCCTTTCGCTGATGCTCTGGATCCTGGTATTCCCGGCGTCTTTCTTCCTGCTGGTGCAGATGGGCCGATGGCTTCAGTACGCCGGTGGGGGGAGCCTGGTGGTCGGACTGGGCGGCGGTGGTATTCTGAGCGCCGCGGCGGTCCTGGCCCTGCTCGCGCAGCGCTGGCACGTGGCGAAGACGGGACTGGTCGCCATGATCCCCTGCGGGCTCTTTGCCCTGCTTGCGGGCGCAAGTGGGACTGATGGGATGGGGACGCTCCGCGTGGCCGCCGCCGCCGGGGCGGCGATGGTGGGCGGCGCCCTGCTCTGGGAGTGGCGCACTCGCGCCGGTCTGCGCAAGCTGGCAAGCCTGCGCGCAGAGGGAGGGGCCCGGCCGCTGCGCCGACTCCTGCGGGCCGGCAGGCGCACTCTCGACCGGCGGGTGCTCCGGCTCGTGCTGGGGAAGCTCGCCTACGCCGACTCCCCGGAGGCCGTGGAGTTCCTGCTGCGCCAGAGGAGTTACGACGAGACGACGGTGGGCGCAATGGCCGCCATCGCGGCGCGAAGCGTAGACGCCATCCTGCCCTCCCTGCTGATGTTGCGCCGGCTGGACCGGGATGGGCGGGAGAGGCTTCTGCTCGCGCTGCGCAGGGCTCACAATCCGGACTTTCTGCCTCATCTGGAGACCATGCTGCGGCAGTTTCAGCCGCCCTCCCTCCAGGAGACCGTCCGTGCGCTCCGCGAGGATGTGGAGAACGGGGGGCGATCTTGATTTCGGGCCCGCCTTGCACTAAAGTGGCTGGTGTGAAATTGAATGGCGCCGCGCCAGAGTGGCGGAATAGGCATACGCGTCGGTCTCAAAAACCGATGGGCTCTAGGCCCGTGCGGGTTCGAGTCCCGCCTCTGGCACCATAAACCCCGAAAAAAGCAATGTCGAACTCTGCCCCGCCCGCCGACGGCTGGCGGGCCCAATTCTTGTCATTGCAAGGTCGGCCTCTTGAGACAGGGGGCATCGAGTAGTGAAAGACTGCAAGACTTACCTGATAACCAAGAGTGAAGTGCGAGCCGTCCTGACGATCAGCGATGCGCTGGAGGCCGTCGAGAGTATCTTCCGGGCATACGGCGAGGGCAAGGTCCAGATGCCTCCCAAGCCCTACCTCAGCTTCGAGAAGGGCGACCTGCGTTGCATGCCCGCCTACGCGCCGGCGTTGGGACTGGCCAGCGTCAAGAACGTCAACGTCCACCCGGGCAACGCCGACCTGCCCACCGTCATGGCGACAATTACGCTCTTCGACCCCGAGAGCGGGTTCCCGGTGGCTATCATGGACGGCGCCTACCTGACCGCCATGCGCACGGCGGCCGCGGCCGGGGTCGCCACTCGATACCTGGCGAGGTCCGATTCGGAGGTTCTCGGTTTCGTCGGGGCGGGCCGGCAGGCGCAGACCCAACTCGACGCTATGATGGCCGTGCTGCCGGACGTGGAGCGAGTCCTTTTCTACGACATCGACGCGGACAGCGCCCGGGCCCTGGCCCGCCGCGCGGAGGACACCTACGGTGTGTCCGCCGCATCCCATGATCTGCGCCAGACCGTTTCTTCAGCGGACGTCCTGACGACCACCACCCCCGTGCGCAGTCCGATCGTGGACGCAGACGCCGTGCGGCCGGGCACGCACATCAACGCCATCGGGGGCGACGCGCCGGGCAAGCAGGAGCTGGACCCCGCCATCCTACAGGCGGCCAAGCTCGTGGTGGACAACTGGGAGCAGGCCAGCCACGGGGGCGAGATCAACGTGGCGCTCTCCGAGGGGCTGATCGGACGGGGCGACGTCTACGCCGACATAGGGCAGATCGTGGTGGGCGCCAGGCCGGCGCGCGAGACGGACGAGGAGATCACTGTCTTCGACTCCACCGGGCTGGCCGCGCAGGACCTGGCGTGCGCGGCGCACGTCTATCGGCGCCTGGTGGTGGAGGGCGACCCGTCCGGCCTGGCCGCCGTGGACTTCATGCGGTAGCCTTACCCGGCGCGGCTTTTCTGGAGCACGACGCTCAGATTCTCGATGACGTGTTCGCGCTCGCCGTCGCTGAACTGAAGAATTTCCTGCAGCGCAACGCCGATGTGGGGGATGTACTTCTCGATGTACTTGTGCTTGCGCCTCTCCTCGATGTTCCTCTGCTTTTGCCGCAGGAACCGCCGCAGGGGCCTCGTGCATTCTTGCAGGGCCAGGACGATCTCCTTTTCGATCTTGGGGTAGCACGCAATGGCCTCTTTGCTCTCGCTGGTGAAGGGCACCCAGGGGCTGGCCATGTGCACGAGGATCAGCAGGGGGCCGGCGGGCAGGCTGCCGTTGGACTGTTCGATACCGTACTGCTTCCAGTTGGCGCTGGCGATGGCCTGTTTGATCACGCCGGCGCCGCTGTTGTAGAGCAGAGGCACGCGGTTGGCGAACCGCATCAGCTTTGCGCAGGTTTCTTGCTTCAGCGCGCCTCCGTAGGCCAGGCCGGCCTCGATGACGAAAGGTATGCCCCGGTAGACGGTCGGCTTGCGGGTGATGGCGGTGTAAAAGTCCGCTTTGAACTCCTTGCGCATCCCGGCCTTTATCAGTTCCGGTTCGATGGGGGCGATGCAGTCCATGGGCGGGTTGCGCAGCTTGGTGTTGCGGATGGCCTTGAGCAGTTTCTGGGCGTTCTTAGTGGCGATGCGTTTGGGCCGGGCGTTTTCGTAGAGGCCTGCAAGCTCGCAAATCTGGAGCGCGGACCTGCTGCTGACCCGGCAGAAATCGTTCTGCAGGAACGTCTTGAGCGTGCGTGACCTGGTCTCCTGGAGCATCTTGATCAGGATGCCCAGTTCGATGCCGTGGGGGTGAGGTTTGATCTCTTTCGGCTCGGCCGGCAGCTCGCTGCTGACCCGCCGGAAGTCTCGCTTCTTCCCGTCCGGGGCGGCGTAGTGCATGGTGACGTGTGGGTTGGCCGTGGCGGTTTGTTCCAGGTATTCGTCGACGCTCCACTTGCCGCGCTGGTAAATGCCCTCAAGCTCGATTTGCACCTGGGTGCCCTGTTCGGGCTGCCATTCGACCTCCTGGACGCGAAGGATCTTCGGTTCGTTCTGCTTGGTGTCAATGACGATCTGGTAGAAATGGGCCGGTTCGGCGGGGGCGGTGCGGCTGATGATGGTGATGGGCTGTCCGGTGGTCAGGTGGCCGTACATCCCGGCGGCGCTGATGCCGATTCCCTGCTGGCCGCGGCTCATCTTCAGCCGGTGGAACTTGCTGCCGTAGAGGAGTTTGCCGAAGATGCGGGGTATCTGCTCCTGGACGATGCCGGGCCCGTTGTCACGCACCCTCACCTGGAAGCGGTCCTCAGCGCTGGTCTGCTCGACCTCCACCCAGACCTCCGGCAGGATGCCGGCGTCCTCGCAGGCGTCCAGGGAATTGTCCACGGCCTCTTTGACAGTGGTCAGGAGGGCTCGTTTGGGGTTATCGAAGCCGAGCAGGTGTCGGTTCTTGGTAAAAAACTCGCTGACGCTTATCTCTCGCTGCTGAAGGGCCATCTCAGCGGCAGTCAGTTTCTTCCGCGATTTAGGCGTGGATTTTTCTGCCATTTTCTGCTTTCACGGGATAGTGGCCGGCGGATATTCGTTCCTCTCGCGCCGCCACGCCTGAGGCGGCCCCTTCGCCGGGCCGGGCGCTTGTCTTATCCCCTTGTCCGCCAATGATATGTGTGCGGCCAGCCGGGCTGGTGCTCAGGCCATTCAGGGCCCGACCTCCCGGCGCCAACCGTAGGATAACTGAAACGCAATGCTGATTTCAATCCGTTCAGGTTGATTTGGCCCGGGCGGGCGCCCTGTTATGTAGTTCTGAAGCAACCTGGCGCTTGAGCCGGATAGCGGCGTCGGCAAGGAGAATCCGAGGTGAGATGCATTATCATCTGCAACCAGAAGGGGGGCGTGGGCAAGACCACCACGGTGGCCAACCTGGGCGCGTGCCTGGCCGAGCGCGGAAGGGAAGTGCTGGTTGTGGACGCCGATCCGCAGGCCAATCTCTCCCTCCATTTCGGCGTGGACCTGGCGCGCGGCGAGCCGTCGCTGTATACCGTCATGCGGGGCGAGGATGATCCCTCTGACGTGGTGCGCCAGAGCGCCGTGGAAGGGCTCCGGATTCTGCCTACCGGCGTGGACCTGGCCGGGCTGGGCGTTGAGCTTTCCGGGGAGCGAGGGAGGCTCTTCGCGCTGCGGGGAGCGCTCGAGAAACTGCAACAACGGCACGATTACGTGTTGATCGACGCGCCGCCCTCGCTGGGGCTGCTGACGCTGAACGCGATGTGCGCCGCCCGAGAGGTCTTCATACCCATGCAGACGCAGTTCTTCGCCCTTCAGGGCCTGGGCAAGCTGCTGCGAACCGTGCGCAAGGTGCGCTCGGCGGTCAACAAGCGCCTGCGAATCACGGGGGTGCTGGCCTGTATGCACGACTCCCGCACCTGCCTGGCGCAAGAAACACTCGACGAAATCAAGAAGCACTTCGGCCGGCGTGTCTTCAAGAGCGTGATCCGAAAGAACGTCCGCCTCGCCGAGGCGCCCGGTTTCGGGCTGCCCATCACGGAATACGATCCCGAGTGCCACGGCGCGCAGGATTACCGCGCGCTCACGCGCGAAGTGATCGCGATGGAGAGCGCCGAGCAGAGGCGCGTCGAGCAATCCGCACCGGACGCCGTCGGGATGCTCGGCCCGCCGCGGCGCGATCGAAGGGCCGGATAGAGGATATTCGCCAACCAAGAGGAGAGAAAAGCATGAGCGCAGAACCCCAGCCAGCGGCCCCGGACGGGCAATCAGCGGCGGATCGCTCGGCCAGAAAAGACGCGGAGCGCCTGGCGCGTCGTTCGGAGCGCCAGGTCAGCAGTTCTCCACGGCTCCGCGTCAAGTCCCTGAAGCGGGAGGCGCAAAGCGAAGAGCAGTCGCAAGCCGCCGGGGAGGAGTCCACGGGGCAGGGGGGGGCAAAGATCGTGATGCCCGAACTTGATGAACGCTATCCCTACGCGACGTATCGGTCCGCGCCCCCCGGCGAGGAGGCGGAGATGGAAGAGCTGGCGGCGATAGCAGGCGTGAAGCGTGGCCGCGAGGTTTCCGCCGGGTTCTTGCTGGGCGTGGCGCTGATTATAGTTGCGCTTGTCGGGGGGCTCTGGATGGGACGGCTCCAGAAAAAGATCACGTCCCTGGAGAACAGGCTCAGCCAGCTCGAAGAGCCGGGCCCGGCCGGGCAGTGAGGGCGAGCTTGCCCGCTCAGATGTCGTCAGCGGGAGGGGGGAGGCTGGTGGGCGGACCGGGAGTCGAACCCGGCGCCTCTTGCTTGTAAGGCAAGCGCTCTCTCCAAATGAGCTATCCGCCCGCCGGTTCGCAGCGTAGCATCCTTTTAAACCCGGGTCAAACGTGCGCGACGTGTTGCCATGAGTCAACTGATATGCTATAGTTTCACCGCAAGCTTGAATTGGGGAGGTCTGGTGAAACAGTTCGATAAAGTGCTGGTGGTCGCCAACCCGATAAGCGGTTTGGGGAAGGCCGGCCGTTGGCTGGATTGGGTGGTGCGTAATCTGCGCCGTTCGGCCAAACGGGTGGAAGTGATGCGCACCGGTCAGGCCGGGGACGGACACGCGGCCGCGTCCGAGCTGCGCACGGGAGCGAACCTGATTGTCTCTTTCGGCGGCGACGGCACTTTCAACGAAGTTCTGAACGGGGCCGACCTCGAGCTTTGCACTCTGGCCGTCATTCCGGCCGGAGCTGGGAACGTCCTCGGATTCGAGCTGGGCATGAGCACATACCCGCAGAAGGCTGTGCGCCAGATACTGGAGGGCCGGGAGGAACGCTTCGACCTGGCTATTTGCAACGGCAGGCGCTTCGTGAGCATGTTCGGGGCGGGGTTGGACGCCAGGGCCGTGGAGCTTGCCCACGAAAAGCGCCGCGGATTCATGACCCACATGCATTACGCGCTTCCAATCCTGCGCGGAACAATAGAGTGCGCCGGCTACGGGATCAAGGTGCGGCTCGACGGGCGGCCGCTTGGAAGCGGCCTGGGCCAGGTGGTCGTGGGCAACACGCATTCCTACGGCGGGCGGATCGAGCTGACGCCGGCCGCTTCACCCCAGGACGGTCTGCTCGACGTAATGTGCGTGAAGGCGGAATTTGCGCGCATGTTCGGCGGTTTTCCCCATACAATGTTCCGCACGGTGCACAATTGGCGGGGGATCACCTACGCCCGGGGGCGGCGGGTGGAGATTCAAGCGACGGCGAGCGAAGTTCCGTTCGAGCTGGACGGCGAGGCCGCCGGGCATCTGCCGGCTGTGGTCGAGATTCTGCCTCGTGCCGTAAGGCTCCGGGCGCCGCGGACGTTTTGTCCCATCCAGAGATGTCCTCCGGTGCAAGAGCCGTGAAAGAAAGCAAATCAGGGGACATTCTCATGAGGTGGAATGACTTCAACTCGCTCTTCGATGCGGCGCTCGCGGAAGATCGCGCCGAAGCGGACGCCACCACCAGGGCGCTCATCCCGCCCGGGGCGCGGGCCAGCGCCAGGCTCAAGGCTTGCGAGAACGGGGTGATCTGCGGGCTGCCCTTGATGCGCCAGTTGGCCGCGCGGTGCGATGAGAAAATAGTCTGCGATCTGCTCCGCGCCGACGGCGATCAGGTGCGGCCCGGCTCGGCGCTCGCCCGTCTGAACGGGCCGGCCAGCAGCCTGCTGGGGCTGGAGAGGACGGCGCTGAACTTCCTGCAGCGACTCAGCGGTATCGCCACCTTGAGCGCCAAGTTTGTGGATCGCGTAAAAGGCACAAGGGCCCGTATATACGACACGCGGAAGACAACCCCCGGCTTGCGTGAACTGGAGAGATACGCCGTGCGCTGCGGCGGCGCTCAGAACCACCGGCTAAACCTGGCGGGGGCCGTCCTTATCAAGGATAACCACCTCGTCTTGCTGGATGGCGACGTGCGCCGCGCCGTCCAAAGCGCCCGCGAAAAGTGCCCCGACCTTCCCGTCGAGGTGGAGGTCGAAGACATTCAGCAAGTTGGCGCAGCCCTGGAGTCGGGGGCGGACATCATACTGCTGGACAATATGTGCGTCTCCGATGTGGCACAGGTGGTGGCGCTGGCCGACGCGCTGCCAGAGGAGCGGCGCCCCGCGCTGGAGGCCAGCGGCGGCATCAGCCTGGACAACGTCGTGGACTACGCCCGGACCGGAGTCGAGCGCATTGCCATCGGCGCGCTCACTCACTCCGCGCCGGCGCTGGACATCTCGATCGAGTTGGCCCCTGTTCTGCCTTGCGGGGCAGAGTAGAGCCGGCGAGGGTTTTTGCTCCTGCGGGCGGGAGAGGTTGTGTGCCCGGCGAAGGCAGGTCGCAACGGCAAGGCAGATCTAACCTGCTTTTCGGATATGGCGCTCCCGGCGCGCTCTATGCCAGCGAGCGCGCATGTCCCTGCGCATCGGATTGGGGCCGAGGAACTGGATGAATGAGCGCAGGAGTTGGGAGTCGAAGTGCCCATCCATCTCAACCATGGTGCGCAGGGCGGCGTAAGGGGGCTTCGCATCGGCGTATGGACGATCAGTGGTCAGGGCGTTGTAGACATCCACCAGGGTCGAGAGGCGCACGACCTCCGCAAGCTCCTTGCCCATCAAGCCCTCCGGGTAACCCGTTCCGTCGTAATGTTCGTGGTGGTGCAGGACGATGTGGGCGACGGCGGGCATCAGGTTGCCGTGCTGCCGGACGATGTGTTCTCCGAAGTCAGGGTGTTTCTTGACCTCCTGGAACTCGGTTGTCGTGAGCTTGCCCGGTTTGTTGAGTATGTCCTGCCGGACCATGGACTTGCCGATGTCGTGCAGAATCCCCCCGAGCCCGACCCGCGTCAGCATCTGCGGGTCCGTAATGCCCAGCACGTTGCGGCTGGCCGCCACCAGGAACATGCCTACCTGCACGCAGTGGCTGTAGGTGTAAGCGTCTTGTGCGGCCATCTCGGTCATGCGCCAGATGGAATCGGGATTTCTCAGCAGTGACGTGACCGTCACCTGAACCACGTCGTTCGCCCGCTGTAGGTTTTTGCTCGTTCGCGGGTTGTTAAACACCTCCTCCATAACCCGGGATGAGCTTTCGTAGAGCAGTTCGGCCGCGATATGGTTCGGTAGCATATCATCGCTTAGTATCGCGCGCAGGTGCTGTTCCACGTAATTATAGTAGATTTCCCGATCGGAGCCCCGCAGGTAGAGTATTTCCACGCCATGTTCAAGCAAACGTTCCCGCATCTCGTCGCGCAGCGGCGTTCCTGCCGCCTTGTAGAGGACATAGTCCATCGGTGGTCCCATGTTCACATAAAGGTCCACGGGTGCGTTGGTTTCCGGCTGCATGGTCGCCAGCGGGACGGGGAAATACGATCCATCGTCCTCAGGGAGCGAATCGACCGGTTCCGCTTCCCGCCCGGTATTCTGTTCGTCAGGAAGCATCATAGCGCCCTTATGCCATGTTCATCCGACTGGGGCCCGCTAATTACCTGCGGCGCAGTGTTTCTTTGTCCGGAGAGCATTTTGGGGCAAGCCATGTGTCAGAAGCAACAGGGCATTCAGGGCGCCGGCGCGTGTTTGTCTTAACACATTGCTCACAAAGCGGTAACGATTTTCAAGACGGACAAGACAATTAGGCGAAAAAAGGAGATTGTCCCTGCGCGTAGAATGGGCGTTATTCCGCCCGGCGCCGAGCATCGCCATTCTGTCTGGCCATGCCTACGGCAGGGCGGCCCCTGCAGATCGGAAAGGCATATTGGGTTTTGAAAAGGGGTCCCCGGGGTGCTATAATACCGCAGAAGTGGGGAATTATCCCGCGCGAAAAGGCGAGTCCCTTATTCGATATAGGAAGGCGAAAATGGCAAACAACGAGCAATATCTGACCTATGAGCAGATCCTTCGGGAATTGCAGATCAGCCGCACTGAGCTGAACCGCCTGATCCGAGAGGGGCGGTTGGTGGAGTATGTAATCTCCGGCGAAACGAAATTCAGATACTCGGAGGTGGAAGCGCTCAGGGGCGCGCTGGACAAGCGGCCCACAGTCTTTACTGAGGAAGATGAAGATATGGCGGCGCAGCCGCCCGAAGTCCGGGTAAAGGAAGCTTCCGAGGAACCCGAGACGGAAGTGCTCGGCGATGATTGGGCGGATCAGGAAAGCGAAGCCCTCGTCCTGGAGGGTGAGGAGGGGGCAGAGATGGCGCCGGAAACAGAAGTGTTGGAAGAGGATGCGCAGGTCGCGCCGGCGGGTGAACTTGAAATCCTCTCCGAGGCGCTTGCTCCCGAAGAGGAGAAACTTGCCGCGGAGCCGAAAACAGACGTGCTGGAGGAGGAGGAGGCAGCGGCGCCGGAGCCGGGAACTGAAGTGCTGGAAGAAGAGGGGGCTGCGCTTGAGCCGGAGCTAACGCTGGAAGGGGAAGATGTGGAAACACCCCTGGCGGACGCGAGCAAAGTGGGCGAGACGTCCAAGGAAACCGAACTGAACCTCGAAGTGAAGCATCTTCTGGAAGATGAAGGAACCGAGGGCGAGGAGGAAGGGGACTTCTTCGATTTTACCGAGGCGATGGATAAGGACTTAGAGCTTGAGACAAGCTCCGACGATCTGATCAAGCTCGACGAGCCTCCCGCCACCGAGGACGAGAAGATGATCACCGATATCCTGGAGTCAGAAGAAGAGGTGGCCGAAGAAGACCTCCTCAGCGAGATTATGGACCTGGATATCGGTGAAGACGAAGAGGCGGCCGCAGGCGAGGATGAGACCGCCCAGATCACTACCATGGAAGAACCCACCTTCACGCCCGCCGAATTGGGGGAGGGCTTCGAACCGGATGTCGGGGAAGAAGAGGTCGAAGAAGATTTCGGGGACATCTATGCGGTGCCGGTGGCCGCCGTTGCGGCGGAAATTAGCGGCTGGGTGCCGGTGGCGCTTGTGCTGACTCTGCTTGTGATGGTGTTCACCAGCCTGTTCCTGGTGGAAAACGCTTACGACGTGAGCTTCTCGACTCACCTGACCGGGTGGGTCAGGGGGCTATTCTAAGGCCGAGCCTTCTCGTATAGGGAGCATGAAATGCTGAAGCGGATGGTGGGGATCACGCTGGCCGTTTTGATTCTGGGGCTCGCCGGTTGCAAGAACCTGACAGAACAACTGCGCAGCCAGAACGCTAACCTGACGGATCAACTTGTGCAATGTCAGCAGGAGCGGGATGCCCTCCTCAGCAAGATCGACGCGCTGGACGCGGAGGGGCAGGGCTTGCAGGCCAAACTGGACGATGCGCTAGCGCAGGCCCAGCAGGCGAAGGACCTGGGGGAACAGCTCCAGCAAGAACGTGCGCGGCTCCAGCAGCAGCGCCAGGAGTTGCAGACGCTGGTGCAGGGACTGTCCGGCATCTCCGTTGAACCGGGCAAGGAAGGCAACTATATCGTCGTAGAGAACGATATATTATTTCCGCTCGGCGAGGCCACGCTCAACCAACAGGCCGAGAAGGCGCTTGACAAGGTCGCCCAATACCTGGAGCAACGGCCGGCGGTGAGCATCCGCGTCGATGGACACACCGACGGCGTGCCCATCAGCAGCAAGCGCTGGGAGGACAATCACCACCTCTCGGTGATGCGCGCGCACAGCGTGATGAAATACCTGGAGAGCAAGGGGGTTAACTCCACGCGGATGTCCATCATGGGCTTCGGTCCGAACAGACCTCGCGTGAAGCCCGAGACGCCCACCGCCCCGACAGCGAAGAACCGGCGAGTGGAAATCCTGGTGATCCCCGAAAAGATGGAAAGCGTAGAAGATATTCTGCAGCGTTTCCAGCAGTAGGACGGCCGGCGGCCTCAACGCGGCCTTGTCCTTCGAGCCGCAGCCGGAGACTATAGAGGTCCAGGTTGAGGACACGCAGAGCGACTCACGGCGCCAGCTTGTCGCCGTGAGTCGCTTTTCTTTTATCCTTGATTCTTGGTAACATCTATGAGCAAGCGCCTGTCAAGTCGGAAGTGGGACTCCACGGGACATTCCAAACATCTATCCAGTGTCACCCTCTCTGGGGCGCGCTATACGATCAATTGCGGACCGGCCTCACTCTCTTCTATCGCTCGATATTGGATATTTTCGTTGTTTCGGCATTCCTCACTTGGGTGGAGTCTTACGATTCTTCTTCATGAAGGCGCCGGTCAGGATGTGGAGTTCTCTGCTCTTGAGAAGCCAGGCCGCCCCGAAGAAGGCGACGGCGCCGGCGAGCGCCGGCCCCGTTGCGCGCGCCAGCTTTAGGGGCAGCCCCGGCTGCTGGGCCGCGAAGAGCAAGAGGCACCCGCGGGCCGCCGCCACCATCAGCGCCGTCGAGGCAAGGGTCTTCACCACTGTCACTGGCAGGCTTGCCAGGCCGCTGAGCGGCGCCGCCCTGTGCAGCAGCAGGCAGAGCGCTATCACCTGCAGAGAAGCGCACACGGCGGTGGCGATCGCCAGGCCGCTCTCCTGAAGGAACCAGACCAGCGACAGGTTCAGCGCCAGGTTCAGCGCGACCGCCGCCGCCGCGATCCTGGCGGGCACGGCGGGCTTCTTCAGGCTGTAAAAGGCCCTGGTCAGCACGTGGAGCGCGCAATACGCCCAGATCGCGGTGGAATAACAGGCCAGGACCCGGGCGGTGCGGGCGGCCATGGCCGGCGTGAACTGGCCCCGCTGGAAAATAAGCTCGATCACCGGCCGTCGCAGCGCTATCAGCCCCGCTCCCGCCGGGATGCCGATAAAGAGCATCAGAGCCAGGCCGCGCACGACAGATTCCGAGAAGCCCTTCCACTCCCCCCGGGCCGCCTGCGCGCTCAGCGTGGGGAATACGGCCCTGGCGAACGCCAGTCCAACAACCCCCAGCGGAAGCTGCATGAGCCGGCTTCCGTAGTAAAGAACGCTGTTCGCGCCGATCCGCATCGGATAGGCGACCGAGAGGCCCGGCAGATGCAGCGCGGCGCCTTTCGGACCGGCCAGTGAGATCGCAATCACGCCATCCAGCAGCACGTTAAGCTGAAAGGCGGCCAGCCCGATCGCCACCGGCGCCATGGAGCGAGCCACCTGGCGCACGTCACTGTGCAGCGGCTCAAAGATGGGCCGCCAGCGGAAGCCCTTGCGTCGCAGCATGAGCAACTGAAGGGACAGCTGGGCGAGGCCGGCTATCAGTATCACGGCGGCCACGATAATGACGCGCCGGCGGGGGTCGGGACAGATGGCCGGAGCGATGGCGACGACGGCGGCCAGCCAGAACAGATTCAGAATCACGGGGGCCAGCGCCGGGGCCGCGAAATGCCCCTGGCTCTCGAGCATCGCCCCGGCAAGCGCCGTCAGACATATCAGCAGGGCGTAGGGGAGCAGCAGGGCGGTCAGCGTCAGCGCGAGATGCCACTGAAGGCTCGGACGCAGGACGATGAGCAGGAAGCACACGACCAGTTCGCCCAGCAGGATCAGCGCCAGGAGGACGGCGATAAGCGCGCCGGTCACTCTCGCGGCAAGCGCCTCCGAACGCTTCTGAGGGTCGCGCTCCAGGGATTCAATGAGCGCCGGCACAAAGGCGGCGCTCAAGGCGCCTTCCCCGAAGAGCCTGCGGAACATGTTGGGGATCCGAAACGCAAAGCTGAAGGCGTCCCAGACGAGCCCCGCCCCGAAGAATGCCGCACAGGCCGCATCCCGAAAGACGCCCAGTATGCGGCTCAGCAGCGTCAAGGCCGAAACGAGTCCGGCCTTGCGAATGACGCTGTATTGGTGCTGTGCCATGGGCGTGGGGCCAGCATATCACAGTCTCTGACCGGCTAACAAGCGGGTGGGCAGTTGCGGGACCAGGCTCTGTCTGAAAAACCGGACTTGGATTCGAGCGGCTGCATTCGCGCCTGGCCGCGTGCCGCCTCCATGGACATATCACAGGGATATGCCTCCGGCACAATACTACCTGCCCCCTCTCCCAACCCATAAGCCGACGGACGTTACTTCTTACGTCCGAGAAAATTCTCGACCGCCTCCAAAATCTGTGCGCGTGAGACAGGTTTGGCCAGCAGAGTGATCGGGCCCGATTGCATGGCGCGGTGCATAAGGGCTATCTCAGGGTATCCGGTCAGCAGGACGACAGGAATATCTCTCTTGTAGTTGCGTATCCTCTCCAGGGCTTCCGGTCCCCCCATGCCCGGCATCCTCAAGTCCAGCATCACGCAGTCGATCGGTTCGCCATTTTCCACGTAATTCACAGCTCCCTCGCCGTCGTCGGCGCTCAGCACTTCGTAGCCCTCGCGCTCCAGGACCCGTCGCACGTACTCACGGACAGGCTCTTCGTCATCCACCACCAGCACCCGCCGTGTCTGAGCGGCTTGCTGCTGCGACTCGGCCCAGCGGTCCAACACGCTTTTCTTGAAGCGCCAGCTTCCGCCGACCTTGAAACCCGGGATCTGGTTCTCACGCACCAGCCTGCGGATCGTCTGCTGGTTGAGTTTCAAATACCGGGCCGCTTCACGCGAATCGAGAACATCGCTTTCTTCGAGCATAGGCGTTACCCTATCGAATTGCACCGCCTTCACACTTCGCGCATCATTCTACCGCATATTATAGCGCTTGTCAATCTGAGCGAGCGAAAAATAAGATGTCCTCTGCGCCGAAGGACGCGCAAGGAGACCCGGCGCGCTCTGCCGGCCATTCGCCTTCGCTTGACGGGATGTATGGCAGTTCGTATTGTGAATGGTCATTCTTCGGGGTTGCTACGGGAGTTGGGAGCGCGCGCCCGCTCGAGCCGGCCGACGATCCGAAGACCGCTTCTTAGTTGCCATAATGACCGGGAAGGTGGAAGAGAAATGAACTTGAGCGGGCGAAAGCCGCTTATCGGGCTGCTGCTTTGCTGCCTCCTCGTTGTCACAGGGTGCTTCATGGGCCGTGAGGAGGTCTACTCCGATCTTCATCGGGGCCGCATGGCGTCCTTCCAGCGCTGGCGCGAGCGGCGGGAAGCGCAAGACGCGCTGCCCCTCCTGGAAGGGAAGCTGAGCCTCCATGATGCGCTCAAGACGGCCCTGAGCTACAACAAGGGCCTTTGGATGGTCCTCCAGGAGAAAGCCGCGGCGGAGGGCATCCTCGTCGAGGCCAGGGGCACGGCCCTCCCCTCGCTGAGTTTGTCGGCCGGCTACACGCGGCTCGATAAACTGGGATGGGCTTTTTCTCCGGTTACGATCGGGGATAAGAACAACTGGTTCTCCCAGTTGGACTTCACGCAGCCGCTCTTCCAGGGGGGCGCCGTGCCGGCGGCGGTCCGCGGGGCGGAGCTGTCCCGATTCCTGAGCGACGAGAAGGTGCGCCACGCCATCCAGGACACCGTCGCCGTGGTGGCGCGGGCCTACTACGACCTGCTGCTTGCGAAGAGGCTTTACGAGGTGCAGGAGGAGGCGCTGAAGTTCGCGCAGGCCAACTTGAAGGACGTGGAGGCCCGGCAAGAGCAGGGCCTTGCGATCCGTTACGACCGTCTGCGGGCCGAGCTGGAGGTCTCCAGCGTCCAGGCCGACCTCATCCGGCAGCGCAGCGAGAAGACACGCGCCCGCACGGGCCTTTTCCGCGCAATGGGCGTCTCGCAGAGCAGCCATGTGGAGCTGAGCGACAGCCTGACCTACCGGCCGATGAAGCCCGATTACGAGGAAGCCGTTCGGACGGCCTTTGACAACCGCCCGGCGCTCTACCAGGCGGAACTTGACAGCCGCCTCCAGCGCGAGGTGGTGCGCGGTTTGAAGGCTGACTACTGGCCGGACCTGGAGACGTGGGCCTGGTTCAGATGGGCCAAGCCGGACCCTCACGACGTGGCTCACATCGAGTGGAATCAGCAGTGGCAGGCCGGACTCAGGTTTTCATGGGACCTGTTCGACGGATGGCGCAGAACTGGCCGACTCATGCAGCAAAGGGCAGTCGTCCGGCGGGCGGACATCCGGCTCTCAGACACCGAGCAACAGGTGCTCCAGGAGGTCAAGAATGCCATACTGGACTTGCGGGACGCCGACGAGCTGGTGCAGTCGCAGCAACTGAACCTGACGCGCGCCAATGAAGCCCTGCGACTGGTGCAAGTTGGCGCCCGCGAAGGCGTCAACACCGAATTGGAAGTCCTGGACGCCCGCTCGGCCCTCACCAGGGTCCGGGGGCTCTACTACCAGGCGCTGCACGCGCACGCGGTGGCCCGACTGGCTTACAGAAGGGCCGTGGGTCTGCTGGGCCCCCCTCCGGGCGCGCAGAAAGTCCCCGAACAGCCCCCCGAACTTGAGACAACTTCGGCTCCCGCCGGGGAAGAATGATCAAGGAGAATCCGATGGGACGTTTCCTCCGGAAGCTGGCGCCGTTCGTTGGCGTGCTCGCAGTGATAGCGCTGCTATTGGGCGGCCTTGGGATCGTGCTCCTCTACTCTCTCGGGGCCCGGCCGGAGGCCAGCGCGAGTATCGAGAAAGTCCACGCGCAAGAAGGCTTCCCCGTCGAGGTCGCGACCGTCGGGCGGATGGACTTTGAGGACTACCTTCGGTGCGACGGCGCCGTGGTGGCCGACGTGCGGGCGAAGCTGCGGGCGAAGGTGGCGGAAGTGGTGGAGGCGGTGCACGTGCGCGTGGGCCAGCCCGTTCAGAAGGGGCAGCTCCTGGTGGAGCTGCGCCGCACGGACCTCAAAGCGCAGGTGAAGGCGGCGCAGGCCGCCTACCAGGAGGCCAAGAGCAACTTCGGGCGCTATAAGACGCTCCTCGATCAGAAGGTGGTCACCGAAGATAGATTTGAGCAGGTCCGCACCGGCATGGAGAACGCGGCCGCGGCGTTGCGGCGCGCCACTTCCAATCTTGCCTTCGCCGAAGTGCGCTCTCCCATTGACGGGGTTGTGGCCAGTCGGGACGTCGAACCGGGGGAGTTCAAGGGTGTGGGAAAGGAGATGCTGACCATCGTGGACCTGGCCACGGTCGAGGTGCGGGCGCTCGTGCCGGAGGATGCGGTGGGCGGCCTCACGCCGGGGCTGGGCGCCGAGTTTCAGATCGAATCCGGGGCCCTGTGGTTGCCCGCCACCGTCAGCAGGATAGCGCCCTCGACGCAGGACCCAAACCACTTCTTTGACGTGTACCTGAAGGCGAACAACGAGCGTGAGGGCGAGAAGTGGCTCATCCGTCCGGGCATGTACGCGGAGGTCAGGTTTCTGCGGGAATCTGTCAAAGATGGCATCGCCCTGCCAGAAACGGCCGTTGTCAACGAGGGGGAGGGATATCGCGTCTTCGTAGTTCACGATGCCGTGGAGGAAGTGGCGGTTGCTCCGGAGAGGGCGGTTGATGAGGGAGGGAACTCTTTTTTGAGCAGACTCCGAAGGGGGGCGCGGGTTCTGGTGGGGAGCCGTAAGGAGGAAGCGGCTCGACCGGGGCGGACCCGCCGGGTCAAAGTGGAAAAGGTGAAGGCCGTGACGGTCAAGACGGGTCTGCGCCGGTCCGGATTCGTGCAGATCAAGGAAGGGGCGCTCCGGGCCGGCGATCGGGTGGCGCTGCGTCCGCACCAGGACCTCGACGACGGCGCGCGTGTCAGGGTCATTGGCGAGGAGGAGTAGTCTGGTGGGGTTAATTGAGAAGCTGATCCGCCGCCGGGTCCTGACCACCGTCCTGGTGCTGATCGCGCTGATACTGGGGATTCTTTCCTACTTCGGTTTGAATCTACGCAGGTTCCCGGAGATCAATTTCCCGGTGGCCACCGTCTCTACCCGCTACCCCGGCGGGAATCCCTCCGAGATAGAGTCGGACATCACGAAGCCGATCGAGGACGCCGTGGCTTCGATCTCGGGCGTCGAGAAGATCACGTCTTACTCCCAGCAGGGCCGCTCTGTGGTCATGATCGAGTTTGGACTGGACTCCGACATAGACCAGAAGTGGATGGACGTGCGCAGCCAGGTGGATTTGGTCCTGCACGATCTGCCGGACGGGGCGGAGAACCCCGTGGTGCTGAAATTCGAACTGAGCCAGTTCCCGGTGCTGACTCTGGCCATCACGGGCCCTCAGAACGTCAACGAGCTCTACCGCGTTGCGGACGAGGACCTGTCGGCGCTGATATCCCAGGCGCCCGGCGTGGCGGACGTGCAGATAACCGGGGGGCAGGCCCGGGAGGTGCATGTCTTGCTGGATGCGCGCAAGCTGCGAAAATACAGGGTCCCGATTGGCAGCGTCGTGACCGCCCTGCGCATGGCCAATCTGGACCTGCCCGCCGGGCACATCACTCAGCCGGGACGCGAGTATGTCATCCGCGCCGTCGGCAAGTTCAAGAGCATTGAGGAGATCAAGCAGGTCCGCATCCCCACGCAGGCCGCAACTATCCTGACCGTGGGGGACCTCGGCGAGGTGCGCGACACCTACGAAGAGCGCAGGACAAGTTCCCGCTTTGGCGGGAAGGATGCCATCGTGCTCTCTGTCCAGGCGCAGACCGACGCCAACGAGGTGGAGGTCGTAGACGGTGTGCTGGCCAGGCTCCCTGAACTACGCCGGAAGCTGCCCCCCGGGGCCACAATCCAGGTGGCCGAGGATACTTCCGACTACATCCGCGGCGCCCTGGGGAACGTCCGCAATAACATGATTATCGGCATCCTGCTGACTGCGGTCGTGCTTTACCTGTTCCTGAAGTCCTGGCGAGCCACGGTTGTGGCCGCCGTGGTGATGCCGGTCGCCGTGGTGATTTCGCTGGTGGGGCTGCTGGCCTCCGGCTTCACCCTGAATATCCTCTCGCTGACGGGGCTGGCCATCGTCATCGGGGTGCTGGTCAATAATGCAATCCTGATCCTGGAGAACGTTTCTCGTCTTATCCACGAGGGACAGCGGCCCACTGAGGCCGCGATCAACGGGACACGCGACATCGCCCTGGCCGTCTTCAGCTCAACTGCCACGAACCTTGTCGTCTTCCTGCCGATTGCCTTTATGGGAGAGATGATCGGGCAGATGTTCCGAGAGCTGGGCCTGACGGTCGTCTACGCGACCGTCGTTTCGCTGGCCGTCTCTTTCAGCCTCACGCCGATGATGTGCGCATTCCTGCTGCGGGAGAAAGAGGACGGCGCAGGGCCGCTCGGATGGCTGCGCGATCGGACATTGGGGTTGGTCTCGGACCTGTGGAGAAGCATGTTCGGCCTGGTCAGGAGGGCATACCTGGTAACTCTGGATTGGTGCCTGAGGAGGCGACTGGCCACCCTGCTGATTGCTCTGATGATGCTGGCGCCTTGCGTGTGGGTGTTCTCGAAAGTGAACAAGGAGTTCTTCCCCCGCGCGGACGAGGGGCAGTTCCGCATCACGGTGGAGATGCCCGCCGGCACGCCTCTCTCAGGGACCAATGACGTCGTTCGGCGAATCGAGCAATACGTCCGCCGCGTCCCTTACCTGGAGAGCTACTACTCGCGCGTGGGCCACGTGAGCGGTTTCCTGGGGGGCAGCTCGGAGGGGGTGAACCTGGCCGAGGTCATGGTCACCGTCAGCGACAAGTCCGAGCGCCCCTATACGGTGGATAATCTTATGAACGATCTGCGCCCGAAACTGGCGGCCATTCCAACGGCGCGCATCAAGGTGGCGGGCGGGCAGCACGGACCCGGCGGATCGCCCGTGACGGTGGAGGTCAGCGGGGACGACCTCGACGCGATCCAGCGAACCGGCGGGCAGATACTGCGCATTGTCAAGGAGGTGGAGGGCACGGCTGAGGTCGGCAAGTCCTGGCAGGAGGGCCGGCCGGAGATGCGGGCGACCCCGCGCCGTAAGTCCCTGAGCAGGCACAAGATACAGTTCAGCCAGGTGGCCGGCGACCTGCGCGCCTACGTCGAAGGGCAGGTGGCGACGCAGTTCACGGACAGGGATGAGAACTACGACGTCCTTGTCAAACTGGACCGGCAAGACCGGCTGTGGGGTGAGGACGTGGAGAGGATGTTCATCTACTCCCCGGCCACCGGCAACATGGTCCCGATCGGCCAGGTGGCCACCGTTCGGCGGGAGCTGAGCCCCAGCCTCATAGAGCGCAAGGACCGCCAAAGACTGCTGACGATATCGGCCGAATTGACGGGCGCGCGCGGGCTGAGCGAAGTGCTCAAGGAGGTGCGCCGGCAGATAGATCAGCGCGTGGACGTGCCAGAAGGCGTGCACGTTTACTTCGGCGGCCAGGCCGAGATGATGCGCAAGAACTTCAAAGAGCTTTTCAAGGCCATAATCACCGCCGCCGTGCTGACCTTCCTCTGCGTGGCCGGCATTATCGAGTCCTTCGGCCTCGCAGTGATTATCATCATGAGCATCCCCATCTGCTTCATCGGCGTGACGCTGGCCATGCTGCTTGGCGGCGTCAGCGTCAACATATTCAGCCTGATGGCCATGATCATCCTGGTGGGCATGGTGGTGAACAACGCCATTATTGTCGTGGACTACGCCATGCGGCAGCAGAGGGCAGGCTCCACCCCGTTGGTGGCGATCAAAGACGCATGTGGCGTCCGGTTCCGCATGATCGTGATGGCCAACCTGACCACCATCGTGGCCCTGACGCCGCTGTCGCTGGGGCTGGGATTTGCCGGCGAGATATTCCGCCCGCTGGCCGTTGTAGAGATGGGCGGCGTCTTCGCGGCGGCCTTCCTGTCGCTGCTGATTATCCCCGTGGTGTACGTGATGGTGCGAAAGCAGGTATAAAGGATGAATTCAACGGCAAAGGCAACGGCCTGCACGGAAGCTTTCCTTTTTTTGTGTCTCCCTGACTCCTGATTCCTGCTCCCCGATTCGTTCTACTGGATTTCGTCGCCCCAGGGCTGGAGCTCCTCGACCCCGATTTCGACCTGGGCCTCGCCTACGCGCACCCTGGCCCGTCCTCTGCGCTCGTCCACGCGCTCGACGACGCCCCACTTGTGCAGCTTGATCACGTAGACCTCGTCCCCTTTTTGAAGGGCGTGGTCAATCTTGTGGCCTTCCAGCAGGCGGCTTATGTCGCCGAGACATCGGCGCAGCTCCTCGCGCATGGCGCGCACCCGCCTGGCCAGGGACTTGTGGATGGGGCGGATGTCGTCGTGGAGGCGCTGGGCCTGGGAGAGGAGTCCCTCGAGGGCATCGCGTATCTCCAGGCCCATGCCGGCGCCGCGCCGGTCCTCCTCGGCCTTCAGGCGGGCCAGCGCTTCCTCATATTGTTTCTTCAGCTTTTCAGCCTCCCCCTCGAGGTATTGCATCCTGTGCCGCCGCTCCTCGGCGTCCTGGCGGGCAAGGCGCACCTCGTCGAGCGCGGAGCTGTATTGCCCGCCGGACTCCGCGTCCAGGCTCTGACGGGCGTCGGCCAGTATCTTCGGCGGAACGCCCAGGCGTTGCGCGATCTGGAGGGCGTTGGAGCTGCCGACCGAACCTATGAGCAGACGGTATGTGGGTCGGAGCGTCTCGGTGTCGAATTCCATAGAGGCGTTCTCGACCTGTGGCCGCGTCGTGGCGAATGTCTTGAGCCGTCCCAGGTGGGTCACCACCACTGTCTGGCAGCGCACCAGCGCCAGGCGTTTCAGGATCGCCTCTCCCAGGGCGCCTCCCTCCTCCGGGTCGGTGCCGGCGCCCAGCTCGTCCAGCAGCACGAGGCTCTGCGAGGTGGCGTTGAGCAGGATTTCGACTATGCGGGACATGTGGGAGCTGAACGTGCTGAGGCTCTGCTCCAGGCTTTGCTCGTCGCCGATGTCGGCGTAGACGGCGTCGTAGAAGGGTATGGCGGCCTTGCGGGCCGGCACGTGCATGCCGGAGCGCGCCATGATGCAGAGCAGGCCTATGGTTTTGAGCGCGACGGTCTTGCCGCCGGTGTTCGGGCCGGTGATCATGAGCATGTTGAAGTCGTCGCCGAGCCGGATGTCAATCGGCTCCACCGAGTCGAAGTCCAGGTCATCCGCCTCCGGCAGCGCGCCTGCGGAGCGTTTCTCGGGAGCGTCGCCATGGCGGGTGAGCCAGAGCAGAAGCGGATGGCGGGCCTCCTGGAGGCTGAGCGCCGGCGCGCCGTCTATCTTGGGTTCGCACATGCGGAAGGCGTTGCTCATGCGCGCTTTCGCCCGCACCAGGTCCACTTCGCCGAGGCTGTCTGTGGCGCGGACGATAGCGTGGCGTTCCTCGCCCGTGGCGCGGGTCAAGTCCCACAAGACTCGGAGTATCTCCTCTTCCTCTTCTCCTATGGCTTCGGCCAGGTCATTGCCGGGCTCGATGATTTGGAAAGGTTCGATGTAGAGCGTGGCGCCGCTGTCGGATGAGCCGTGCACCACGCCGGGCGCCTCCTTCTTGCTGTAGGCGTTGATGGGCAGCACGTAGCGCTCGCGGCACATGGTGGGCTTGCCGTACTGGAGGTGCGGGCGCAGGGCGGGGCTCTCGATCAGGGCCTTGAGCGTCCTCTCGATCCGGCCCCGCAGCCGCTTGATGCGCTGGCGGATGCTCTTCAGTTCGGCGCTGGCCCCGTCCAGGACGCGGGCGTTGGCGTCTATCGCCGACTCAATCCGTCCAATCAGCTCCGGCGCGAGCGGCAGCGTATGGGCGAGCGCCGCCAGGGCGGGGTAGTCGCGGCCCACGCGCCGCAGGGATTTTGAGACACGCTCAGCCGTGTGCAGGCACTGTGCGACCTTCCAGAGCACTGCCGGCTCAAGCGGGCCGCCCCCGGCGGCCGCCCGTTCGGCGTGCTCGGAGACGTCCTCGATGGAGCCGAGGGGCAGGGAATACCCCTCCTGAAAGGCTCGGGCCATCTCGGAGGTCTCCTGCTGGGATTGGCGCAGAGCCGCGGCGGAGCCGCCCGGAGTGAGCTCGCGCGCCTTGCGCTTCCCCATCGAAGTGACGGCGTAGCGGGCGAGTATCTGGCGCACCTTGCCGAATTCAAGCGCTTGCTGCACGGATTCGTTCACGGCCCGTTTCACACGCTCTGGAAGTGAGCATCGTTCGAGTCAATCGGCGATGGTATCGTCTGCCCCCCGCTCAGGTCAACAGTGTGTCATTCTTCATTAGATGTAACACTTCAGCTGAATGAGGGAGATGGTAGAGATTTCCGTCCCCTCGCGCGCAGGTGTTCAGAAAGCCGATGCTTGACAGGGGATGCGCCCGCCAAGGTATAATACGTGATTAGAGGGGGGGGGATGTACGATGGCACAGAGGAGCGCAATGGACATCTTGACCGTGGCGGGTGCGGCCGCTGAGGCGGATGCGATCGAGGGGGCGTTGCGTCGGGGGGGGATTGATTTCACCTCTGAGCATGTGGACGGCTGGCCAGCCTACGAGAGGGCGCTGAAGAAGCGCGCCGACGAGGGCAACCCGCCTGACGCCATCATTGCCAACGCGCAGCTCGTAGTCCAAAGCCAGATGAGAATCGCCCATCTGGCCATGATATTCGCCCCTCGGGCGGCGTTCCTCGCCGTCGGCTTGTCCTCCGAAGCCTCGCTGAGCGGGGCGAAGGAGGGCGCGTCCCTGGCGGCCGGCGAGAGCGCCTACTACGAACAGACCGATTGGCCGGGCAGCTATGTCCCGGAGGCGGAGTTCGGCAACCTGGGTTCCCTCCTTTCGGAAGCCGTGAAAGAGGCGGCGCTTCTCCCCGTAGAGGAGGGCGCATTTGCCGTGGCCGATATTCTGCCTTCCCTCGGGATGCTGATGCACGATCCTTTCGATGGGATCAACATCTGCAAATACGATCCCCTCGCCGAGAGAAGAACACTGCTCTACTGCAACGAGCGCTACGTGGAGATGTCCGGCTACTCGCGCGAGGAGCTGGAGAGCGCCGAGAATCTTAATGACCTGGTCGCTATCGTTGTGCCACAACGTTTCAGCGATTTTCGGTGGAAACACATCGGCTATGAAATCCCTTACCGGGGAGTGTCTTCCTGGAGGCGCCCGGACGGCAAGGAGAACTACTACCGCTACCTGGCTATCCCCTGGAAAAACGGAAGCGCCTGCTACATCCTGGGCATAGACCATGACATCACCGAGGAATGGCTCTCGCGCCAGAAGCTGGAGCAATCAGAAGACAGCTTCCGCGCGGTCATAGAGAACGTCAGGGACGTAGTCTATAAAGTCAATCTCGATAAGGATCAGTTCGAGTACCTGAGCCCTTCCGTAGAAAACGTCCTGGGTTTCAGTTCGGACGAAGTCAAACAAGTGCGGCTGGACGTACTGGGAGAGATGGTCCATCCCGACGACTTCGAGCGGGTGATGCTCACCGCCGAGGAAGCGGCGCCGGGCGCCGAGGAAAGGCGCCTTGAATTCCGCTTCAGACACAAGGACGGCCACTATGTCTGGATCAGTGACAGCCGCCGCCTAATACAGGACCCCGCCGGCTATAGCGCGCTGGTCGGTGTCTTTCGTGACATCAGCGCGCAGAAACTGGCGCGCCGGGCCCTCGCAGAGAGCGAGGAGCTCTTCCGGCGGCTGGTGGAGACCTCGTTCGAGGGGATCAGCATCTGCCGCTGGGACCCGGAATCGGGCGCGCGGAAGCTGCTTTTCTGCAACGATCGGTTCGTCGAGATGTCCGGCTACTCGCGCGAGGAACTGCTGAGCGCTCCTGACCTGAATGCGCTGGTCGAGGTGAAGGGACAGATGGAAGACGCTGAAACACCGGACCTGCAGCAGTTGGTTTTCCGCAGCGACTGGTTTATCAGAATATCCGGCTTCACGCGCGAGGAACTCGAGAACACCCACGACCTGAGTGAACTGATCGGGGGGGCGGAATGGCTGGAGCGTGTGAAAGAGGCGGTTCCCAACGGGCTCTCCGAGGGAGTCCCCGAGAGCGGCGTGGATTCGTGGAAGCGGCCCGACGGCAAGGAGAACGTGCACGAATGGACGGCAGTCTCCATGAGAGTGGGCGACGAGCACCACCTTCTGGGATTCGATCGCGACATCACCGAGCGTGTGAAGGCGGAAGCGGCGCTCCGCGACTACGCCACGCGCCTCGAGAGAGCCAACCGCGAACTTGAACAGACCAACCGCGACCTGCATGAGTTCGCCTCCGGCATCTCGCACGACCTTCAGGCCCCTTTGCGGAAGATCCACACCTTCAGCGAATTCCTGGAGGAAGACAGCGGGGTCGAACTGTCCGAACAGTCCCGGCGTCACCTGCGCAGCATCCGGGCGGCCGCCCGGCACATGAAGCGGCTGATCCAGCATCTGCTATCCATCAGCCGGATACAGAGCCGGGCCACGACGTCCACGGTGACCGGCGCGCAGGATTGCGCGGAGGACGCGATCGAGGTCCTCGCCGAGGCGCTTGAGGCCTGTGGCGCCGAACTGGCCATCGAGAACTCCCTGCCCGACGTCATGGCGGACCCCGTCGAATTGCAGCAGGTCTTCCAGAACATAATCGACAACGCTTTGAAGTTCCGCGACCCGGACAGGCCCCCGCAGGTGACAATCTCCAGCCAGATCGAGGGCGACGTGGTCCATTTCGCAATCAGAGACAACGGCATCGGTATCGCAGAGCCTTATCTGGAACAGATATTCGGGCTTTTCAAGCGGCTCTTCAGCAGCGACCAGTACGAGGGGGACGGAGTGGGACTGGCGCTGTGCGAACGTATCATCCGGCGCCACGGCGGCCGCATCTGGGCGCAGTCCGATCTCGGCCGGGGCTCCACCTTCCACTTCACCCTTCCGGCGGCGACACAGGGGGCCCCGCAGGAAGGATGAAAGGCCTGGGAAGGCAGAAGGATGCGCGCAAAAGGGGAAAGATAAACCGCCGATGAACGCCGATGAACACAGACCAAACGGACAGACTGACCGAAAGCGTCATTGGACGTGCGGTCATCTGCGGCCTGCATACTCATTGATGTACGACCGATGTATGGGCTATAACGACGCTGTGCGGCGTGGGCGAGGCCCCCGTGCGGTTTTCGCGCGCTCCCGCGCACACACATGTTACGAGCGGGCATTATCCCCGTGCCCAGGAGCAGTTGTTCTGGCACCATCGGATGGTGCGCTCCAGGCCTTCGCGGAAGTCGGTCTGCGCCTCGAAACCGAATTCTTCCCTGGCGCGGCTGGTGTCCAGCTTCCGCCGCGGCTGACCGTCGGGCTGAGAGGCGTCCCACTCGATGCGGCCCTCGTAGCCGGTCAGTTCGGCTATCAGCTTCACCAGGTCTTTGATTGATATCTCCCGGGCCGAACCCAGGTTCACCGGCGCCGGCTTGTCGTAGCGCTCGGCGGCCAGCGCGATGCCCCGCGCGGCGTCCTCCACGTAGAGGAACTCCCGCGTGGGCCGGCCGGTGCCCCAGGCGGTGACGCTCTCGGCGCCCTGCCGCCTTGCCTCGATGCACTTGCGGATGATCGCCGGTATGACGTGTGAGACGGCGGGCTCGAAGTTATCCCGGGGGCCGTACAGGTTCACCGGGATCAGGAATATCCCGCTCAGGCCGTACTGCCGCCGATATGCCTGCGTCTGCACGAGGAGCATCTTCTTGGCCAGGCCGTAGGGGGCGTTCGTCTCCTCCGGGTAGCCCTTCCAGAGGTCTTCCTCTTTGAAGGGCGCCGGGGTGAACTTGGGATAGGCGCACACGGTGCCGATGACCACGATCTTCTCCACCCCGCTGAGCCGGGCCTGCTCGATCAGATGGATGCCCATGATGGCGTTGTCGTAGAAGAATCGCCCGGGGTTGCGGCGGTTCGCGCCGATGCCTCCCACCGTGGCCGCGAGGTGAATCACCACGTCGGCGTCGCTGTCCTCGTACATGCGGACGACGTCGCCCTCTTTTCGCAGGTCGTACTGCGCGCTGCGCGGCACGAGGAGCCTTCCGGGCTTTCGGGCGCGTATCTGCTCGACCACGTAGGAGCCGAGGAAACCGGCCCCGCCCGTAACGACGACGCTCTTTCCCTGCCAGAAGCTCATCTTCGGGGATCCTCCTCGACAGCCTTCACGTCCGCTTCCACCATGATGCGCACCAGCTCTTCGAAGGAAGTCTGAGGCTCCCAGCCCAGGGACTCTCGCGCTTTGGATGCGTCGCCCAGCAGGGAGGTCACTTCTGCGGGGCGGAAGTAGCGGGGGTCCACCTCGACCAGTGTTCGGCCGCTCTCGGTGTCGAGAGCCTTCTCGCTCTCCCCGTGGCCCTGCCACTCGATGCTGAACCCGCCGGCGGCGAAGGCAAGCTCGGCGAACTCGCGCACGGAGTGGTTCTCGCCGGTGGCGATCACGTAGTCGTCGGGTCCGTCATGGTTGAGCATCATCCACATTGCCTCGACGTATTCGGGGGCGTAGCCCCAATCGCGTTCGGCGTCGAGGTTGCCCAGGTAGACCTTCTGCTGGAGCCCGGCGCGAATGCGGGCGACTGCGCGGGTTATCTTCCGCGTGACAAAGCGCTTGCCGCGGCGCGGCGACTCGTGGTTGAACAGTATGCCGCTGCATGCGTAGAGCCCGTATGCCTCGCGATAGGTGACGCTCATCCAGTGGGCGAAGAGCTTGGCGGCGGCGTAAGGGCTGCGAGGGCGGAAGGGGGTCCGCTCAGTCTGGGGCGCCTGCGGGGGAGCGCCGTACATCTCGCTGCTGGACGCCTGGTAGAATCGGGTGTCCAGCCGGGCGTCGCGCACCGCTTCCAGGAGCCTGAGCGTGCCGAGCGCAGCCACGTCAGCCGTGTAGACGGGCTGCTCGAAGGAGACGCCCACGTGGCTCTGGGCGGCCAGGTTGTAGATTTCGTCCGGCACGATGCTCTCGACGAGCCGGGCGATGTTGCTTCCGTCCACCATGTCGCCGTAGTAGAGCTTGAGCCGGCGATCTTTCTCATGGGGGTCCTGGTAGATGTGGTCTATGCGCTCCGTGTTGAAAACGGAGGCCCGGCGGATGATGCCATGGACTTCGTAGCCCTTGTCCAGCAGCAGTTCCGCCAGGTAGGAGCCGTCCTGTCCGGTGATGCCGGTGATCAATGCTTTTTTCACAAGCGCTCTCCTGGAAACGCCGAGACGCAGCAGTGAAGTCGCAGGTAATAGTCTATAGTCTCGCCAGCGCGCGAGCAAGCCCGATGCGCGTTGCATTTTCGCACGCCCCCATATATCTTATGGAGGGAGGATTACATGAAACCGGATGAGCAGGCGCGCAAGCGGGCGGTGGTGTTACTCAGCGGGGGGATGGATTCCGCCACCGCGCTGGCCCTGGCCCGCGAGGGGGGCTACGTGTGCCATGCGTTGAGCTTCCGCTACGGCCAGCGAAACGCCGTGGAGCTGGGGGCCGCCCGGCGCGTGGCGCGAGCGCTCGGCGCCGCTGGGCACCGCGTGCTGGAGCTTCCCATCGGCGAGCTGGGCGGCTCCGCGCTGACCGATTCCGCCTGCGACCTGCCCTTGGGCGGGGCGTCCGGCGGCGGGATCCCGATCACGTACGTGCCCGCCAGGAATACGATCTTCCTCGCGTTCGCGCTCGCCTACGCTGAAGTTATGGAGGCTGACGCGATCTTCATCGGCGTCAACGCGGTGGACTACAGCGGCTATCCGGACTGCCGGCCCCAGTTCATCGCGGCGTTCCGCGAACTTGCGCGCCTTGCGACGCGCAGGGCCGTCCAGGGGCGGGCCCCCCGCATTGAAGCTCCGCTGATAGCGATGAGCAAGTCTGAGATAATTCGAACCGGGATGCGCCTGGGCCTGGACTACTCCCTTACGGTGAGCTGCTACGAGCCCGACCCGCAGGGGCGCGCCTGCGGCCGGTGCGATAGCTGCCGGCTCCGCCGCAAGGGCTTTCTTGAGGCAGGCGCGCCGGACCCGACCAGATACCTGGAGGAGCTATGAGCGAGGTAATCGCCGTGGCGGCCAGCAGCCGGCGGGGGGGCAACAGCGACACCATCCTGGACGCCGCCATCGAGGTGTTCGAGGCCGGGGGCGCTACGGTCGAGAGGATAATCCCGCGGGAGCTTTCCATATCGCCGTGCCTCGGTTGCAACGCCTGTATGGAGACCGGCGTCTGCGTTCAGCAGGACGAGATGCAGGCCCTCTACCCGCGTTTCTGCGAAGCGAAGCGCATCGTGGTGGCCTCCCCCATCTACTTCACGGCGCTGCCGGGGTCATTCAAAGTGATGATTGATCGCTTCCAGTGCCTCTGGGCGCGCACTTACCTGCTGGCCGATCCTCCCGAGCCGCGGCGGGCGGGGATGTTTCTTTGCGCCGGGGCCATGCGCCGAGAGCGCTACTACCGCTCGTGTCTCACCACGGTCAAGACCTGGTTTTCGGCGCTAAACGTCGCCTGTCCCGTGAGCCGGTTCTTCCCGGGCCTGGACGGGGCGGACGACATCGAGCGCCGGCCGGACTACCTGCGCGAGGCAAGGGACGCCGCCGGCGAACTGCTCCGATTTCCGGGCTAAACGCTGCGGCGGCGAAGCGCCGCCAGGGTCCCGAGCGCGGCCAGACTCAACACCAGGCAGGCGATGGCGAATACGTCGCCATGTCGCACGTACGGTGTGCTCGCTTTGCAGAGCCGGACATGCGCGGCGAGAGCGCCCTCATGATGAGGCTTGAGGCGCGCGTAGATTTCCCCGCGCGGCCCGATGAAGCAGGATATGCCCGTGTTGGCCGCGCGGACGACGCTCGTGCGCGTCTCCACCGCCCGGAACACGGCCATGGCCAGGTGTTGGCCCAGCTCGCCGGGAATCCTGTACCAGCCCTCGTCCGTGAGGTTGACGAGCACGTCCGCCCCCTTCCGGCGGAAGGCGCGGGTAAGCGACGGGAAAACATCCTCGTAACATATCAACGGTCCGAGCCCCACCTCTTCTCCCTCGCCGGGGAGCGTGAAGACGACCGGCCGGTCGCCGGGCGTAAGCTCTCGCGTCATAGGGGTGAAGACCTGGAGGAACGGCAGCGCGTCGCGAAGCGGTATGTATTCGCCGAAGGGAACCAGTTTCATCTTGTCATAGCGGCCCTCGAACTCGCCTTCCGGGGAGAACATGAGGGCGCTGTTGCCGAAGTTCTTTACGGTGGCGCCGTACTTGACGCTCTCCACATAGCCGGCGGAGCGCGGGAAGTAAGTGGGCGCGCCCACCAGAAGGTGGCATCCCATGCGGCGCCCCAGTTCGCGGAAATCTTGCCGCACCTGCATCAATATGCTGCGCTCCCGGGCGCTTTGCAGGAGGTTTGGCGACAGGTTCAGCGGCAACTGAACCGTGGTCTCAGGCCACACGATCAGGCTCGGCCCCTTTCCTTCCAGACTCTCGCTGAGGGAAACGGCTTTGCGGATTTCCGCCTCGCCCGGCGCGTAGATGTCCTCTCCGGGCTGCGGCGCTCTGAAAATCTCCTCGACAAGGCGCGGAAAGTTCTGCTGCACGACGCCGACCACGGGGCCTTCCTCCAGGCGCACGCGTCCCCGCATCGTGCTACCCGCGGCCGTGGCGAGCGTCAGCAGAGCCAGCGTCCCGGCGAAAAGAGCCCAGCTGCGCCTCGGGACCTTCCCGGAGGCCGTAATTGACGGCGAGAGCATAGCGGCGAGAGAAGCGTTAAACAGGACCACAATGAAGGTGAGCGCGAAGACGCCGCCCCAGGCGGCCATTTGCAGCAGATCCACGAAGCGATACTGGGTGTAGCCGACAAAGAGCCACGGGAATCCCGGCCCCAGGCGCATCCGCAAGAACTCCAGGCCGGTCCAGAGCATGGCCGTCAGCGCCGGCCAGAAGGCGGGGCAGCGGCGCTGGAAGAAGCGGATCACGGGAGCGGCTACTATCACGTAGAGTCCCACGTAGAAGGACAGCGCCAGCCATCCGCCCGGGGCCACGCTCGCCACCCAGGCGAAGGCCGGCACGTAAGCCACGGTCGCCGCCACCAGGCCCGCCAGCAAGGCGCCGCGATAGGAACGGGCCATCCGGACGCTCATCAGGAAGGGAACCAGCGCCAGGAAAGCAAGCGGCCCGAGGTCCGCCGGTGGGAACGACAGGTACAGCATCAGGCCGCCCGCCGCAGCGCAAGCCGGCATGCGCCATCCCGGGGACGGCTTCGCGCCCGCAGCCGATATGGAATTGTCGCAGCGAAGCATTCCCCTGCTTCCTTGAGGAACAGTGAGAGCCGGATATCCCCCGGCCTTGTCTCAGCGCGTGAGCACCTTCACCAAAAGCGCAAGCCCGATGCAGAACACAATCGCATTGCCCGCCCAAATGGCCGGAACCAGGGGGACGAGGCCGGCTTTGGCGGCGATCTGACCATATATCAGGAACGGATAGAAAACCAGCAGCACCACGGCGAAACTGGTCCCGAAAGCGACCATCACGTTGCGGCCCCCCACCATGATGGCCAGCGGAATGCCCAGAAGGGCGAAGACGAAAAGCGAGACGGCTTCCGCAAGCTTCTTATGGATGCGGAGCCGCGTGGAAATAAGGTCGTACTGATCCTGCGCCAACTGGTATTGGTCGTTGAGGTATTGACTTTCTTTCAGGAGGCTGTCCTTTTGTTTTCCCAGCACCCTGATCTTGCGTTTGATTTGCCGCTCCGGCCCGTCGGTTTGCTGAATGCTCAGTTTTGCTTCCTGGATATTGCGCCGGCAGTTTTCGATTTCCGTTTTCCGCTCGTCGATCTGGCCCTGGAGCGTCTTGCGCTGCCTGTCCAGCTCCACCAGCTCGCCGAAAGCGGTCTCTGATTCTCCCGGTTCCCGCGCCTTGCTGATCTTCTGCACAATCTCCAGGAGCTGGGGCTCGAGTTCCGCCAGTTGCTGGTCAGTCTCTTTGATACGCTGCTGGTTGAACAGGACGATTTGCCGCTTCTGATCGCGTTCTTGCACCACCTTCTCGTCGTATTCTTGCTCCAGTATCTCCAGGTCCTTCTTGATGTCGGAAATCTCAAATTTCTTCAATTGGAGTTTGCCGGCGAGCTCCCTGCGGGCCTTATCGGGCTTGGCGAAGGGCTTCTGTTTCGCCACGCGGGCCTTGAGTTCGCGCAGATATCTGAGCAGTTCCAGGGGGGGCAGATGTTTCCTATCCCTTCCGAAGCCGGGCGGCTCCGGCGCGAGATTCACAAAACAGGTGGCGCCCTGCGATTTCATAGTCCCGGCTTCGCCGTGGGTATACCCCCCCAGCAGAGAGATGCAGTTCTCCATGTCAAAGGCGACCACGCTGGCCTGGTCGGGATCGGCATGGACGGTCGCGCTCTGGGCGGTGATGATCGTCTCAGGCCTGCGGGAGCCTATCTTCAAGAGCAAAAGGTCCCTCAGCTTCCCGTCCCGATAGTCGTCATACTGGATAAAGACCGTCTTGAAATTAAACTGACGGTGCTCGCTCAACATCACCTGATCGAGCAGAATCTGTTTGAACGCTTTGCTTGTGAGCGTCTTGATGGAGACCCGGGCGCGTGGGACAAGCTCGAACTGGAAGTACAGGGCCACCCCCGTCAGCGCGACGGCCAGCGCCAACACGGGCCAGATGACCTTGAACAGATGGACCCCCGCGGCCTTCACGGCGATCAGCTCATTGTCCGCAGACAGGCGTCCGAACGTTATCACCACAGCGGTCAGAAACGCGGACGGCAGCACCAGGGGCACGCAGTAGCCGAGCAACGGGGGGATCAGGCTCTTCAGGCGCACTACGTCCAGCCCTTCGTGCATCAGTTGCATGCAGAAACCCGCCACCATGATGAGCACGAGGGCGGCAAAAGCCGGCGCGAGCGCTTTCAAGCAGTCCTTCAATACGTATGTTTGCAGTTTTTTCATCCCGCGGCCCATTCTAATCCATGACCCTGAGCGCGGGCAAGTATGAAAGGCGCCCGCCCTGGAGGATGAAGGAGAAGGGCAATATCGAGGGATGTCGCGAGCCTCCGTTGAAGATGGGGAGTTAGGTATTCGGCCCTGCATGTTCTGTTTTCCGCCTTTCGTCTTGCATGTGAAGCGCGGGCATGGGATAATATCCCTTGGGGACGTGGAAACGTGAATCCTACCTTGAACTGACGCGCTGGTTCTGCTTGAATAGCCGGTCTTTCAATCCTGTAACTGACGAAGCGGAAGCATGAAAGCTCTTGTCTCAGACATCCATGGCAATCTCGAAGCCTTTGAAGCGGTTCTGAAGGAAATCGCCCGCCTGGGCGTGGAAGAAATCTGGTGCCTCGGTGACATAGTAGGTTATGGACCCGATCCTATCGCATGCACCAACCTGGTCCGGCAGAACTGCTCACTTGCCCTGATGGGAAACCACGACTGGGCGGTGCTCAACAGCCCCGTGGGGTTCAACACACTGGCCAGCGCCATGGTCTATAAGACCAAGGATTGGATGCGCGTGACCGATATGTCCACCGAGGAGGATAAAGAGCGCTGGAACTTCCTTTCTCAGCTGCCGTTGAGCGCCCAAGTGGACGGAATTTACCTGGTGCACGCCTCCCCGCGCGCGGAGCTGAGCGAATACATACTCCCCTCGGACGTGTACCACGAACCGGAGAAGTTCGCGGAGATATTCTCGATGGTCGACCGCCTCTGCGTGGTCGGCCATTCTCACGTTCCCTGCTGCGTGACGGATGACATGGTTCTGACCTCTGTGCGCGACGACAACACTGTAATTGAACTTGACGAGCGTAAGATGGTCTTCAACGTCGGCTCGGTGGGGCAGCCCCGCGACGGGGACAATCGCGCCTGCTTCGTGACCATGAATGACGAATTGGTCCGCTTTTATCGGGTGCACTACGATTACCGACGCACCATGGCGAAGGTCAAACGACTCGGCGAGGAATACCAGATGCTGGGCTACCGACTCGGCCTGGGGCGATAATTCCGCCCTGTGTTTCGCGGGTGATTCTCGATGCTCCTTATCGGCTCCATCGTTATCGTCGCGGCGCTTTCCATGACCGTGCTGGGCGCCCTGTTCGGCCTGGGCCTTATGCTCGCGGCCCGCGCCTTCCGCACGGACCAGGACCCGCGCGTGGCGAAAGTCCTCGACGCGCTCCCCGGCGCCAACTGCGGGGCGTGCGGTTACGCCGGCTGCCGAAGCTACGCCGAGGCGGTCGCGCAGGAAGGAGAGGACGTCGGGCTGTGCATCCCCGGTGGCCCGGACGCCGCCGCCGCCCTCGCGGACATCATGGGCGTCGAACCGGGCGAAGCAGTCCGACACAGGGCCGTGGTCCATTGCCGGGGGGGACGCAGCCTTTGCCCCGACCGATTCGAGTACGCCGGGGAGCAGAACTGCACCGCCGCCGCTCTGATGGCCGGCGGGCCGAAAGCCTGTCCCTTCGGCTGCCTGGGATTCGGCTCCTGCGCCGAGGCATGCCCGTTCGGCGCCATCACAATGAGCGAAGACCGCCTGCCCGTCATAGACGCCGAGAAGTGCACCGGCTGCGGGATCTGCGTCGATGTCTGCCCCCGCAATGTGATAAGCCTCCTGCCCGCGCACTTCAAGATATACCTGGGCTGCTCGTCGCAGTTCAGAGGCAAGGCGGTCAAGGAGCTCTGCCCCATGGGGTGCATCGCCTGCCGCCTCTGCGCCAGGGAAGACCCGAACGACGCCATCAAGTTTGAGAACAACCTCCCCGTCCTGGATTATGACAAGGCGGGGGGCGATTTCAGCGCAGCGGCGGACGCCTGCCCGTTGGATTGCTTCATTCTGGCGGACCGAGCGCAGCCCGTCCCCGCAGGGGCGGCGGGCTCGCAGCAAGGAGCCTCGGAAGAAACGCAGTTAGCCGCCCCTTCCCTTGACGCCAAGGGCCGGCGCTGATTACCATTTCTCACATCGGGACACCGTTGTCAATCGCTCGTTATCTTGCCTCTTCAACAGGGAGGGTCGAAATGGTCGTCGTAAACGAGGAAGAATGCACTTCGTGCGGGATTTGCGCCGATGTCTGCCCGGTTGAAGCGATTTCGCTGGACTCGGGCGTAGCCGTGATCAACCAGGACGAGTGCACCGAATGCCTCACCTGCGTGGATGAATGCCCGGTGGGCGCCATCTCAGAGGAGTAGCCCCAATCGAGAAGCTGCGACAGAATGCCGGCCGGGCGCTCCTCGCCCGGTCGGTCTTCTTCTGCGTGGGGCTCGCCCTCCCCGCACTCGCGCTGGCCGCCCTTTCGCAGCCCAGCCAGGCCCCCTCCGCGCCGCTCGTGCGCAAGGTCGCCCCACATCGCTACCAGGTGGGCGAAATCCTCATAGATGCCAGGGCCGGGACCGTGCGCTGCCACGGGCGCGTCAACATGAGCGAGGGCGGCCCCATCGAACTGCTCGCCTGTCTGCCGCGCGGCAAAACGCATGAAAGCGTTTTCACGATGGACCCCCGTCCGAAGAACCTGCAGCTCGCCCTGCTTCTGCTGGACCTGAAACCGGGGCGCAACCCGGCCGTCAAAAGGACGGATGACTCCCCAGAGCCGGCCATCCCGCCGGGAGACAAAGTTAACATCTTCGTGCGGTGGCGCCCGGCCCCCAGGGCCCCCGCCGACACCGGCCAGCAGGAGAACGCGCCGGCGCCAAAGATGAGACAAGTCCGGGCGGAACGCTTCCTCTACAACATCCAGGCCGATACCCCTCTCGGCCAGGCGGACTGGGTCTTCCTGGGCAGCCAGTTCGTCGAAGGCCGCTTCGGCGCCGATATCGAGGGCAGCATTATCACTACATTCCACGACCCGCTCGCAATACTGGAGCTGGCCCATCCCACCGTGAACGACGACATCTACTATTGCGTCAACAAGCGCCTCTGCCCTCCCATTGGCACGCCCGTTGAACTGATAATCAAGAAGCCGAAACCGAAACTAAAGGATAAAGGATCAGGGCGGAAAGATGAACATTAACGACCAGGTGGCAACGAACATGCCCGGCGCTCAACTCCGAATGCTCGAGCAACGCTCACGCCATGCTTCGATATTGGATATTCGCGTTTTGCCTTTGCTCCTTGCCTGCCTCGCCCTATCTGCGCTGGCGCTCTTGGGCGCCGCCCCGGCCGGCCGGAGCCGCGACCCCTCCATGCTCCTGGAGGCAAAGGCGGCCGTCCGGCGCGCCCTGCAATACCTGGCCCAGAAGCAGGAAGATAACGGTTCATGGCGGGATAGTCCCGCCATGACGGCCCTTGTGGTGACCGGGATGATGGGCAGCGGCGAGGAGAAGTTCGGCCCCAAGAGCGAGGTGGTCGGGCCGGCCCTGGACTACATCCGTAACTGCGCTCAACCGGACGGCGGCATCTACGATAAACACTACGCCAGCTACAGCACCAGCATCTGCGCCATGGCCCTCGTGGAAGCCGGCCTGCCTGAGGATAAGGAACTTATCCGCAAGGCCCAGGTGTTCCTGCTGGGAGCCCAGGCGGACGCGGGAGAAGGCGTCCAGCCCGGCAACGTGCAATACGGCGGCTGGGGATACGCGAAGGACCCCTCCGGCGAGGGGATGCTCAGGGCCGACATGTCCAATACGCAGTTCGCCGTGGAGGCCATCAGGGCGCTTCAGGACGTGGCGGAGGAAGACCGGGCCGCCGCGGGGACCGGCCAGGGAACCCGGACGCGCACCGAACTGGCCTACCAGCGGGCCGCCGCCTTCCTGGGGCGCTGCCAGAACCTGAAAGCCACCAACGATCAGCCCTGGGCCGCGAACGACGGGGGATTCGTCTATCGGCCGGGCGAGAGCAAGGCCGGACAGACCCCGGACGGCGGCCTGCGCAGCTACGGCGCCATGACCTACGCCGGACTGAAGAGCATGATCTACGCCCGCCTGCGCAAAGGGGACCAGCGCGTCCAGGCCGCCTACGGCTGGATCTGCGCGCACTGGACAGTGGAGGAAAACCCCGGCCTCGGTCAGCAGGGGCTCTATTACTACTACCTCGTGATGGCGCGCGCCCTCAACGCCTACGGCGCCGAGCGGATCGTCGAGCCGGACGAAACCGCCCACGACTGGCGGCGGGAACTGATCGGCCGGCTGCTGACCGTCCAGCGAGCGGACGGCTCATGGATCAACGAGAACGGCCGCTGGATGGAAAGCATCCCCGAGCTGACCACCGCCTACGCCTGCCTGGCCGTAGAGCAGGCATCCGCCGGATGGTAAGGCAGGAATCAGGAGGCAGGAGGCAGGGATCAGGAACGGCAACAACGGCAAAGGCAACAGCAAAGGCAACGGCAACAGCAAAGGCAACAGCAAAGGCAACGGCAACAGCAAAGGCAACAGCAAAGGCAACAGCAAAGGCAACGGCAACAGCAAAGGCAACAGCAAAGGCAACAGCAAAGGCAACAGGAAAGGCAACGGCAACAGCAACGACAACAGCAACGGCAACGGCAAAGGCAACGCCAAGGCCACGGCAAAGCTCTGGACGGAAGCCTTCCTCCTAACCCCTGACTCCTGCCCCCTGGCCCCTGACACTTGTGATAGAGGAGGCAGCAACGGATGCCCGTCAGAAATGTAAACGAACTAAAGGTGTATCAGAAGGCTTATAGGTTGGGAATGATGGTGTTTGAGATAAGCAAGCGATTTCCCGCCGAGGAGCGATATGCGTTGACGGGGCAAATCAGACGTTCGTCACGCTCTGTGGCCATGAATCTCCGCGAAGCATGGGCGAAACGTAGGTACGCGGCCCACTTTGTGAACAAACTGACCGACTGCGACGGGGAAAATGGCGAGACGGGGACGTCTCTCGATTTCGCTCACGACTGCGGGTACATCTCGCATGAGGAACACAGGGAGTTGACCCTTCTCAACCATGAAGTCGGAAGGATGCTGGGCGCAATGATCAAGAACCCGGGTGGCTTCCTCCTGACCACACCACCCCTCACC
>JAGHAF010000122.1 GCA_021161675.1 Planctomycetota bacterium | reverse complement strand
GGAGGGAGAGATAAAGGCGGTGCTGGAGGCCTACAAGGCGGGGCAGGCGGCCTATGATGAAGGCAAGCTTGAAGAGGCGCGGTCGCAGCTTGAACGGGTGAAGGGGTCTGACATCGCCCTGGCGAGAGGGTTTGAGCTTGAGCTGGGTCGGATGTTACAGGATGTCGAGGCCAAGCTCGAAACGGAACACCTGCGAAAACTGGCCCGGCAGGAACAGGAAGCGGAGAAGCTGGAGGAACAGACTAAGAAGGTAAAGCAGCTCTACGAGGCTATTGGCGCACGCATGAAAGTAGTGGAAGAGGCCGTCAGCGCCGAGGATTTCGAACGCGCCCTGTCGTTGCTGGAGGATATCCAGACTTCGATCAAGGATTCGGGCGCTGCCGACTGGTTGGTGTTGAAGGCTCAGCTTGAGCAAGCGGAGGAAAAGACGTCGGAGGTCCAGAAGCTGGCTGCCGCTGCGGCGAGTCGTGAGAAGGTGAAGGAAAGTATCGTTCAGCTTCTGGATGCGGCCGAAAAGATAAAGGAAAGCGACCTGCTGGGCGCGCAGGCCAAGGTCAAGCAGGTGGCGCAACTGGCTGCCCAACACGACATGACCTTGACGGAGCAGCAGCGCTCCCGATGTGACAGAATCCTTGAGGCGTTCGATGCCAGGTATGGTTCCAGGCGGTTGCTCGTGGGGGACCAATGCGCGATATGCGTTCAGCTGAGCCAGCAATGCTGCGCCGGCGGCGAATATGAGAAGGCATGTCAGTTGCTGGCCGTTGTGGCCGAAGCGGACCCGTTCCTGGTGTCCCCGCAGCTTCGGCGGCAGGCGGAGAGCGAGTTGGATGCGATCCGGCGGAAAGTTGCGGCGCAGATGGAAAAGGCGAAAGAACTGGTCCGGCGGTTTGATGGATTGCAGAAGGGCGCCGGCGAGGAGGCGCTTGCGGTGCGAGACCGCATTGTCCAGGAGGCCGAGCGTGCGCGGTTGGCCGGGCCGGGCATGTTGCTGGTTGCCCGGCGAGACGTTCAGTTCCTCCAGGAAGATTACAAGCCGGCGCTGGAGAAGGCGCGCACCCAGTTTGTGGAGAAGGCGGATTATTTGCTGAGTCGCGACGAGTTGAAAAGGGCGCGGCTGCTCAGCGAGGCTCACCTGGCGCTGGGCAGCGTGGAGATGGCTCAGCCCTATTTGGAGGAACTCAGCGCGCGCGCATCCGGCGAGGACCAACAGTGGGCGCGCCAGAAGCTGGCCGCGCTCGATCAGATCAAAGAAACGATACGCAAAGAACGGCTGAAGGCAGTCGGGCCGGAAGTGAAGGCTGTCTATGAACTCGCCGAAGAATACCATCACGACGTTGCGCAGGGACAGATGGAAGCGGCCCGGCAGGTCGAGGGTAAACTGGCGGATGCCAGGCTGCGGCTTGGAGTTAAGAAGGCCGAGCAGGCGATGCAGCGGGGCGCATACGATGTGGCGGCCTCGGCGCTTGAGATGGTCTCGCTGGAGCGCGCGAGCGATTCGCTTGTGCGCGATTTGTATCGCCCCATGCAGAAACGAGTGAGTTCCGCGGTGAGCGCTGCGCGGCATCTGAAGGCTGCGGAAGACGCTTTTGCCGCGCACCGGTTCGCTGAGGCCGCCGCCGAACTTTCAGCCGCCGGGGATCAGTCCAGCGCGCCGGAGCCGCTGAAGATCCGAATGGAATTCCTTGTGGCCTGGTTTGAGGCGGTCCGTGCGGACCGGGCCAAGTACCTGGAGGCGTGCGCCACCGCGGAAAGACTGCTCAGCGAGGCCGGCGACCGCGTGAAGAGCCTACAGCGGCGCGAGGACAGTTGGGACAAATACATGGCTGCGATTAAGGTCTTTATGAGCGGCCAGCCTGAAGAATCTGAAACCAGTTTGAATGCCGCATTGGCCGCCTCCGAAGGGCTCAGCGCCTCCGAGGTCAAGAATATTCGGGACGCGCTCGACCGGCTGACCCATCAGCGCAAGTCAGACATCGAGAATGTGGAAGCCGTCGCCGCAGAGGCCCAGGAGCTTTTCGAAAACGCTCAGTACATAGAAGCCGCCAAGAAGCTGGAAGGCATTGATGAAATGCCGGGTTACGCATTGAGCGCCGATGTCCGAGAACAGGTGCGGCGCCTCCAGACGGGTATCTCTGCGGCGGAGCAGAAGGCCGAAGAACTTTATAAGGAAGCAGTGGAAGCCAGGAAGCAGGACGACCGCGTTGCTGTGGGACGCATGCTTCAGGAGTTGAAATCCCGTTACAGTCATACACGCTCTTATCAGCGGAGATTGTAGGGGGGGCGTTCGCTGCGTCGACCAGTTTGTTTGACAAATGGGTGCTGCTATCGGTTAATACTACTGTGTGCAGTAATCCGAAAGAACCTGGGAGCTTTGATCCCTTCGGGCCAATAGAAATCGCATTAGAGCCGGACGACAAACAGTTACGGAGAGCGAAAATGTTAAGGTCTATAACGCCTGTTCTCGTTAGCCTGTTGGCACTGATTGGTATGTGTTCTTCTGTGTGCAGTGCGGAAGAGACCGAGGGGGAACATTCACCGTCTCTAACGGAGCTGGAGCAGTTTGCCCAGCTTCCGGATGCCGAAATCGAGCAAGAGATCGCCAGGGGTGAAGCGAAACTTGAGGCGGGCAAGCCTTATACGGCGGACGAGATAGTCAAGTCACTATCAAGCCAGACGTTGACGGACCAGCAGGCCGCACGGGTCGAGAATCTCTCCCAAAAGGTCGATCAGGCTATTAAGGGGAAAAAAGCGGAGATGGTCCAACAGCGCCTCGGGATCACTGCGGCAGAGATGGAAAAGGCCCAAGACATGGTGCAGCGCCTGAGCGAGAGGTGGAAGATCGAAAAGCAAATCCGCGCGGCCCGGGCGAAAGAACTGGCTGATGAGGCGGCGCACCTTCTGTACTACGAGAACAAGCCGGATAAGGCTTACGAACTGGCGCTGAAAGCCCTGTCGTATGATTCGGCGAATCAGCAGGCCCAGAAGGTAAGAGGTGATGCCGGCCTGCAGAAGGGAATCCCGGGGGAAGTGGCGCGCTTTGAGGCGAAGAAGGTGAAAGAGCTGCCGGGCATCAGGGTCAAGAGCGCCCGGCAGATGCTGGAAAACGCCGTGGCCAGCGCCAGCCAATTACACAAGGAAGGCAAGTACGAGCAGGCGATCAAGCAGCTGCACACCGCGCAGATGATAACGGAATCCCTGGCCGCCCATATGGACGTAGACCAGCGGCGCCGGGAGGTGCAGAACATGCTGGACCTGGTTGAGCATGACTACGACATTGCGCAGAAAAAACATGCCGCTGAGCAAAAGGTCGAAGCTGCCGGCCAGGCCAAGCAATGGGCCGTCAAGCTCACGGAAGAGGAGCGTAAGAAGAAAGCCCGTCGCGTCGAAGATATCCGCAGGCTGATCGATCAGAAGGAGTTCGATGCGGCAGAGATTGCGTTGCTTGACATGGGAATGGAAGACCCCAGTGACACGCTGGTTCTGCGACTGAGGCAGCAGCTGAGCCAGGCAAGTCGTGATTACAAGATAATGCGTGCCAATGCCGCCCGTATCCGAGGGGACGACACCTTCGACATCCAGCACGCTGAGAGGGAGGCAGTCCCTGAGCGCCTATATAACTACCCGGACAAGCGGATTTGGAAGGACGTTATAGAGAAGCGGGAGCAAGTCCTTTATCCCACGGCGCCTGCGGAGGTCGCGGAGGAAAACAGGCCTGTAAGGGACGCGCTGGCCAAGGTTTACGACTTTCCGTTTGAGAAGACGTCTCTGCCGGAGGTCGTCAGTTATCTCGGCGAGGTCACGGACGTCACTTATATGTTGTTCGAAGATGACCTGACGACTATAACGACTGCGCTGCAGGCAACGGGGAAGAAGCCCCCGGAAATCACTTATATGATGAAAAGTTCCCTGGAGGAGGCGTTGGACCGGATAATGGAACAAGCCAATCAGGGATTGAGTGACCAGAACCAGCTGGATTGGCAAGTGGAAGATGGAATGATCAAGATCGGTTTTGCGGAGCGACTGCGGCACTACGAGGTGCGAATCTACCCGGTGATGGACCTCCTTCTCGACTTAGAAAGCACCGGCGGCGGAGGTAACAACCGCGGCAACCGCAGGAACAACAGGAATAACAACAGCGGATTCGGCGGGGTCGGATACAGCAGCAGCGGTGGTTATGACTATGACATGCCGCAATTTATCGATGATGAGAGTGGAATATCCGCACAGTTCGGAGGAACGAGTAACAGGGATAACCGCAGTAACCGCAGCAACCGCAGCAACCGCAACAACCGCAACAACAATAATGGTGACATGTCCGACCGGGCTGAGAGCCTGATAAGGCTGATAAAGGTGCTCTGCAGCCCGGAGACGTGGGCGACCCAGGGGGCTGATACGGCAGTTGATATGGGTAGCCTATACGATGGTGGAAATAATAGAAACAACAGAAACAACAGAACCGGCGGATACGGCGGAACTGGCGGATACGGCGGAACCGGCGGTTTTGGTTTGCCACAGTTCATAGGTGATCAGAGCGAAACATCCGCACAGTTCGGAGCCGCCGGCGGTATGGGAGGTATGGGGGGCATTGGCGGCCCAAGCAGAACGCCATCGCCCTTTGGTATGGGCGGCGCCGGCGGGTTCGGCGGTTTCCCGGGGGCGATGGGCCCCGGCGGCCCGATGGCTCAAGGCGGCGTCCAGGGGGGAGCGCTTGTGATACCCCGGGGAGAAATCTACATGCTCCCAGCCAAGCCCGGCAATCTAATCGTCTACCAGACTGCCGAAGTGCATGAGTGTATCGCAGACCTTCTGAAGCAACTGCGCGAGACCATGAACATCCAGATCCACATCGAGGTGCGCGTCCTGGACGTCAACACCGACTTCATGCGCGAGGTCGGATTCCGGTGGGATCACTTCATGCTCTCAAAGAACAGGTATACCGGTCCATGGAACAGCTTGCAGGGCTTCACCGTGGGCGGTGGGGCTTTAGGCCCGCCTCCTACGCCCTTTCTCAGCCCCAATATAGTGGGCTCGCAATACGTGAACACGGCTGATCCCGGAGAGGACCCTGTCTTCGAATGGCAGCCAGTTTACGGCCCCCAGTACACGGGCCTTCGCTGGCCCTGGGGGGACGTCGGTGCGGAAGTGGACCCGGACACAGGACAAATAACCTTTGATCCGGCGGACCTTGCCCTGACAGGGGCGCCATTCCTTGACACCGGCATTCCGTTCTTTGACCAGACAAATGGTTTGAACCTGAATTTTGGCTATGGCGGCGACCCGTTCACTTTCGCGGGTTTCTTCCGCCTGGCTCATGCCAAGAATGCCTCAAGGACTATCACGGCGGGCAACATCATGCTCATGAACGGCCAGGAGAGCACGTTTTCCAGCAGCACCGATCAGGATTACGTTGCGACTTACAGCAACGACGACGGCTATCTTGTTCCGGAAGTTGACACGGCCACATCGGGCATAAATCTGACGGTGCGGCCGGTTGCCAGCGCAGACCTGCGCTACGTGTTCATGGAGCTTGACCCGAGCATTAATAATACGAACGTGACTAACTTTGTGACTTACCAAACCGCTGGGTCAGGAGGAGGAGGCGAGGGTGGGGAGGCCGCCATACCTATGACAGAGAAGATCTATCTGCCGGTGGAGACCAGCGATAGTGTGCCGACGACCGTTGGGGCGCCTGATCGCGGAGTGGTCGTGCTGGGCGGGATGAGCACTTCGTCACGCACCCGTAAAGAATCAGGCGTGCCGGTGCTCGATAAGATTCCCCTGCTGAAACGGCTCTTTGGCGCTGAAGGGCAGCAGCTTACGCGCTACACGCACTTCTGGCTGGTTCGTCCTCAGATTCTGCTTCTCTCAGAGGAAGAACAGCGGATGAAGTAGAATCCGCAGGAGAGGTTGGAGACCATGAAGGGTAACGAGTGGAGAATGGCTGTGGTGGTCTTGGTGGCGATCGCGGCCGGCGCGCTGCTGGGAAGAGGCGGGGGGCCGACTCCCGCCCAGGCTCAGATCGCAGGAAGCGCGCGCGGCGTCATCTGCGTCCTCGGGCAGGAGCGCAACGGTTATGCCCCAATTGTGCTGGTGGACCAACCGGACCAGACGTTCCTTGTCTACAAATACTCCTATATGAGTGGCCGGGTTGAGCTGACCTCGGTCCGGACATTCCAGTTTGACCAACGCCTCGGTGACTGGAATACCGATGGACCAAGTGTTGATGACATCAGGCAATACCTGAGCAATCAGGGAAACCGGTAGAATCCCGCAGGCGCAAGCTGCGCACATGAGGCCGCCCTCTCAGGAAGGCGGCCTTTTTGTCGCTAGCTTTACTCGATGTGTCCGCTTGGGAGGGAATCAGTGCGCAATCAGACTATCGTTCCCATAACGGCCGTTTTGGGCGGCGCGGCGCTCGTCGCTCAGACGCTGCTGGTGCGGGAGCTGATGGTCAGTTTTTACGGCGCCGAGCTGGCGCTGGCGGCCGTTCTTTCCTGCTGGTTGCTGTTCATACCGCTCGGGGCGTTTGCCGGCGTCTGTCTGCTCAAGCGAGTGCGGGGCCGTTTATGGCCGCTCTGGTTGGCCCTAATTGGGATAGCCCTTGGCCTGGTGGTCGAGTTTACTGCGGCTCGCCTGGCGCGGCTCTGGCTGGGCGCCCAGGCGGGGCAGTTCCTCCAGGTCAGCAGCATGTTGCTCGCCGCCGCCGGATGCGCCGCGCCCGTGGCCTTCTGGGTTGGTTTCTACTTTCCCCTGGCCGCCAGGTGGGAGGAGGATCGGGGCGGCCTCGCCGCCTTCGGCATCAGTCGCGCGTACGTGGCCGAGGCGGTGGGCAGCGGCGCGGCCGGGGCGCTGCTCAGTTTCTACCTGCTCAGCAGGCTCTGCCCCACGGCGCTCGCCTTTGCCGCGTGCGTGCTGCTTCTTTCGGTGTCCGTGTGGTTCTTCGCCGGGAGGCGATGGTGGGCCTGCGCCGGTGCGGCGCTTGGGGCGGCGGGCCTGTTGTGTGCGAGTGCGCGGCTGGGGCACGTGGGCTTTTTCTTACTGCCGGTCGTGGCGCTCGGCGCGGCGGGCCTGTTCGGCCCACACGAGCCGCGCCACGCCTCCAGCGCGTGGATGGCGTCCACGTGCCTGGCCCTGGCGGCCTGCCTGGCCTTGACCTATCTGGTCGCGGGGAAGACCATAGCAGAGCGCACGGAACGGGCCCGCTGGCGCACCTTCAGTCGCTTCGAGCTGCGGGACAGTCGGGATTCGCGCTACCAGCACCTGAATTTGGGCGAGAGGCAGGGCATCTACGTCCTGACGCGGGACGGCGTTCGGGCGGACCTGTTTCCGGACACAATCGAGTCGCAGAAGCTGGCGGCCCTGCTGCTGACGCAGCATCCGCTGCCCCGCCACGCGCTCGTTATCGGCGGGGGGCTGGGCGGGCTCTGTCAGGCCATGCTGAGCGGCCCCGTTGATCGTCTCGATTACGTGGAGCCCGACCCTGCGCTTTTCTCACTCCTCTGGGAGTATCTGCCGGCCGGGCTGCGCCGGCCCCTGGACGATCCCAGGTTTACCGGATACCGCTGTGACGGCCGTTACTTCGTAGATCGCTGCCGCGAACGCGGCGCCGAACTGGCGCGGTTCGCATGGCGCAGGCCGGGTGGCAAGGCGCCGGCAGCGGGTTACGACCTGGTGGTGATTAACGTCGGCGATCCGACTTCAGCCGCCGGCGGTCGGTTCTACACCGTGGAGTTTTACCGTGAGTTGCTCAAGGCCCTTCGGCCGGGCGGCGTCGTCGCCGTCTGCGGGATTACCGGCGGCCAGAACTACCTGGACGAATCGCGGGCCGTGCTTCGATACGCGGCTTCGCACTACCGCACGATAACGTCTGTCTTCGACAGGGTGGTGGTTCGCCCGGGGGATGAACTGTGCTTTTTCACAGGCGAGGCGGCCACGACTGCGCCCGAGGTGTTGAAGAAGCGTTTCGCCGCCCAGGGGCTGGGACCGGAGGGACTGGAGTATTCCTTCGAGCTGGAGCAGTTTCCGCCGGGCCGGGTGCGCTGGACCACCGATCTGCTCGTGGCCGCCGCGCCGAGCGCGGCGCTGAACACGGACGTAAAGCCCATCCTCTTCACGCTCTACATGGCGGTGCAGAAATACTACAGACGTGGGGCGGGGGCTCCCGGACGAAGTCCGGATTTCTTCACCGTTATTCGTTCGATTCCACGCCCCTGGTTCTGGGCGCCTTTTGGGTTGCTGCCGGCCGTTGTGCTGCTGGTTCGGAGACTTCGGGGGGCGGGCGGCGCCGCTGTGTGCGCGTGCGGGCTGGCGGTGTTCACGACGGGCATGTTCGGCCTGTCGGCGGAGATGCTGCTCGTCTACCGTTACCAGACAACCTTCGGCTTCGTCTATCGCGATATCAGTATCATCGTGGGCATGTTCATGGCGGGGTTGGCGCTGG
>JAGHAF010000083.1 GCA_021161675.1 Planctomycetota bacterium | reverse complement strand
GTTCGGCTACTACTATGACTTCCCCGCCTGGCACGATTACTCGCAGGATCGGCCGATCCAATACTACGACAACGATCCGCAATGTGAGATCAACTCCCTGACCGGCAAGCCGCACCGGCGCCGGTGCACCCTCGAAATCTACGCGACACAACGCGCACACGGCGCACTCGGCGTCTGGGCCCATCCGACAAGCTGGTGGTTGCACGAAGGGCAGTTCATAACCAACATCGCGGCCGACTCCGGGCTGTGCCTGCTGGCGGATGGACGCCTCGACGGCATCGTCAACATGGGCTACGACGCCTGCCACCGGTCCTACCAGGCACTGTGGTTCTACTTCCTCGACACTGGCGCAATCGTGCCCGGCTTCGCGGAGAACGATCAGAGTGACTCTGTGCCAAGTCTGCTCGAACGCCTGCCTTACAGGACGTATCTTCACCTCGGCGGCGACGTGTCGGTCGAGAGCATCGTCCGCGCGGCGGCTAGAGGCGCCGCCTTCAGCAGCACGGGCGCATTCGCGATGATCGAGGTGGATGGTGTTCCCATGGGCAGCGTCTGCGAGACGGCAAAGGGCATGGCTCATCGCCTCACCGTCCACGCATGGCCTGTGCCGGGCCAGAACTGCTTTTCGCGGCTCGACGTGATCGGTCGTGGCGGAAAGACGCTTCACAGCGTCGAGCGGTTCCCCGGCGGGACGCTCCAATACGCTCTGGAGGGCGACGATGCTCCGGGCTACATAATCGTTCGCGGTTTCGGCGAAGATGACGACCCGGAAGACCCCTCCCAGAAGAGCATCCGCCACACCGTGCTCACAAACCCGGTCTACCTGCATCCGAAGGGGTTCCGCGTCAAGCCGATGGAGACCGACTACACGTTGGAAATCGGCTCGGAAAGCCCGTGGATCGGTGGTGAGCTTGCGTTCGAGGAGGCGGACGGCTCGCCAATCGAGTCAATGGACGTTCGCCCCGGAGAGGTCCGCCGCACTTTGCCGGCTTCCGCCAGGGTCCGGCTGCACCGCGATGGCGCAAAGAGGATGTTCTACATCGCCATGGAGAACGAACCGGTTCAAGCGCTTCTTCAGTACCTGTGGGCCGGCGAGTTCCGTCGTGACTGGCCGGGCCTTGTGGGCGGCCAGGCGCCGGCCCCGGCATGGCGCCTGGACGAGCTCAGAGCCGCGTTGCAGACGTGCCGATATCGCGTTTGACGAGCGGGGGATGATGTTCTACACTCCCCCTCGCTACTTGCTTGCCAGAACTGGAGATCGAACATGGGTATCAGCGTGGGACTGGTGGGGCTGGGCGGTTTCGGATCGGAGTTCGCCGACCTGTTCAGGAGCCATCCGGCCGTGGATCGGGTGGCCCTCTGCGATATGGAGCCGGATCGGGTCGCCAGGTTCGCCGAGAAGGAATCCTGGCGGGGCAAGTTCGATCCGTCCGACGCCTACAACTCGCTGGACGAAATCTGCAAGTCGGACCTGGACGCCCTGGTCATAATCACGCAGCCTACGCTCCATGCGCCACAGGCCATCCAGGCGATGGAGTCCGGCAAGCACGTCTACAGCGCCGTCCCCATAATCTCGTTGCCCGACGGCGATGAGATATTGGACTGGTGCGACCGGCTGGTGAAGACCTGCGAACGCACCGGCATGCGCTACATGCTGGGCGAGACCACCTACTACGTCCCCCAGGCGATGTACTGCCGCCGGCGCGCCGCCGAGGGCGCCTTCGGACGGTTCGTCCACGCAGAGGGCCAATACCTGCACGACGTGGATGAGCCGGCCTGCAACCTGCGCGAGGTGCGCAAGTGGCGGCGGAGCAGCAAGGCGGGACGTGAAATTACGAAGATGCTCGCCCGCTATGAAGGCGTCATCAGTGGCCCCATGCACTACCCCACGCACTCGGTGAGCGGCCCCATCAGCGTGATGGGCGCACGGATGACGCAGGTCTGCGCCTGGGGCCAGGAAGACGAGACCGGAGACGATTACTTCAAAGGCGCGCTTACCAACGAGATCGCCCTGTTCCGAATGAGCAACGGCGCCACCGCCCGAATAGCCGAGTGCCGCAAGATCGCCCACACCGGGGAGGTGACGTTCTGCGTGCTCGGCACTATGGGCTCTTTCCGCCCCAACTACTGGATGATAAGGGGACAGCGAACCGACCTGACGATTGAAGACATGCGGGATCCGCTCCCACAGGCGGTTCAGGAAGCCTACCGGGAGGGGCTCGGCAGCGCCCATTTTTACGGAGGTCATGGCGGCTCACACGCATACCTCGTGCATGAGTTCTGCGACGCCATCGCCAACGACAGGGAACCGGCCATCAATGTTTGGGAGGCCGTCCGATACATGGCCGCCGGAGTGATGGCGCACAAATCCGCCCTGGCCGGCGGCGAAGTGCTGGACGTGCCCGATTGGGGCGATCCCCCGGCCGACAGGTAAGGGAGTTGAGCGTTGGATATTGGACATTTTAGTTACCTTTCCGCCGGCCGTCCTGAACGAAGTCAAAGGGCTGTCGTTCGGTTGCGTTCGTCGTGTCGTTATGGTTAGTTGTTTGCCGTCCTTCGTGTTTGCATGGTGAAAGGGAGAGGTCGAACATGGGTATCAGTATCGGATTGGTGGGTCTGGGTAGTTTCGGGTCGGGGTTCGCCGACCTTTTCAAGAGCCATCCGGCCGTCGACCGGGTGGGGCTCTGCGACATAGAGCCGGAGCGGGTCGCCAGGTTCGCCGAGAAAGAATCGTGGCGGGATAAGTTCGATCCGTCCGACGCCTACGGCTCGCTGGACGAGATCTGCAAGTCGGACCTGGACGCGCTGGTCATAATCACTCAGCCCTGGCTCCACGCGCCCCAGGCCATCCAGGCCATGGAGTCCGGCAAGCACGTCTACAGCGCCGTTCCAATAATCTCGCTGCCCGACGCCGACGAAATACTGGACTGGTGCGACCGGCTGGTGAAGACCTGCGAGCGCACCGGCATGCGCTACATGCTGGGGGAGACCACCTTCTACCGCTCCCAGGCGATGTACTGCCGCCGGCGCGCCGCCCAGGGCGACTTCGGGCGGTTCGTCCACGCGGAGGCCCAGTACTTCCACGACGTGGACGACCCGGGCTGCAACCTGCGCGACGTGCGCAAGTCGCGCTTCAACAGCAAGTCCGGACGTGAGGGCCAAAAGATGCTGTCCCGCTACAAAGGCGTCATCAGCGGCCCCATGCACTATCCCACGCACTCGGTGAGCGGTCCCGTCAGCGTGATGGGCGCGCACATGACGCGGGTCTGCGCCTGGGGGCAAAAGGACGAGACCGGTGACGATTACTTCAAAGGCACGTTTACCAACGAAGTCGCCCTGTTCCGGATGAGCAACGGCGCTACCGCCCGCATAGCCGAGTGCCGCCAGATCGGCCATCCCGGCGAGGAGATGTTCCGCATATTCGGCACGGAAGCCTCATTCCGCGAGGACCAGTGGGTTACGAAGGAAAGCTGGAACAAGCTGACCGTAGACGAAATGCGCGGGTCGCTGCCGGCCTCGGTGAAGGAAGCCTTCCAGAAAGGGCTGAACACTTCGGACGTCTACGGAGGGCACGGCGGCTCACACGCATTCCTCGTGCATGAGTTCTGCGACGCCATCGCCAACGACAGGGAGCCTGTGATCAACATCTGGGAGGCCGTCCGTTACATGGCCGCCGGCGCGACGGCGCACAAATCCGCCCTGGCAGGCGGCGAGGTGATGGACGTGCCCGACTGGGGCGATGCCCCGGCCAACAGGTGAAGATACGGGCGCCCCGCAGCACGTGGAAGGAGTGAGCTTACACTCCGCGGGGCCTGTCCGGCCAGAGTATCTTGTGAAGCTGGAGTTGAAGGCGCACGCTCTGCCCGCACTCCAGAATCCATTCGGCCAGTCGCTGCGGCGCCAGCTCATCGCAAACCGGGGCGAACAGCACTTTCGCTCCGCCCACGAGGCGCCGCTCCCTGACAAAGTCAAGCGCCCAGTCGAAGTCCTCTCGATCGGCGATAACGAACTTCACCTCGTCGCGGGGACGAAGGGCCTCCAGGTTTTCCGGCAGCGTCCTGCCGCACTCGCCGCTACTTGGGCATTTGACGTCCATCACGCGGATAACCCCCTCCGGCACGGGCCGCACGTCCATCGTGCCGTTGGTCTCCAGCAGGACGGTAAGGCCGGCCCCGATCAGGCGCTCCGCCAGGGCCACCGTCCCCTCCGTCTGGAGCAGTGGCTCGCCCCCCGTGATGCACACAAGCGGCGTATCCATCGAGATAAGCTCTTCGGCGACGGCCCGGACAGGGCGTGTCTCTCCCGCGGCGGCGTAAGCGTACTTCGTGTCGCACCATCGGCAACGCAGGTTGCATCCGGTCGTTCGGACGAATCCGCACGGGAGCCCGGCGAAGGCGCTCTCTCCCTGTATGCTTCGGAACAGCTCGCAGATGGCAAGCGTCGCGGCCAAAACAACCCTTTCACTCGATAGCTCTCAGCTCTTTGAGTCTGGCCAGCGCCGGGTCAGCGTCTTTCATTTCGGCCAGGTCCGCCCGCGCCGCGCCGCAGACCTTTCCGTACGGACAGTGTTCTTTGCAGAAGCGCTCAGTAGGGTTGCCCTCGTGGGGGACAGGGAAGAAGTCGCCTGCGGCTATGCCTTCCCGAATAAGGCGGAGCGTCTGCTCGAACTCGTCCATTCGCTCCCTCAGACGCTGGAGCGTGAACTCGGCGCGGTCCGCAGGCGGGGCGAAGCGCAGATATGACGCCAGACCCACCTCTGCGCCGAGCAGCTCCGCCGCGCACAGAAGGTAGATGGGCAGTTGCAACTGGGTCCCACCGGCGAAGCCGCCCTTGCGATACCTGACCGAACGCCCTGTCTTGTAATCAATTACGTGGATACCGCCTTGGGGCGTCCGGTCCACGCGGTCAATACGCCCCCGGAACACGGGCACGGCCTCCAGCGAGGAGGGCGAGTGCTCGAACGCATATTCGAAGCGGCTCGGACGGTCCCCGGCATGTTCCTTTCGTTCGTACTGGAGCAGCAGTCTCAACTGCGTAATTATCCCCTCGCGCTCCACCTCCCAGACGGCTGGCAGGGCCCGCGCATGGCTGCTCAGGTCCCCGGCGCCGGCCTGGGCCTCTTGGAGGAGCGCTTCCAGTTCCGAGTCGGACACGTCTCCCAGCGGCCTGTCTTGCAGCGAGCGCTCGTATAATCGCTTCAGCAGCTTGTGTATGAGCAGGCCCCGTTGCGCCGCGGTGAGGAAGAACTCCTCGGTCGGCTCTTCCACCTCCTCCAAACCGAGCAGGAACTTCAGAAAGTACTCGAAAGGGCACCTGGCGTAGGTTTCGAAGCGCGTGGGACTGATGGGCTGCGCGAAAGACGCCTGTTGCTGCCTGAGCCAGTCCAGCAGTTCTGGCGCCTTGATATTGCCGTCGTACGGTCCGAAACGGGCGGTGCGCCAGCGCTGCTGCTCCGTCCGGAGCGCGCGCGCAAATGCGGCGGACACTTCGGCCATGTAGCCGACCCGGAGCGGCTCTGCGCCGCTGAAAATCGCCGCGTCATGCTCCCATTGGTCCAGGGCGAGCGCGAGCTTCTCCTCAGGCCATTTACCCTGGTCCAGGGGCGTCATTTCGAACCACGCGGCAGAAAGGCCCGCTTCCAGCATGGAAGGACTGATCCGCGCCTCGGCCAGTGCGGAGCATACCTCACCGAGAAATCGGGAGGCCATCCGCGAGCGGCCCTTGTCCTGGTCCAGGCGCGGGTATGTCAGCACGATAGCCCGGCGGGCGGAGCCAAGCGCGATCCGCATCAGGTACCTCTCCTCTGAGGGGCGCCGCGCCTGCAGGGGGAGCCGGCCGCAATCAAGGGCGGCCGCCAGCCCGTTCAGAGTCGCCCGATCCGGATCGGTCAGCAGGGGCTGTTCGGGGATGCGGCGGGGGAACTCCTTCTCCACCAGGCCCGGCAGAATCACCGTATCGAAGCTCACTCCACGGGCGCCCATTATGCTTGTGGCCGTGATGCCCACGCGCTGGAACTTCTCCTTCTGCCTCGCGCCCTGCGCCAGCAAACGGCTGAGCATCCACCGAACCCTGGCCGGATCAGGCTTCACCCCCGTTACGTCCAGCCTGCGCATGGCGCGGATGATATCCAGCGTTTCCTCGCGAAATGGGGCATCGGGAGGGGCGTATTCACTGACCAGTTCGGCCAGCCGCCGGGCCGTGCCCTCCCAGGTGGCATCAAGCGCCAACTGCACTTTCTGGAAGAACTCGCTCACGAATCCGGCGGCGGTTTGGGCGAGCTCCGCATCCTTGCGGAGCGCGCGCTGCTGAAACTCCTCGTCGCTATCCTGCGCCCTTCGGTTCAAAGCGGCGGCGTGGGCCCTCAGGTTCTTCCCCCAGTCCTGGACGCCTTTGATGATGCCCGCCTGGCGGGAGAGCCTGTCCAGCGCCACCGCCGAGAGCCCGGCCGGCCAGTCCAGCTCCGCCAGACCGAAGAAGTCTACCACGTCGGCCCGCCGGGCCGCGCCATCCGCCACTTCCAGCAATGACAGCGCGAGCTTGCCCGTGTAGGTGTCCGAGAGCGGCAGGCCCTCCCGAGCATACCAGCCGGCCCCAACCCTGTCGTAGACTTCTTCCAACAGCGGGGTGTAGGGCGCGGCGTCGCGCAGGAGAATGCCCACGTCCACCGCTTCATCCCGCTCGCGCGCAAGCCGGAGGGTCTCGCGGGCCATCTCCACCGTCTCGGCCCGCCGGCCGGGACAGCTCAGCACGCGCACCGACCCGTCCGAGCCCATCCGCCGGAGGCGCCGCTGCGCCTCGTCCGATCCGACGAACGGATATTCGTTGAATATGCCGCAGATGACCTTATCCAGGTCAGCGCCGTCGGACGCGGCGCCGGCGTCCGACGGGTTCAATCCAGTCACTTTGCGCAGCCACTGCACCGTCCGGTCAGCGTACTCGAAGCCCTTTCCCTCAGCATCTTCACCGGCCCACAGGAGGTAGACGAAAGTGCGCTCTGCGCAGCGGATCAGGCGCAGGACAAGGGCGCGCTGCGCGGGGGTGAAGTCGTAGAAACCGTACAGAAACAGAACATCAGGGCCATGCCGGGCTGGTAGATCGGCGCCGGCGGCCTCTCGGACGAGGTCGTCATCGGTGAATACGCCCTGGCGATCCTTCCACTCGCGCAGTCCCTGCCAGATGTCCGCCAGCTCGCCCAACCTTTTCGGCGCGGCGGGGTCCTGGAAATTGCCGTCCTGGGCGGCCCGGCGCAGCGCCGCCGGAGTCCACAAGCTGTGCTCCAGTATTTCGATCGCGCGCAGAAAGGCGCAGGCGGCGTTATGAAACGCGCTGAACACTTTGAAATAGGCGTCGGAGGGGGTCTCTTCGAGCAAGCGCTGGAGCACAAGCTCCTGCGTGCCCGCAGCAGCGGGCGCTTGCCCGGCCGCGGCCATCGTGGGCATGGCCAGCCGCCGCGCCGCGCTGCGAAGGGTGAGAAACTGGACGCCCGCAACTCCCCCCGTCCGGCGCGCCAGCATCCGCCGCAGGTGAAGGTCAAGGAGATTGGTCGGCGCCAGCGCCCAGATCGTGCCCGCCCGCCGGGCGCACTCCGCGCCCATGTCCTGAGCGAAGGCCTCCTCCAGGATCGAAAACCGCATTGCCGTCACACAGCGCCCACCTGACACTTCATCCACTCACTCTTCTATTGTACGGTCGTTATGATTCCTCAGATGCTATCCGAAAGCAAGCGGCCCGTCCAGCGGCGCAGGCGGTTGTGCGGCGCGCGACGATGAAATGCCGGGCGGAAACGCTTATACTGTTCCTCGAACGACGCCTGGTTGAGCAGTGGGGAGGAAAGGTGGACGAGCACGAGGAAGAAACGCTGGCCACTCTGAAACTCTCCTTCTGCGAAGGGGTGAGCAACGGGATCATACACGCGCTTCTCGACCACTTCGGGTCGGCCCGTGAGGCGCTCAGCGCGCCGGCGCAGGAACTGCGCCGGGTGCAGGGCATTGGCCTGGGGACGGCGGATTCCATCCTGCGCGGCCCGAATGAGATGCAGCTCGACAAGGAGCTCGACCTTATGGAGCGCCACCGTGTGCGGCTGGCGCCGCTGCACGGCGACGATTACCCTCCCCCGCTGCGATACCTCGACAGCGGCGCGCCCGTCCTGTTGCGCATCAAGGGGGATTACCGCCGCAAAGACCAGCTTGCGGTGGCCCTGGTCGGCGCCCGCAGGTGCTCCACCTACGGGCGAGGGCAGGCCCGCCGGCTGTCCTCCGATCTGGCGAGCGCGGGCTTCACAATCGTCAGCGGCATGGCCCAGGGCATCGACAGCGAGGCCCACCGGGGCGCACTGGCCGCCAGGGGGCGCACGCTTGCCGTCCTGGGATGCGGCCTTGCCTATGAGCTGCGCCCGAAGGCGCGAGAGTTGGCCGTGGAGATCGCACGGCAGGGGGCGGTTATGAGCGAACTGCCCATGGAAACCCCGCCGCGGCCGAGCAACTTCCCGCCCCGAAATCGGCTCATCAGCGGGCTATCACTGGGCGTCGTGGTGGTCGAGGCCGCCACTCGGAGCGGCAGCCTGATTACCGCTCGCCTGGCGGGAGAGCAGGGCAAAGCCGTCTTCGCCGTCCCGGGCGCCGTAGACAATCCCACCAGTCGGGGATGCCATGAGTTGATCCGCGACGGCGCCATCCTCGTGGAAAACGCACGCGACATAATAGAGGACCTGGGCCCCTTGAGCGAACCGATCACGCTGCCCGAGGACGCCGGGACCAATACGATTGCCGAGACCGTGGACGACGCGCGAGTAATGGCCCTGAACGAGCGAGAGCGCCGGATTCTCGAGTTGATCGGCCACTCTCACACTCACATTGACGAACTGGTCGCGGCAACCGATCTTCCCCCTTCCATCGTCTCCAGCACGCTTCTGACGCTGGAAATCCGCGGCATGATCCGCCAGACACCGGGGCAGCGCTACGTGCGGGGTTAG
>JAGHAF010000001.1 GCA_021161675.1 Planctomycetota bacterium | reverse complement strand
CCCACTGCGCTTACCAGCGGGAGCATCGCCGCCAGATATGGGACATTGTCAACGACGGCGCTCACAACCACGCTGAACGCCACCACCAGGAGGAAAGCGCCCAGCGCGTTGGAGCCCGTCAGCGCCGTGATCCAGCGGGCGGCGCCCGCGATCACGCCCGTCTTCGTCATGGCATAGACGATCAAGAACACGCCCGCCAGGAAGAAAGTGGTGCTCCAGTCGTAAGACTTCAGTATCTTGACGGCGTTCTCGCGGTCCCGCGCCACCATCCACACCCATGAGACAAGGGCGGCCGTCAGGCACACCGCCGCCCCGAACCAGACGAAGTCGGCGTCCACCCATGAAGCGAGCGCCAATCCGGCGACCATCGCAACGGAGACGATTGTCGGGAACCAGCTCCGTGGCTTGTGCGGCTCCAGCCGCACAACCGGCTGCCTGTAGCGACGGAACATGAGCCACAACACGAAGAACCCGGCCACCGCGCCCACCTGCACGGCGAAGAAGATGCTGGGCCTGCCGTGCAGATAGAAGAAGTCCAGGAAGTTGAGCTGGTAGTCCGCCGCCAGGATCATGCTGGGTGGATCGCCTATGAGCGTGGCCGTCCCCTGAAGGTTGGAGCTGATGGCGACCCCTATGATGAAGGGCACGGCGGAGACCTTAAGCTTGCGGGCCAGCTCCATGGCGATGGGCGCCACGATGAGGACAGTGGCCACGTTCTCCGCCACGGCGCTTATCGCGCTGGCGAAAGCGCACACCGCCAGGATCGCCCATCCCACGCTCGGGCTCTTCGCGATGAGGATGTCAGCGCACCACGTCGGCACGCCGCTGTAGATGAACGCCTCCGCCACGACCAACGTGCCGCAGAATATGCCCATCACGTTCCAGTTTATGGACGCCCAGCTGCCCGCCTGGTTGCGCACGAACAGGTCCAATGGGCTCAGCACCGGCGCCAGGTTTAGAAGCGGCGGAAGCGCAAACAGCGCCGCAATGCCGATCCAGAGGGCCTTGGCCCGGTGATGGCGGCTCAGAATCAGCCACAGGTACACCAGGCAGAACACGATGATGGTGAGGACGGAAGGGCTCATGCCCGGCAGTGTACACGCGCCGCGGCCCCCCGGTCAACCGCGCCGCCCCAGGCCCTGTCTGAAAAACCGGACTTGGATTCGAGCGGCTGCATTCGCGCCTGGCTGCGTGCCGCCTCCATCGACATGTCACATGGATATGCCTGCTTCGGCGTCCTTGCCAGCCACGAATTCGCTCGCTCTCTGTCCGACAGCCGATTTCTCAGACAGAGCCGCAATCCAACCCCGGGATTAACCACGACGACACGACGAGCACAACGTTAGAGGCAAAAAAAGGCGAATCTCTGTTATTGAAGTCGTTGCCCGCTATGGAGGGTAAACTTTCGCGTTCTTTCTTTCCGTCGTGGTAAATGCTTTTCGTCGTTCTCTGCGTTCTCCGCGTTCTCTGCGGTGAACGCTTACCTGCCTTTGCTGTTTATCTGTGTTCCTCTGCGTAATCTGTGGACCCGGCCGTTTGCGCTTTGATCTGCCGGATGGCGTCCCGCAGGACGGCCGCGCGCTCGAAGTCCAGGTTGGCCGCGGCCGCGTCCATTTCCTTCTCCAATTCGTCCAGGCGATCGGCGGCCACGTAGTCCCCGTCCGCCTCCATCGCTACGGGGGTTTCGACGCGCCTCTTCCATGCCTGCACGTCGTAGGCGATGCCTTTCTGTATCTTCTTTTGGATGGTCTGGGGCGTGATGTTGTGCTTGCGGTTATGTTCCATCTGGACTTGCCGCCGCCTGCGGGTCTCTCCGATAGCGTGGCGCATCGAGCCGGTCATCACGTCTGCGTAGAGGATGACCTCGGCGTTGACGTTGCGGGCGCAGCGGCCCATGGTCTGGATGAGGGATGTCTCCGAGCGGAGGAATCCCTCCCGGTCGGCGTCCAGGATCGCGACCAGGGAGACCTCGGGCAGGTCCAGCCCTTCGCGCAGGAGGTTAATTCCCACGATGGCGTCGTAGCGGCCGCGGCGAAGGTCGTTGAGTATCCCCACCCGATCAATGGTCTTCACTCCGCTATGGAGGTAGCAGGCGTCAATGCCGGCCTCGCGCAGGTAGTCGGCCAGCTCCTCGGCCAGCCGCTTGGTCAGGGTGGTGACCAGTGTCCTCTCGCCCCGCTGAGCGCGAGCCTTGATCTCCCCGATGACGTCCTGCACCTGCCCGGTGGCGGGCCGCACGTCCACCTTGGGGTCCACCAGTCCGGTAGGCCGGATGATCTGCTCCACCACGGGGCCATCGGATCTTTGGATCTCGTAGTTGCCGGGGGTCGCGGAGACGAAAAGGAGACGGCCAGCCATGTCTTCCCACTCCGCCAGTTTCAGCGGCCGGTTGTCCAGCGCGGAGGGCAGCCGGAAACCATGGTCTATCAGCGTTTGCTTGCGCGACCTGTCGCCGTGGTACATGGCGCGAATCTGGGGGATGGTCTGGTGGCTTTCGTCCACGATGCAGAGGAAGTCGTCCGGGAAGTAGTCCAGCAGGCAATAGGGGCGCTCGCCGGGCTCCCGTCCGCTGAGGTAGCGGGAGTAGTTCTCGATGCCGGGGCAGAAGCCCACCTCCCGGAGCAGCTCCATGTCGTAGCGCGTGCGGGCCTCCAGGCGCTGGGCCTCCAGGTTCTTGCCCTGCCCGCGCAGCTGGGCCAGTCGTTCCTCCAGCTCCTGCTCGATCCCGTCCAGGATGGCCTCGATGCGGGTCCCGGGCGTGACGAAGTGATTGGCGGGGTAGACGTCAATCCCGTCGGCCTCCTCCAGCCTGCCTCCCGTGAGCGGGTCAATGACGAAGAGGCTGTCCACGAAATCGCCGTAAAAATCCACCCGGTAGGCGATTTCCTCGTAGGCGGGGTATATCTCGACTACGTCCCCACGGGCCCGAAAGGCGCCGCGCTCCAGGCCGGCGTCGCTGCGCCTGTACTGAATCTCGACCAGCCGCTCCAGCAGCGCGTCGCGTTCGATCTGCTGTCCCTTTTGCACCGTGACGAACATGCTCTGGTAGTCCTCCGGCGCACCGATCCCGTAGATGCACGAGACGCTGGCCACGATCACCACGTCGTCGCGCTGCATCAGCCGCGTGGTGGCCGCCAGCCGGAGGCGGTCAATGTCCTGATTGATTGAGGCGTCCTTAGCGATGTAGAGGTCGCGCGAGGGGATGTAGGCCTCGGGCTGGTAGTAGTCGTAGTAGCTGACGAAGTAGCCAACGGCGTTATGGGGGAAGAATCCCTTGAACTCGCTGTAAAGCTGGGCGGCCAGGGTCTTATTGTGGCTGATGACCAACGTGGGGCGCCCGAGCGCCTCGATCAGGTGGGCCATGGCGAACGTCTTGCCCGTGCCGGTGGCCCCCAGGAGGGTCTCGCACGGGCTGCCCCTCAGGAAACGCGCCGTAAGCTCCCGGAATGCCTCGGGCTGATCGCCGGCGGGCTCAAATGGCGCAACGAGTTGGAAATCTGCCATCTCTCTCAGCGGGGGCTTGAAGTTTCCCGGACGGGCGCGCACATGGCGTGTGGCCGGATGGATTCGATCGTCTTCGGGCCGATTCCGCTAACACGGCTCAGGTCATTGAGGGAGGAGAACGGGCCGTTCGTCTCACGCTCCTCGATGATCGCCCGGGCTATCGTCGGACCTATCTTCGGCAGGAGTATCAGTTCGTACGGCTCGGCGGTATTGACGTCAATCCTTACGGGCTGCGGCGGCGCGCCGCTGCCCCTGACCGTCACCTCCGCCCGCCCCCAAATCTGGCGCGCGAGGCGGACACCCGCCACGCCCGAGAGCGCGAACGCGGCGGCGACGAGCAACACGAGCAACTCGCGTTGGGTGAGGGAGAACCAGCGCGTTTCCCGGAATCGTCCCTTAGCCATCATTGCATCCTGGCCATGATGCCTTGCTTGAGCTGCGGGCTGGCAAGCTCGCGGACCTCTTCTTCCACTTTCACCTTCCACTCGCCCGCGTTCTGTCTGTAGTAGTAGTAAGCCTTGATGATAACTCCCGGATGCTGGTCGCAAACCAGCACGGGCATCCCGGTGTTCTGATTCTTAAGCAGTATGTAGCTGATGTTTTTGCTATCGCTCTGGTCGTACGGGGAATGGAACAGCGCGGCCACCTTCTCCTTCTGGTCGGAGGACAGCTTCTCCCCACTGGCGAACTGCAATTCCCAGCTCCCCCCCCTGCCCGCCAGCAGGCCGCGGCGCAGCTCCTCCAGGCTGTCGAAACGGCGCGGGTCATTGTAGAACCGCCTGGCCAGCAGCATGATCACCTCCATGTTGCCGCGCACCTGGAACTTCGCGCTCGGCTTCAGGGACATCACGTAGTTCACCCACGCCTCCTCGAAAGCGCGCAGGTCCAGCCCCGGTCCGAAGCTCTCCTCCAACGCCTTCTCCTGGTTTTCGCCCTCGGAGATGGCCTTGAGCAGGTGGTTCATGCCCTTGACGTAGCGTCCGCCTTCGGCGTGGAGCAGGAAATGCACGATCCCCCAGGATTCCGAGTAAATGAGGCCGGCCCGTTTCTTGCTGACGCGGCAGTTATGGATCCACGCGTCGGAGTTCATCTGGAACAACTCCCTAAAGCGGATACAGCCATTCGTCTTGATAGCCTGCTGAAGTGTGGCCAGCCGGACGCTGGGGACCTGCCCCAGGCTGAAGCTCTCACCGTTCCACGTGGCCTCATAGAAGTATTCCGCAAGACCTTCGTTGAGCCACGTGGGGCAATTCTTGGAAATCACCTCGTACATGAACTGATGGAAGCCCTCGTGGTAGAGGGTGCGCAGAACCCCTTCTCGGGTGCGCCCTTCGGTGTGGGCGGCCAGCAGTCGCTTGCTGGAGACGAACACCCCGGCCGAACCGCGCACGTCCGGCGGGACGCACTCCTCGTAACGGCTCTCCTGCCGGAACACAACGACATTGAACTTCTTATACGCCTGCCCATAGCCGGCGAATCGGCTGGAATACTCCTGGTATATCGCCTCCATGTGCCGCCCCACCACCTCGCTGAAGACCTGGCTTACGTCCGTCTGCACAAGGTAGTGTTCGGTTTCACAGCGGTATCCGCCCGGCAGATCAAAGCGCGCCGCCCCCAGGCCGGCGAAGACCGCCGGGAGCACCAGCGCCAGCCGCGCAAAACTCGCTGCCCTACTCTTCATCCTTCATCCTTTCGCCCTCTACCTTTTCGCTGAAGCGCCTTGCGTACAGCGCGCCCGGGTATTTCATGGCAACGCTGTAGAGCGAGTCCTGCGCCGTGATGTAAAGCGTGGCGCCGTCCGGGCCGCCGAAGGCGCAGTTCGTCGCCCCCTTCTCAGTGGGAACCAGCCCTATCTCTTTGCCCTTCGGGTCGTAAATGCGGACGCCGTCCGGCGTTGCAACATAGAGGTTGCCCTTGATGTCCACCGCCATCCCGTCCGGCCCAACCCAGCGGTTCGGCGCGGGCGCGCTGGCGAAGAGGCGTCCCTCGGACACGCTGCCGTCCTTGAGAACGTTGTAAGCGAAGACAAAATGCCGCTCGGTGTCGGCCACGTAAAGCGTCTTCTCATCCGGAGAGAAGGCTATCCCGTTGGGCATCGCCAGGTCGCCCACCACCAGCGAGACGTCTCCGCTCTTGGGATCGATCCGGTACACACCCGCGAAGTCGAGTTCCCTGTCCTCCGGCCGCACGCCGTAGGGAGGATCGGTGAAGTAGACCGCGCCGTCGGACTTCACCGCCAGGTCGTTGGGGCTGTTGAGCCGTTTCCCCTCGTAGTGGGTCGCGATCGCCTGCACGGTCCCGTCTTTCAGTGTGCGCGAGACGCGCCGGCCGGCATTCTCGCAGGCCAGCAGGCGTCCCTGAAGGTCGAAGGCGAGCCCGTTCGAGTTGTCACTGGGCTGGCGGAAGACCTTTTTCTCCCCGTTCTCCAGTTTGTAGATTGTATTGCCCTGGATGTCGCTGAAGATCAAGTAGCCATCGGCGTGCCACACCGGCCCCTCGGTGAAACGGAAGCCAGTGGCGACGCGCTCGACAGTTCCTCCGACCAGGCTCTCCGGGAGAGCGACGCATCCGCACAGCAGGACCAACATCCCCGATAAAGCTGTCCACTCCTTCATCTCATCCTTCCCGTATAATTGGCGGGCTTTCACACATATATAGAAAGTAGCCCTTTTCGCGCCATATCTCAAGCAGCGACGCGCAAAACCGCCGCGCTCCTTGAACAGTCACGGGATCGTATCTATAATACGTTCCCTCTCGTGGGATTGATAGTTTTCCCGCCGGCGGCGGGCGGCGCGCCCGGCGTTTTCCGGCAGCTACTGAACTCTTGAGTCCGAGGTCGGAGAGAATCACAATGAAGAAGAACTACTTGTTCACGCCCGGCCCCACGATGGCGCCGCACGAGGTGCTGCTCGCCGAAGCGGCGCCGATGATCCATCACCGCACCTCGCAGTTCTCGGCCATACTTGAGGAAGTGGTCGAGGGGCTGCAGAAGCTGTTCGGCGCCGAAGAGCCCGTCTACATCGTCATGGGAAGCGGCACGGCGGCGATGGAAGCCGCCGTCGCCAACGTCTGCTCGCCAGGTGACAAAGTCATCTGCGCCCCGGCGGGCAAGTTCTCGGAGCGCTGGGCGGATATCTGCCGGGCATACGGCTGCGAAGTGGTCAACATCGAGCTGGAATGGGGCCAGTCCCCCACCCCCGAACAGGTGGAAGCGGCCATCGCCCGCAACCCCGACGCCCGCGCCATATACCTGACGCAGTCCGAGACCTCCACCGGCGCCTACACTGACATCGAACCGATCGCCGAGCTCACCCGCCGCAGCGACGCGCTGCTGGCCATTGACGCCATCACGGGCATCGGCGTTCACCCCTGCAAGATGGACGAATGGGGCGTGGACCTGGTCACCAGCGGCTCGCAGAAGGGCTGCATGATGCCGCCGGGGCTCGGCTTTATCGCCGTCTCCCCCCGTAGCTGGGAGACCATAGAGGCATGTTCCTCGCCCCGCTACTACCTCGACTTGCTCGCCATGCGCAAGGGATGGGCGGGGGGCAGCCAGACGCCCTTTACGCCCGCCATCTCGCTCGTGCAGGCCCTGCGCAGGGCGCTGCGGATGATGATGGACGAAGGGCTGGAGAACATCCACGCCCGCCATGCCCGGCTGGCCGAAGCGGCCCGCGCCGCCGTCAGGGCGCTCGGGCTGCAACTGGTGGCCGACAGCCCCGTCAACGGCGTCACGGCGGCTTACGCTCCGGAAGGGATTGACACCAAGAAGCTCGTCCCCCTGATGCGCGACAAGTACGGCGTGCAGATAGCCGGCGGACAGGGCCACTTGAAGGGCAAGATATTCCGCATCGGCCACATGGGCTACGTCAGCGAAGAGGACATGCTCGTGGCCATCGCAGCCCTGGAAAAGGGGTTGAAGGAAATGGGCTACGAGTTCGAGATCGGCGCAGGCCTCCTGGCCGCCCACAAAGCGCTTGCCTGAGAGACACTGAAAGCTCATCCCGGCCTCAGAACGTTCCGAGGATAAGGGTGGGCGCGTCGCCCTTCGGGGAACCGGCAGAAGGTCAACAAGCGCCGCGTCCGAGATTGTGAGCCATTTGCGTTGACCACGACTTGAGATGTCGCATAGTGTTGGGGGCGGATCGAAAAAGTTTTTCACCCCGCTTTCGCGCTGCAATAGGGCCTGTGGTGGGCATTGGGGCCGCAGGGTGTAGATTTCACTCCCCCCCAAAAAAATGTGCGGCTTTCCTTTGTCGTATCTGCCGCTTTTGCGGTATGATACGACTAACACCAAAAAGGAGGCCGCACAATGGTTGTTATACCACAAACCGGGCAACCCACAACGCAAATGGCTCTTAAAGAGCAGAAGGGTTTGGGTTATCCTGGACCTACATTATTTGCGAGAACGCCGCCGCTTGTGGCGAAAGCGCCATCCGGACCTGACGCACGTGAGAATGGAGAAACGTCCAATGCCGAGGAGGACGTCCCAATAT
>JAGHAF010000018.1 GCA_021161675.1 Planctomycetota bacterium | reverse complement strand
TGTCTTCTTGTGCTGCGTCCATCGAAAAGCCTCCAGTCATGTATCTGAATGAATCCTCAGCCTTCTCTGGCCTGTAGCCTTGGCACACGAAAAAAGGGAGCGCCTTACCGGCAGCTCCCTAAGAACGGGCCCACCACAGACCCATCGCACGAAAGCGTGACGGGCGGCGCTCCCCAAAGGAAACGCCGACCGGCTTTGTTGCCTCGTGCGATTCTGCATCCCATGTTTGATTCGCCTGTCACCCTCGTGCATGAAGCGTCCCTTCCGATCCCTTACGATTCGCGGATTACCGCATAAGACTACGTCGCTCGACTCGTGTGCCCAGCACGTAGCCCGCGAAACTGCCCGCCTGTGTCCATCCCTGCCCTACAAGCTTGGTGAAGCACCTACCTTCACAAGGCAAAACAACCCGGAATGGTACCAGTCTTGGGGATAGAATGCAAGACAAAAATCGGGGTTTCTTTTTCGATTCTTGGTAACCGTTCACGCATCTCTCACCGCGGAGAATGCGGAGAACGACAAAGATATGGTAAAAGGAAGTCTCCTCCCTCTTCTCTCTGCGTGCTTTGCCGTCTCTGCGTCCTCTGCGCGCTCTGCGGTGAACGCTTACGATTCTCTCGGATTGGTCTTCCTCATCCTTTCCCCAAGGGCAATGCGATTGCCAAGCTTCGATTCTGAACGCCGGGATGTCTCTCCGATTGGGCGCTGCGTCTACCTTGACGTGGGCCGGGTTTGCTTTAGAATCGGTCATTCGGGTGAAGTGTCAGGCCGATTATAGGCTGCAGGGCCGGTTTCAAAGGCGGCCCCATCGAGGAGAGGCTGTCCATGATAGTCATATTGCGCAGAGACGCGAGCGAGGAGCAGGTGCGGCGGATCGTCTCCGCCATCGAGGAGGCGGGGTTCGGTGCGCACGTCTCGCGCGGGGAGCAGCGCACCATCGTGGGGGCGATCGGCACTTCGCCCGAAGCCCGGCCTATCCTGATTGAGCGGTTCAAGGGGCTGCCTTTCGTTGACAAGGTCGTGCCCGTGCTGAAGCCGTACAAGCTGGTGAGCATGGAGGCGAAGACGCAGCGTGAACCCGTCCGGGTGGGGGACGTTTCCGTGGGGCCGGATACGTTTACGGTGATTGCGGGGCCCTGCGCGGTGGAAAGTGAGGAGCAATTGATGGCGGCCGCCCGGGCTGTTCGGGACGCCGGCGCCCGGCTGCTGCGAGGCGGCGCGTTCAAGCCCCGCACCTCGCCTTATGATTTCCAGGGGCTCGGCGAGGAGGGGCTCAAGCTCCTTGCGGCGGCCCGGCGGGAGACGGGGCTGCCGGTGGTGACCGAGGCCCGCGCCGCGGGGCAGGTGGAGCTGGTGGCCCGGTATGCGGACGTGATCCAGGTCGGCGCGCGCAACATGCAGAACTTCGACCTGCTCAAAGAGGCGGGTCGCAGCGGGATGCCCGTGGTGCTGAAAAGGGGGTTCGCCTCGACCGTGGAGGAATGGCTTAAGGCGGCGGAGCACGTCGCCAGCGCCGGGAATCTGAACATCATACTGTGCGAGAGGGGAATCCGCACTTACGAGCAGGCCGTGCGCTTTACGCAGGACCTGGCGATCGTGCCGGTTGTGCGGGAGCTTTCGCACCTGCCGGTTATCGTGGACCCCTCCCACGCAAGCGGCCGGCGGGGCCTGGTGGGGCCGGTGTGCCGGGCGGCGCTCGCCATCGGCGCGGACGGCGCGCTGGTGGAGGTGCATCCGAACCCGGACGGCGCGCTCTGCGACGCGGCGCAGCAGTTGCGGCCGAAGCAGTTCGAGGAGATGATGCGGCGACTGCGGCGGCTCGCGGCGGCGCTGGATCGCGAGATGTGAGGGCGCGGCGCTGCTGCGCAATCGTTCCCTGTTTGGAAGGAGTCCGCTGTGTTGGGAGAGCATCGTCGCGAAGTTCTGCCGAACGGGCTGCGAGTGCTGCTGGTGGAGAATCCGTCGCTGCATTCCTTCGTCTGCTCGGTTTACGTGCGCGCGGGGGCCCGATTTGAGGCGCCTGAGCGAACCGGGCTGAGCCATTTTCTCGAGCACATGTTGCTGCAGGGATCGGAGAATTATCCGACCTTCCTCGACATCATGCGCAGCGTGGAAGACCTGGGCGGCGTGGTGGACGGGCAGACCCATAGCGAGTACATGAAGCTTGCGTTCGGCGTGCACAGAAAACATTGGCGCAGCGTCATGAAAGTTGTCGCAGATGTCATAATGAGGCCGCTTTTTGACAAGGGTGAGGTCAAACAGGAAAAGTCCATAATCACGCAGGAGATATCCCGCCACCGCGACCGGAAAGGGCGCAATATCAGCGTCTACGAACTGGCCTATGAGCTGCTGCTCAAAGAGAAACTGGACGAAGCCGGCAGCCGCGGCAGCCCGCAGATCATGGCCGGGTTCGACCGTGAGATGGTGCTGGAGCACTACCGTAGGTTCTTCGTGCCGGAGAACATGGTGCTCTGCCTGGCGGGTGGGGTCGGCGCCGGCGAAGCGCTGGAGGAAGTGCGAGGCTGCTTCGCGCCGTTGCGCGGCGGGGACGGCCCGCCGGAGCTTGTGGCGCCGGACGTCGAGAGCATGCGGGCCAGGTCAATCTACCGCGAGACGGAGGCCAGACCCATCGTCGAGGCGCTTCTTTGCCACCGCGCATACCCTCTGGGGCACGATAGGTTTGACGCATTCCGGGCGGTCAGTCATCTCCTTGGGGGCGGGTTGACCTCGCGGTTGTTCACCCGCGTTCGGGAAGAGCTCGGCCTGGTATATGACGTAGGCGCCTATCCTCAGGGGTACTCCGACGTGGGTTCTCTGGACGTGTCTTTCTCGGTGGACGTGAAGAACCTGGTCCCGGCTTTCGAGGCCGTGCTGGACGTGATGGGCGAAGTCGCGGGGGAGAACTTCACCGCCGATGAGCTTGGGCGCTACAAGGAAAGCGCGCGGTGCGGTATGGAGATTCTCTGCGACAACGCGGCGCACGTCGCGGACTGGTTCGGCAAGCAGGAGCTGCTGCTGGGCGGGGACCGGGTCCTGAGCCCGGAAGACTACATCGCCCGGCAGGAGGCGCTGACGCTGGATTCACTGCGCCAGGCGCTGGACGAGGCGCTGACGCATTCCGGCGCGAACCTGGCCGTCGCCGGGCCCTTCGCGGATGAACAGAAGCGGCGTATGTGCGAGCTTTTCCCCGCCGAGGAGGCGGAAACGAAGGCAGAAGGATGAAAGATAAACGAAGGGGGGACCCCTGATGGCAAAGCGAGTTGCGTTCGCCGTCTTTTGTGTCGCTGCGCTGGTCCTCTGCGTGTGCGGCGCACAGGGAGGAGGATCGGAAATGAAGCTGATATCACTGCCGGCGCCTCAGCTCAAGGGCGAGGTGTCGGTGGAGGCGGCCATCGCCGGGCGCCGCAGCCGGCGCGCTTACGGCGCCCGCCCGCTTACCCGCGAGCAGGTGGGACAAATACTCTGGTGCGCTCAGGGCATCACCGGGCCAGGCGCCCGCAAACGAGCGGCGCCCTCGGCGGGCGCCACTTACCCGATGGTCATCTACGTAGCCGTGGGAGAGGGAGGCGTGGAGGACCTCGACGCCGGCGTCTACCGCTATGAGCCCGCCGGGCACGGGTTGACGATGCAGTTCGCCGGCGACGTGCGGGACCGGATCGCCGGCGCCGCATTGGGGCAGCGGTTCCTGAGCGCCGCCCCGATCAGCTTGCTGATTGCCGCCGACTACGAGAGGACCACCGGCCGCTACGGGAAGCGCGGCGTTCGTTACGTGCACATAGAGGCCGGCCACGTAGGCGAGAACATCTATTTGCAGGTGGAGTCTCTCGGGCTTGCCACGGTCACTGTGGGCGCTTTTCGGGACAAGGAGCTTGGGCAGGTCTTCCGGCTGCCGGACGAGCTGGAGCCGCTCTGCCTGATGCCGATAGGCCATAGGCAATAGCGCCGGTTTCAATCCGGCTGGCGCGCCGCGGGCGAGAGCAGGGCTTTCAGCATGTGGGCCGTCGCCTCGGGCTGCTCTCGGGAGAAGGCGCCGTCCAGCACCGCCAGGTCATCCGAGATGAATCTGGGCTTTGGCCGCGCCCCTTCCAGCTTTCGGGCCAGCGCCTCAGGATCGCTGACACCAAGCATGAGACGCCCGTCTTCGATATGGATGGAGTCTATTCCCGCGCGGCCCGCCATGAGTCGTATCTGCGCTTCCAGCAGCAGGTTGCGTGCGGGGTCCGGCGGCGGGCCGAAGCGGTCCCGGAGGTCTCGCTCCTCTTTCCGCACCTCGTCCAGTGTTGCGCACCGGCTGAGCCGGCGGTGCACGTCCATCCTCTGCCTGGGCGTGGGCACGTAGTCTTCGGGCAGGTAGGCCTGAAGGCCGACGTCGAGTGCGACCATGGGCGGTTCATTGAGCGTCTCCCCCTTCAGTCCGGCGCTCGCCTGCCTCAGGAGGCGGCAGTAGAGATTGTAGCCGACGGTGGCGATGTGGCCCGACTGGGCGGGGCCCAGGATGTTGCCGGCGCCCCGGATCTCGAGGTCTCGCAGCGCAATGTCGAATCCCGCTCCGAGCTGGCTGTAGCGGCGGATAACGTCCAATCGTTGCTCCGCCTCCGGCGTGATGGGTCTGTCCGAGGGGCGGAAGAAATACGCGTAGGCCTTGTGAATGTAGCGCCCCACGCGCCCCCGCAGTTGGTGCATCTCGGAGAGGCCCAGCAGTTCGGCGCGATGCACGATGAGGGTGTTGGCGTTGGGGATGTCCAGTCCGTTCTCGATGATGGTGGTGCTGACCAGCACGTCAATCAGCCCTTCGGTGAACATCTCCATGGTGTCGGCCAGTTCGCGCTCGGGCATCTGCCCGTGAGCCACGGCGACGGTGGCCTCGGGCACGAGTTTGCGCACGTTCTCCGCAAAGGCCGCGATGGTCCGCACCCGGTTATGGATGATGAAGACCTGCCCGTCGCGGTTCAGTTCCCTCAGGACGGCCTGGCGCACCAGTTCGGGATCGAAGCGTCCGACCCTGGTCTGGATGGCCAGGCGCTGGCGGGGTGGCGTCTGGAGGGCGGATATCTCCTTCAGGCCCATCAGCGCCATGTGAAGGGTCCGGGGGATGGGGGTGGCCGTCATGGTGAGCACGTCAACGGTGGCGCGCAGCCGCTTCAGCTTCTCCTTGTGGGCCACGCCGAAACGCTGCTCCTCGTCGATAATGACCAGCCCCAGGTTCTTGAAGGACACGTCCTTCTGGAGCAGCCGGTGGGTGCCGATCACAATGTCCACCGTCCCGTCGGCCATGCCCCCGAGCACCTGCCGCGTCTCGGCCCCCGTGCGGAACCGGCTGAGAGATTCGATGTTGAACGGATAGTCGGCCATCCGTTCCGAGAAGGTCCGGAAATGCTGTTGGGCGAGCACAGTTGTCGGCGCCAGGACGGCGCTCTGGCGCCCGCCCATCACGCAATTGAAGGCCGCCCGCATGGCGAGCTCCGTCTTGCCGTAGCCCACGTCGCCGCAGAGCAGGCGGTCCATCGGGCGGGAGCAGCGCATGTCGCGCTTCAGCGCCTCGGCGGCAAGGAGCTGATCTTCAGTCTCTTCGTAGGGGAACTCCGACTCGAATTGCCGCTGCCACTCTGTGTCACCCGGATGCTCGATTCCCGCCTGCGTCTCCCGGAGCGCCTGCATTTGGAGCAATCCGGCCGCCAGGTCCTCCACGGCCTGACGGACTCGCCTTTTGGCCCGGCTCCAGGCCCGACTGCGGATGCGGCTCAGCTTGGGGCGCCGGCCGCCGACGCCGATGTAGCGATGCACCAGTTCGATGCTCTCGCAGGGAACGTGCAGGAGGACGTCATCGGCGAACTCGATTCGGAGGTATTCCCTCTTGCGCCCGTTCCGCTCGAGCACGCCCGTGCCGAGGAACCGGCCGATGCCGTGCTTGACGTGAACTACCAGGTCGCCGGGATTCAGTTCTTCTGCGGAAGCCAGGGGCCGCCCGGCGGGGGCGTGACGAACGAGGCGGCGCTGTCGGTAGCGTCCGAACAGGCGATGGTGCGGGATGAGGGCGAAAGCGGCCTCGTCGCAGATTATGCCGTGATTGAGGCGTCCCACCTCGAGGTCGAGCCGGTCCATCTGCTCGAACTTGTGCGCTTTGAGCAGGCTCTCCAGCCGCTCCGCCTCGGCGGGACCGGTGCAGTAGATGGTCGTCTGCTCGGATGCCTCGCAGATGCGTCCCAGCTCGGTGATCATGGTATCCAGGTCCGGCCCGAACGTGTCCCGCTGCCGCAGCGGCAGGCTCACCGCGGCGTCCGCCTCCTCCAGGTGGAAGGAGACGCGGCGTCGCCCGCCGAGCAGCCTGTCAACCTGCGCGGGCGAGATCAGAATATCCGGCCTGTCGGCCTGCTCGAACAGCGCATGCATTCGCTCGCGTATGCGGTCCGGCGCCACCAGGGCCACAAGGCTGTCTTCGGCGAAATAGGCGGGCAGCGCTCCGGTGTGCGACTGTTCGGCGGGCCCCACTTCGCCGGCCGTTATCCGGGCGCCCTCGATGCGGTTGGTGGAGAGCTGCGAGCCGGGCTCGAAAGTGCGGATGGAGTCCACCTCGTCGCCGAAGAACTCGATCCTCACCGGCTCCAGTGCGCCGTGGGAGTATACGTCGAGTATCCCCCCCCGCAGGCAGTACTGGCCCGGGGCGCGCACCTGCGGCAGGCTGACGTAGCCGTGATCCACGAGCCACTCCACGAGCCCCCCGGGTTCGGCCTCCGCGCCGACCTGGAGGCCAAGCGAGTCGCGGCGCAGCTCCTCGACGGAGCGGGTGGGTTGGATCAGCGCGCCCGCGCAGCTCACCACGACCCTGGTCCGGGGGCCGGGCTCCAGGTAGACGAACTCGTCCAGCCCGGGGCCGGTTTCAAGCGTCTCGCCGAAGGCAAGGTGACGCAGCACGTTGAGGCGTGCCCGCACGATTGCTTCGTTCGGCTGTTCCACGTCGCCGGGCAGGACCTCCAGGGCGGGGAAGTAGCACGCCAGCCCTTTATGGAAGAGGTTGACGTCCTCGGCGAACTCTTCGGCTTCCTCGGGCCCGACGCAGACGATCAGCGCGTTGCCGCGCACCTCCCCCATCAGCCAGGCAGCCACCAGCGCCGCGCCGCTGCCTGACGCGCCGACGATTTCGACCTCCCCCGTGGCCTGGAGAAGGTCCGGCAGCCGCCGCACCTCGGGCAGCTCGCCGATTCTCTGAAGTGGGCCTCGCATCCGGGTCACGGCCGATGTTGAAGAAGCTCGTATTCGACCCACCCGGCCCATTATACGACGAAACCCCCGCCGGCACACGCGAAGAAGAGTCGTATGTAGCGCAGCCGCCCCCGGGTGCGGCCGTTCGCATAAACGCATCTCGCAAAGCGGGCCGCGCATCTCAGGCGTGGGGGCGCCTTGTGCTAAAGACTATGCCCGACGAAGCCCTGATGCGCGCCCTGGAGGCCGAGAGGGCAAACGGCAGGTTTGAGCGCCACTTCATGCGCGGGCACAGGAAGAGGCGATGGCGCTCCTCCCTGGCCCTTGTAGGGCTGCGGGGGAGGGGGTGGGG
>JAGHAF010000064.1 GCA_021161675.1 Planctomycetota bacterium | reverse complement strand
CTCAGTTTCAATTTCCCGCTCTGGCAGTCGGCTGGAGGCCTGATTGATCAGCCGGGAGAGCAGTTCTTTGAGCTCGTTGGCCGCTCGGCCGGCCCGGGGACGTTCATCGGCAGGAAGGTCGGGGAGACATTTGAACAATTGGGCTATTTCGCCCTTGCGTCCCAGCATCTGCACGCGCACCTGCTCTATCTGCTGCTTGGTGGCGGCCCCTTCGAGCAGCGCGCGCGCACGGCGTTCGATGTCCTTGTATTTCTCGCTCACGGGCGCCGGGCCGATGGGAGTAATCAGAGGGTTAGAGTGCCTGCCGGGCCATCACCACCAGTTGGTCGAACGCTTCCTGGTCGGTGAGCGCCAGATTAGCAAGTATCTTGCGATTCATCAGGACCCCTGCTTTCTTCAGGCCGCCGATGAACTTGCTGTAGCTCATGTCGCGCATATTGGATGCGGCGCGAATTCGGGTGATCCAGAGCCTGCGGAAGTCCCGTTTCTTCAGCCGTCGGCCACTGCGGGAGTACCACAGGGCGCGCCGGTGCGTCTCCTTGGCCGAGCGGTAGAGCTTGCTGCGCGAACCGTGGTAGCCCTTGGCCTCTTTGAGAAGGCGTTTCACCCGGCGTTTGCGGACAAAGCCTCTTTTCGTTCTCATTTGCTCAGAACCGAATCATTGTTAGTGGTTTCATATCTTGCCGTACTGGCGTTCGAATGACCTCAGATCGCCTTTGCTGAGTTCTTTCCATCCTTTCAGATGGCGTTTCCTCTTGCCTGACTTGCTGGATAGGAGGTGTCGGCGTCCGCGAGAGAGGTGAGTCACCTTTCCGCGGGCGCTCTTGTTCAGTCTTTTCTTCAGTCCTTTGTGTGTCTTATTCGACATGTTCGCTCCGTCCAATGAGATGGAGTGACTGCAGGGCTTGAGCGCACGGCTAGAATGGGATCGAGCCTGCTTCGCGACCGATTACCTCGGTTTCAGCAGCAGGGTGACTTTGCCGGCGGCCGAACGTTGCGCAGACCTCTCAACTGTGGCAATGTCTTCGAAGCGGCCGGCAAAATTTCGCACGGCCTCCAGCGCGTCGCTGACGTGAGCTTTTTGGCGGCCACGCAACCGCATGGAAATCATGACCTTGTCGTGTCCTTCCAGAAACGCACGCACCCGCTGGGCCTTAAAGGTCAGATCGTGATCCTCGCTCGTCATTCCGATGCGGATCTCTTTCTGCCTTGCGCGATGGTGCTTCTGACCCTGGCGTTTCTTCTTCTGGCGGTATTTGAACTTGCCGTAATCCAGCAACTTGCAAACGGGCGGATCGGCCTCCGGCGCCACTTCGACCAGGTCTAACCCGGCCTCTCCGGCTGCTTGCAAGGCCTCCTTATACGAAATAATGCCCACCTGCTCGCCCTTTTCGTTGATGAATCTAACTGTCGTAGCACGGATTTGGTCATTAATCCGATGGTCTGGAATGAGCGTCCTCCTTCAGAGAACCGGCGTTGGCTGACTAGAACCGTCCGGGTGGTCCGGAAACCATGTCCCCCCCGGAACGGCAACGAAAGCAACGTCAGGATATTAGGGCAAAAGCGCCCGGGTTTCAAGAGAACAACGGTCATACCCCTTAGCGAGAAGAACAATATCGAATATCAACCTCTCAATGTTCAATGTCGCTCGACGCGCTGAACGCCCTGCGCCTATCGAAGGGCGGATGATGCCGGCGGCGCTCCGAACTTCGCCCGGAGGATGCCGCTCAGCTGCTCAGCGGCCATGTTGCCGGCGTCCGTTATGGCCCGGTTCGATGCCTCAACCGGGTCCTCCAGGTATGCTCCGCGCCCCGTCCCTTGCACGGCGCCGATCCTATTGGTCGGGCCGGGAAGGTCTGGCGCCAGCAGGCGCAGGTCGAACACCGAGCGATAGATGTAAAGCTGGCCCTGCGTGGTCTGTGGCTTCTCGACCAGTTGTATGTCGGCCGAGCCCGCTATTACCACCAAGAGGCGTGCCGGTCCAGCCTCCTGGCGCAGCGCTGAGACTGCCTCCAGTATCTCTTTGTCTGATGCCTTTCCGATAGAGGCGAGCGCGCCCACGTGCGAGAGGAGATCGGCTGGAGGCTGAAAACCATCGTCTTCAAGCGCCTTCTTCAAAGCCGCGTACATCTGTGGCGCCGCTCCGCCGTCCAGCATTATCACAAAGCGGGTGTTCTCACGCGCGCGAAACACGTAGTGCAGTTGCGCCGTAGGGAGCGGCATCGCGCCGAAGTTCAGTGAAGGCGCCATCTGCTCCAGATCGAGGGTTGCGATCACGGCGGCGCCCCTGGGGCCTCCGGGCAATGCGCCCTTCGGGAGCCATCGTGCGACGCCCTCGCTGTCCGTGACGCCGGCGCCGAGCAGTTGAGGCTCTTCATCCCGGGTGATGAGCCGCAGTGGCAGTCCCTGGATGGGCTGGTCGTCTTCCTTGCGGCTCAGGCGCACGGCGAAGGGCTCTGCGGGAGGGCTGCCGGGGGCAAGCCACTGCCCATCCCCGGAAACGACACTCAGTTCCATCCGGCCGAGAAGGGACTCCACCTCCTTCTTCATGCCAGGGACGGTGGGTTGGGGGAATATCTCCTCGAAGTGCTGTTGCTGCCCCTCAGGAGCCGTCGCCATCGCACGCGCCTGAGAGCAGAGCATTTCTTGAAGGAGCGCCAGGGCGTCCAGGTAATCTTCCAGAGAGGGACCGAGGTTGCCGGCCTTGAGATGGTTGGCCGCGGAGGACACCAGGCCCTCGGTTCGCTTGTGGATGTCCTCAAGTCGGCTTTCCATCACAATGGAGGCCGCATTCCGATCGACCGCCGCGAACAGATAGTGGTTGCCGGTTGCGGGGTCGAGCCACCTGGCGGCCTCTCGCATCGCAACGAGGTCTTCAGGCCTGAAGTTGACATCAAGGTCGGGAAGGGCCCGCAGGTTCTGCGCCAGGGCGGATTCGTTTTCCGGGGCACGGAGCGCCCCCAACACCCGTCCCAATCGGTCCGCCATCTGGGCGGCCAGCTCTGCGCGGGCGTTTTGAAGCGCAGTCTGTTCGTCCTTGCCGATTCCTATGGCGACCAGGAAACGCTGCCGCGGATAGTCCTTGTGCCGGCCGCTCTTGAGCCAGGGGGGAGGTTCGAATTCAGAGGGGACCTCAGGACCGGAGGGGCGCGTGCGGGCAGCGGCCAGTTTTCGCTCGCGCTCGCGCTCCCGGAGCAGATTCTGCAGCGAATCAACGAGTTGATCAGGCCCCTGCGAAAAAGGGTTCTGGTTGAGAAGGAAATGCTGCGTTTTCTGCACCAGAGTCTCATCCACCAGCGCGATTGGCATCCGGTAGCTAACGTAGACGGCGCCGTCCTGTTCCTCCCATTGCTCGTGCGGCGCCGCTCGGCGCAGGATGGTCGCGGAGACCTCTGCGGACACGTCCTCCAGGAACCGCACGCTCAGTGGATCATCAGGCGCGGGGGATCCGGCCTGCGCCTTGATGAAGTCGCTCAGCACGTTCTTGGTGTAATCGGAGATGACTGCTGCGAGTTGCTGGCGCGCCTTCAGGTCGGCGCGCTCGCCGGGGTCCGATGCGTCCTTCCCCGCTGATCCCACTGCGCGCAGGCGCTCCCCGGAGTTCAGTGAAGGGGGGGTAGCTACGCCGGGGGGGTGTCCTTCGCCTCCTGGCTGCCCGGCAGGGCTGATACAGCCGGCAAGGGCCAGCAGCAAGAGCGGGACGGCAATTTGTTTGATGTGTTTTTCCATATTGTCCAGGAGGATATCTTATACGACAGGTCGGCGGTAGGTCAAGAAATAGCCGCAGTTTGACCTCATGGGAACGGAGGGCTATGATTGAATCTGTAGCCGGGATTTTGAGCGCGGATAGAGTGTCCGGGCAAGGAGCAGACGTGCGTCCGATGAACCTGAAGATATTTCTCGTGGCAATCGTGTTCATAGCCGCAGATTTTGTGCCCTGTGCAAGCGCCCGGCAGGCGGAGGAGCCGCCCGCAGAGCGCTTTCGACGGGCCATCAGCGATCAGTTGGCGTTCGCCGAGCGCGTTGCGCTTCTGGAGTCCATCAGCAAGGAGCATCCCGAGTGCGAGTGGGCGGATGACGCCCTGTGGGTATTAGGAGAGTGGGCTCGACGGCAAAGGGCGCCCGCAAAGATGCTCTACTACTGGCAGTATCTGATGTCTGCCCATCCCGGCGTTGCGCTCGAACCTTACACCCGTTCGCTTGCCGTCTATGAGAGGTCACTGCTGCCGCAGGTACGCAGGATGCTGATTGCGGAGGGCGTTGCATACTCCGCAGAGCAGCCCCGCCTGCTGGAAGGGAAGAGCGGGGGGTTCCACGTGTTCGAGAACGCCAGCCGCTTCAACGCGACCCCCATGGTGGTATGGGGCGAGATTGCCGCCACTTACGAGATGGCGGGCAAGCCGCGACTCTCACTGAAGGCATACCGCAAAGCGCTGGATCGCGCGCCGGCGACGGGATACTGGCGAGAAATCTACACGAAACGACTGGAGGCCCTCCAAAGTAAACTCGCCGCCACAGGCGTAGGTGAGCCAGGCGTGGAAACGCCCGCTGGCGCCGACGCCCCCATTACGCTGACCACGAACATCGACAATGAGCAATCCGTTCCCGAGTCTTCCGAAACGACCTCCGAATCGTCCCGCACTGATTGATGTCCCCGTGCCGATCGTTCTGGCGAGCAGTTCCGAGACGCGTCGGAGGCTTCTGAGCGAATTGGTGGCGCGTTTCGAGGTCGTTGAGCCTGGGCCGGCTGAAGCTGACGTTGATTCGCCGGAGCCGGAGGCGCTTGTCCGGCGCCGGGCCGAGGCCAAGGCCCGTGAGGTCTCGCGCCGTCCAGGATCGCTCGTCATCGGGGCTGACACCGCCGTGGTATGCCGCGGCGAACTGATGGGAAAACCCCGGGATCGGGACGATGCCCTGCGGATGCTGCGAAGCTTGAGCCGCCATCCCCAGCGGGTGCTGACGGGGATGTGTGTTATCGCGCCGGACGGCAGACGGAAGATAAAGTGTGCGAGTGCGCGCACGAAACTGCGCGAAATGGGCGAGGAAGAACTGGCGGCGCTGGCGGATCGCCCGGGAATCCTGGACAAGGCGGGCGGGTTCGAGCTGCAGGCCGATGACCCCGACGTGGCCTGGCTGGAAGGCAGCGAGTCCGCCGTTATGGGACTGGCGCTGGAAGAGTTGCGCGAAATGCTTTGCGAGTTCTACCCGCTGAAAGGTGGAAGCGATGGCCCTTTACGAGTTTAGCTGGGTCTTAGAGGGAAAGCTGGCCGGGATGGCCGTGCCGGACGGCCTCAAGGAAGACTGGGACGAGCTGAAAGGGCGCGGGGTCGGCGCGGTGGTCAACCTGACGCAGGGCGACCGGTTCGGCCGCAGTATCCGGGAGGCGGGGCTCGAATATGCGCAATTCCCGATTGAGAACTTTCAGCCGCCCACGCGCGAGCAGGTTGAGGAATTCGTCGAGTTCTGTGACGGGCAGATAGAGCGGGGCAACGGCGTCGTAGTCCACTGCCTTGCGGGGATGGGGCGCACCGGAGCCATGCTTGCCTGCTACATGGTCAGATCGGGCATGGCCCCGGGCGAGGCGATAGAGAAGATAAGGCGCCTGCGGCCCGGCTCGATCGAGACCGACGAGCAGGAGAATGCGGTCTTCGAGTTCGCGGCGCGGCTGAGGGACTGCGCAGGGCCAGTGCCCAGCGTTGAAAGGAATAGGCGGGATAAACTAAAATAGCCACCCTTACTTGACCGGGGTATTAGCTGATGAACGAGTCTCTTACAGTGGTTGTGGCCGCTCCGAACATGGACGCGGCCGTTGGCGCTGCGCTGGCGGGCAGGGCGGCATCGGGTCGCGTCGAGGCCCTGATATTCGACTCCGAAGACCTGGTGGAGTTCTTCGATCACGAGACGCAGCAGGAGCTGCCACGAGGATACGAGCTGGTTCTCTGCGGAGTGAAGGTCATCCGGATGAACTGGGACGGCCGGCTCGTGCGGCCGAGATTGATGAAGCGCCTTCGCGGCCACGTGGGCCTGGTTCGATGGTTCAGCGCCTCCGGCTGGCGGCCGGAGGACCGCCGTGCTGTGGAGCACATAATCGGCGAAGACAAGCTGTTCGTGGATGAAGGGGCCCGTTCGGTGGCTGCGACGGTCTGCGATGAGTGCTGCGGGCGGCCCGACGATTACGGGCGCTCCCTTGTGCAGTTCGCGCGCGGCGAGTTGGACGATGAAGAAGAGGAAGCGTGGGGGGCGGACCTGCGCAAAGTGCTCGGCGCGCTCAAAGGGGATCGTGCAGCCATGAGCAAGGCCGTCTCCGCGATGATGCGCCAGCGCATCCAGGATGTGATAGATCAGCGCCTGGAGCAGGCGGAGCGAATAGAGGAGGAGAACCGCGCCTGCGCCCGGGAAAACGCCGAAGACCCGCGTCTGATGCGCGGCAAGAAACTGGTGGCTATCTCTATCCCGCGAGAGCGACATCCTTTCTGGGCGGAGATCAGCGCTTACGCCCGTGAGGCCACCGGCTCGGAGTTGTCAATGTGCCATCTTTCTGGCCGGCCGACCTTTCTGCTTAGCAGGGGCCCTGAGTTGCGAATTGATCTGAGGAAATGGGCCCGATACCTGACCGATTCGCTGCCGCGCGCGCGGGCTGCGGACGCGCGGGCCGATGCCGTGCCGATCGTTATGGAGGGTTCCGTAGACGATGCGGGATTGAAAGAAGAGATACTCGAAGCGCTGGCCGAGGGAGCGCATTTACTGGTAGATTGATCATTGGAGCGCTTATGAGCCCACAGACGGACATCAAACGCATCGGCATCCTGACCGGCGGCGGAGACTGCCCGGGGCTGAACGCCGTTATCCGGGCGGTGGTGAAAACTGGCCTGCTCGACTACGGGATCGAGGCATACGGGTTCCTCGACGGCTTTGACGGTCTGATCTACAACCGGCGCCGCAAGCTGGGATATGATGACGTGAGCAACATCCTGACGGCCGGCGGCACGATCCTGGGCACATCCAACCGGGCAAACCCCTTCGCTTACCTCGAGCCCGGCTCAGGCGGCGAGGCGCAAGCCCGTGACCTGTCTGGCAGGTGCGTAGAGAACTTCAAAGAACTCCAGCTCGACGCGCTTTTCTGTCTCGGCGGCGATGGCACCCTCACCCTCGCGCATAAGCTGGGCCTGAGAGGCATACCGGTGATAGGGGTGCCGAAGACCATTGATAATGACGTGGTCGGCACGGACGTCACTTTCGGCTTTGACAGCGCGGTGCAGATCGTTGCCGGGGCGCTTGACCGGCTCCATACCACCGCCATGTCTCACCACCGCGCGATGGTGCTGGAGACCATGGGCCGCTACTCCGGGTGGCTGGCGCTGGTGGGCGGCATGGGCGGCGGGGGAGACGTTATCCTTATCCCGGAGATTCCATATCGCATCGAGCGGGTGTGTGAAGTGGTGGAGGGGCGCAACGAGCGAGGCAAGAGGTTCAGCATCGTCGTAGTGGCCGAGGGAGTGTGCTTGCCGGAAGGCGATCCGGTCGTGCGGCGGCGTGTTAAGGAAAGCCACGACCAGATCCGCCTGGGCGGGATAGGCGTCTGGATCGCGCACGAGATCGAGGAGCGCACCGGCATCGAAAGCCGGGCCGTCGTCCTGGGGCACGTGCAGCGCGGCGGCACCCCGACCGCCTACGATAGAGTGCTGGCCACCCGCCTGGGACGGGCCGCCATGGTGGAGGCGGCCGGTGGCGCGCGCGACGTCATGGTCGGCGTGCAAGGCGCCGATATCCGGACTGTGCCACTGGCGGAGGTGGCCGGCAAACAGCGGCGCGTTCCCACGGATTGCGAGATGGTGCAGACCGCCCGCTCTGTCGGGACTTCTTTCGGAGACGAACGGCGATGATCCGCCTTGCGACGCTCACCAAAGACTGAAATGAGGAACAGACAATGCTCGACATAGAGTTGTTCAGAGAGCAGCCCGACCGAGTCCGGGAAGGGATGCGAAAGATCGGCCTGGACGCAGGCGTGGTCGAGCAGGTCTGTGAGATGGACCGTCAGTGGCGCGGCTCCATCGCGAGATCGGAGAAGCTCAAGGCGGAGCGCAACAGCGTGTCCAAACACATCGGCCGGATGGGCGATGGCGAAGAGCGCAAGCGGTTTATCCAGGAGATGCGCCGGATCGGGGATCAGATAGATACGCTGGACCATGAGGCCCAGACGGCCCGCGCTGACCTGGACCGGCTGCTGCTGGGCATACCTAACCTCCCGCACGATGAGGCGCCCGTCGGGCCGAACGAAGATGCCAACGTGGTGATCCGCACAGAGGGCGAGCTTGCTGAGTTCGACTTCGAGCCCAAACCACATTGGGAGCTGGGGCCCGAACTCGGGATACTGGACTTCGAGCGTGGCGCTTCCTTGAGCGGGTCCAGGTTTTACGTGATGATGCGGGCGGGCGCCCACCTCCAGCGCGCCCTGACGGACTGGATGCTGGACCTGCACGTGCGCCGGCACGGTTATACGGAGGTCTATCCGCCCTTTGTTGTCAGGGGCGCGTGCCTGGAGGGAACGGGGCAGCTGCCGAAGTTCGCTGAGAACCTCTATCACGACGCCGAGGATGACCTCTGGCTGATCCCGACCGGCGAAGTGCCCCTGACGAATCTGCACCGTGGCGAGATTCTCCGCGCGGAAGAGCTGCCGCGCTATTACACGGCCTGCACCGCCTGCTTCCGCCGGGAAAAGATGAGCGCCGGCAAAGACGTGCGCGGCATAAAGAGGGGACACCAGTTCGACAAGGTGGAGATGGTCAAGTACGTGCTCCCGGAGAACTCGGAAGAGGAACTACAGCGCCTTGTCGGAGAGGCGGAGGATGTCTGCCGGGGCCTGGGGCTTCCATACCGGATCAAGGAACTCGCAACGGGCGACATGAGCTTTTCCGCGCGGCGGGCCTACGATATCGAAGTCTGGGCCGCCGGCTGCCGGGAATGGCTGGAGGTGAGCACGTGCAGCGACTGCGGCGATTTCCAGGCCCGCAGGGCTGACATACGTTTCAAGCGTGCCCCTGCTTCCGCTACGGAATATGTCCACACGTTGAACGGTTCGGGCCTCGCACTGCCGCGCACCGTGATAGCCATACTGGAGAACTACCAGCAGCCGGACGGCAGCGTGCTCGTGCCCGAGGCGCTCAGGCCATACATGGGCGGATTGGAGAGAATTGGAACGCCGTGAGACAGTAATACCTTCTATCGCCGGCCCGCTGGGGGCGGCCCTGGTGGGTCTGGCCTTCTCCGCAGGGGCTTTTCTGCTTCTTTTTCGCTTCGAGTTCACCGAGCTTCGTTCTTCATGCGGGCCCGCGCTGCCGGTGGCGATCATACTCGGGGCCTGCGGTATCGGCCTGGCGGCGGGACGGGGATTGGGGAGGCTTCGTCGAGGCGTCAAGGCTGCTTTTCTGGTCGGCATGGTCGGGTTGTGGGCGCTGTGGAGCCTGCGCGGGCCGGGGGGGGTGTGGTGGCGCGAGGCGTTGATGGGCGGCGCGGCTCTGGGCCTGACGAGTGCGGCGCTGGGAGGGCGGAGCGCGCGAAGGGGGATCTGGTTCACGGGTGGCCTGGGAGTCGGTTTGCTGGCCTGTGCGCTGAATCTGCCTGCGGCCTGCGGGCTTCGCGCGCTGTCCATGGCGGCCGCGGCCCTCGGGTTGTGCGTGGGCGGGCTTTATCTAATCACTCGTCAGGATGTGGAAAGGACGCCGGCGCCTTCGCCCCGAGCCTCCCTGTTGCTTGTCGCAGTGGCGGCGGGGGTGGTCGGGATTTCGCTCCTGGACGGGTATATGCCCGGGGTGCGGTCGAGCGCCTTCGCGGGGGCCGACCTGGGAGCGGCCGTGGTGTTGGGCATGTTGCTCTGTCCGAGCGCTCTGAGCGCTTCCAGGGAGAAGAGCGGATGGGTCCTGGCGGCGAGTTTCACCCTGGGCGCATTGGCGCTGGTAGCCGCGTTTTCATTCTTCTTCTTCCCCGACCTTATCATGAGCGCGCCGGCGGCGGCGCAGCTTTCCCCTTACGAACTTCTTGCAGGCAGGACATTTGCGTTCTGGTTGCTCGCAGTGGGACTGGGGTTCGTAGGGGCGGGCATCTGGCGCGGTGGGGACCCGGTTGTCTTGATGGCCACGGGGGTCGGGGCGGCGATGGCAGGGGCGCTCGGCCCGTCCCCGCGCTCTCTGTGCCTGGTGGCGCTCGGCGCATGTTCCCTCGGGGCGATAGCCGCGTGGCGCCGGAGGCGGCCCGAGAAGGGCGGCCCGCTCGCGCCTATATCTGTGCTGTTGCTGCTGCTGGCGGGGATGGGTTTTGCTGTTCGGGCCGATCCGTGGTTGCAGTGGCGAGGGCTGGAGGATGGTCTGAATCGCGCCTTCGCCGGGTTGGCGCGGGCCCCATCGCAGTGGCGTGTCCGGTCGCACGTCCTGGATGGCACGGGATGGATTGTCGAGCTGAAAGCCGGCGACGTGGAGGCCAGGTGCATTGACGGGGCGGTTGTGGCCGTCAGCGGAGGCGATGCCCGCTACGGGGCGGGGCTGCGGCTGCTCGTGGCCCTGGGCGCCGGGTGGTCCGGCGTCCCGAAGAGAACGGCCGTGGTCACTCCGGCGCTTCCGGAGACCTGCGAGGGGATGAGGACGCTTATGCCGGAGTCGTCCTTCGAACGGTTGGACCCCTGGCGGCGCGGCAATGAAGAGCGTTATGACTTGATTATATGTGGTCCCGGGCCGCTTTCGAGCCGGGCTGAGCCGCTGCGGATCATGAGTGTGGAAGGGCTGCGGCTGCTGCGCGCGCGACTTCGGGAGGGCGGCGCGCTTGCGTTGTGGTTCCCGGCCGGATACGTTGCCGGGGCTACGCTCGGCTCCGGGATGGCGACGGTGGCGAAGGTGTTCCCGGATTTCAAAGTCTTCCTGGCGGGCTCTGAGGCCGTATTTGTCGCAGGGAAGGGCGCTTCTGCGGCCTTCGAGGACCTTGAAGCTCTGTTTCAGAGGCAGGCCGCCGAGCAGTGGCTCCGAGAGGGAGGTATCTGGGGACCACTGGACCTGTTGACGCCTTACGCGGGAACCGCGGGGGAGATGATCTCCGTCTACGGCGCGAGTCGGGCTTACCGGGTGAGCAGGCCGATGCGCCCACCCGCGCTGGCGCGGGACCTGCGCGCTGAGACACGCGCCTTGCCGCTGGCGATGCTGGCGCAGCACAGACTGGCGGGAACCGAAGCGCTGCTGAGTGATCTGCAGTTCAGCAGCGGAAATCAGAGGTATGTGGCCCTGCAGGGATTCGACAACATCTATTGGGATGCGACGGCGCGGATTCTGGAGAGCATCGGGCGGGTGCGCGGCCCGCAGCGCAACGCGCTGGTTCGATTCCTGAGCGACGGGCGGGCGCGCCTTGACCTGCTGGCGCCCGGAATGGAAGATGGAATGCTTCGGGTGGCGACGGCCCTTGCCCGGTTCGGCCTGGGAGGGGAGGCCGTCCACGCGTTGGAACAGCAAGTGGCGGCGGGCGGTGACAGCTTCTCCGTGCAGATGCAACTTGTGCAGACCCTGGCCGACATGGGGCGGCCGAAGGATGCGCTGGAGCACTGCGAGCGGGCGCTGGAGCTGCGCCCACGCTCTGCGGAGGCGCTCCGCCGGCTTGCGGCGTTGCGGATGGCGACGGGCGATATGACCGGAGCGGTCACAGCTTTCAAAGAGGCGTTGAAGATCGAACCGGATAACGTGGTTGACCTGCTTATGCTGGCGAAGCTAATTGCGCGGATCGGCCCGCGCGAGGAAGCGGCGGCGCTGGCCCGCCGGGCGCTCGATCTGGAGCCCGGCAGCGCGGAGGCGGAGGTGCTCCTGCAATTGCTGGGCGGCAGGACAAAGGCTGAGGAAACTGATTCCGGAGGGGGCGAATGATCGGCGGGCAAACTATAGGCGCGTTCGTCATCACCTATAACGAGCAGGCGGCGCTGCCGGACTGCCTGGAGAGTATCAAGTGGGCGGACGACCTGGTGATCGTGGACAGTCACAGCGAAGACCGCACGGTTGAAATCGCGCGTCGGTATACGGACAGGATTATCGAGCGGGAGTTCACCGCTCACACGGACCAGACGCGATTCGCCTTCGAGCAGGCCAGGGGGGATTGGGTATTGTGGCTCGATGCCGACGAAAGGCTCACGCAGGAGGCGTGCGACGAGATACGCGCCCATCTTGAGCGTCCCGGAGGCCCCGAGTGTGACGGTTTTTCCTTCCCCCGCAGGACGTATTTCCTTGACCGTTGGATCATGCACAGCGGCTGGTATCCCCAGAGGAAGCTAAGGATGTTTCGGCGTGAAGTTGCGCAGATAGTAGGGCCCGCGCCGCACCCCGGGGCCTCCGTGCCCGGCCGGGTGGTCGAGCTGGAAGGCGATATCCTGCACTTGAGCTATCCGGGAGGCGTTCTCGACATGATGCGCCGTTCCGCCTGGTTTGCCGAGCTGGCCGCTTCAGAGCGCTACGAGCAGGGGCGACGCTATTCACCACTGAACCTGCTGCTCAAGCCGCCTCTTGAGGTGATGAAGAAGTTCCTTCTGCAACGCGGGTTCCTGGACGGGCTGCCCGGCCTTTGCATCGCTGTGGGGTCGGCCTATTATCGGTTCGTGCGGGAGGTCAGGCTCTGGGAGATTGAGCGCGGCCAGGCGCCACCCGGGATGGATGAGCCGCTATAGCTTTCCAGACGCCGGCGCGGGCGCTATAATGCGTTTCCACTTGAGGGCAGGATGTCGTGAGGATTAGCTCTATCATCAAGGGGCCCCGTCGGGTCCGACGCATGGCGCAAATCGCCCGCAAGGGCGCCTCCCACGGTTTGGGTTACTTCATCGGCCGGCTCCAGTTGCAGAAGCACCTTCCTCCGTGGCTGAGGCCGCCCGGCATCGCCCGTGCGGAACGTCCGGAGGACTTGGCCGTCCGTTTCGCCAACGTGCTGGAAGAGCTGGGTCCTACGTTTGTGAAGTTCGGCCAGATGCTCTCGACCCGTCCGGATGTTCTGCCGATTGAGTATGTCCACGAACTCAAACGCATCTGCCACCACGTGGCGCCGTTCAGCGCGGAGGTATCTCGAAACATCATTGCGCAGGAGCTTGGCCGGCCGGTGGAGGAACTCTTCAACCGGTTTGGCGATGAGCCGCGGGCAAGCGGCTCAATTGCCCAGGTTCACGAGGCCGAACTGCCCGACGGAACGTCCGTGGTAGTCAAGGTGCGGCGACCGCGCATAGAGCGCCTCATTGAGGATGACCTGGCCATTTTGATGTTCCTGGCCGAGCAGGCCGACCGGGTGGAGGAGTTCCGCGCGTTTCGGCTGCCGATGCTGGTTGAAGAATTTGGCCAGGGCATTCAGGGCGAGCTGGATTTCGTCGCGGAGGCCGCCTATACGCACAAATTCGGCGTTGCATTCTCCGACGTGGCGGACGTGGACATACCCCAGGTATTCTGGGACTACACCTCGCAGCGTGTGCTGACAATGCGCCGCATGGAAGGCGCCCACCTGTCCGAAGTGCTCGAAGGCAAGGAGGCGGGGCTGGACAGGAAGGCCCTGGCGCGGACCATCATGGACGCCTACCTGCGCCAGTTTTTCATCCTGGGCATTTTCCACGCCGATCCGCACCCGGGCAACATCCTGGTGTCTCGGGAGGGGAGCGTGTCCCTGTTGGACTTCGGCCTGGTGGGGCGCGTGAGTGCGCGTCTGCGCAGGGACCTGGGCATCTGCCTGATGGCGCTGGGGGATAAGGAGTTCGAGCTTGTGGCTGAGGTCATCGGCGACATGGGTCGGTTGGCGCCCGGCGACGGGGCGGGCCGGTTTCATGAGGAAATTGTGACATACCTGGAGAGGTACAGCAGCGTCCCGCTGGAAAAGGTGGATTTCCAGAGGTCTTTCTATGACATGATGTCAATTATCCGAAAGTACAAGGTTGAGGTCCCGCGCGATTTCGTTCTGATGGGGCGGGCCCTGGTGGTAATTACAGGCCTGGTCACTCAGCTTGACCCCGAAGTTCGGGTGGAGCAGCTCGCCGAACCCTACGGGCGTAAGCTCCTGCGGCAGAAACTCTCTGCGCAGGGCATACGCCGCAAGTTGACGGTAACTGGATACCACGTGAGCAATCTATTGGGCGAAGGGCCTCGCAGTGTGCGGCGTATGCTGCGCAGGCTCCAGGAGGGCATGTTCGAGTTCACCATTCGTCACGTGGGCTTCGAGAAGGCGCTCCGGGAGCTGGACCAAACGGGCAACCGTCTGTCGCTCAGCATTATCCTGGCGGCGGTTATCGTGGCCTCGTCCATGCTGCTAAACGGGGGGATTGGGGCTGTGAGCATATTCGGGGCCCAGGTCAGCGTGCCCGGGGTGGCCGGGCTGCTGTTTGGCATGGTCCTGGGTGTTTGGTTGATCTTCGGGATATTGGGTTCCGGACGGCTTTGAAGCGAGCGATCATTCATCAAAGGAGTGAGTGAAATGGCCGATTACTTCGAGAAGGTTCTGATGGAGGCCGAGACGAACTACTACTTGGAGACCTACCGGCTTACCAGCGAGAACTTCGTTGGCATGGACGGCCCCCCATGGGAGATCAACAAGTTCACCCTGAAGGGCGGCAAGCAGCACGGCGTAGAACTGGTGGAGATTGACAATGGTTGCATGAGCGTTCTCATAGTGCCGAGCCGAGGCATGGGCATCCTGGAGGCGTGCACGGACGAGGTCTCATTGGGATGGAACAGCCGCGTGCGGCAGGTGGTCCATCCGTCCTTTGTGGATCAAACGGCGCGGGGCGGGCTGGGCTGGCTGTCGGGGTTCAACGAGATGATGTGCCGCTGCGGTCTGGCCTTTCATGGCGCCCCGGGGGAGGATATGGTTCCGTCCAACACCGGTGCGGAGAAGAAAGTCGACCTCACCCTTCACGGGACGATTGCCAACTCGCCGGCGTCGTATCTTTGCGTGGACGTGCAGTTAGAGCCCCCGTACGAGCTGTCGGTGACCGGGCGGGTATATGACACGCAGATGTTCGGCCCGTCCTACCGGCTCACCTCAACGGTGTCCACTACACCGGGGGCCAGCGAGTTCCGGGTTGATGATATGATTGAGAACCTGAACGCGACGCCGTCGGAGATGGAACTGCTCTACCATTGCAACTTCGGGCCGCCGCTGCTTGGGGAGGGGGCGCGGGTCCTGGCCCCGGTGAAGTTCGCTTGCCCTCGCGACGCGCGCGCAAAGGAAGGCATGGATCAGTGGGAGACCTACGGCCCGCCAGACGTGGACTTTACGGAGCAGGTCTACTTCCTGCGGCTGCACGGCGATGCGAATGACCGGACGGTGGTGGCGCTGGTGGACCCGCAAGAGCAGATGGCGGCGAGCATCCGCTTTTCCACGACGGAGCTGCCCGCGTTCACCATCTGGAAGAACACGATGGCCGAAGCGGACGGGTACGTCACCGGACTGGAGCCCGGCACGGACTATCCGAACTCCCGGAGTTTCGAGCGCGACAAAGGGCGCGTGGCGCAGCTTCCCGCCGGGGGGAGCTGCAACATCTCGCTCGTGTTCGGCGTCGCGAGCGGCGCCGAGCAGGTGGCGGCTCTCAGAGACGAGATATCCCGCCTGGCGGAGGGCAAGGAGCGTCGGGTCTCACCGGAAGTTGATCCTGAGTACTGCCCTGCGTGAGGGCTGCATTGGCTTTGGGGAAAGCTCTGGCGAATGTTCGAAAGCCTGAGGAAAAGAATCGAGAATATCCGCTGGGAAGATGCGGCTGAGCTCTCATGGTGGGTGAAGTTGGTGCGCAGCCAGGTCGGGCTTTACTTCTACATAGTGCGCGAGCTGATCCGCGACCGCTGCCTGCAGCAGGCGGCGGCACTCACCTTCACGACGTTGCTGTCGCTGGTGCCGTTGCTCGCCGTTGCATTCTCGCTCTACCGTTCCTTCGCCGGCATAGAAGGGCTGGCGGGCCGGGCGGAGGATGCGATCTTCCAGTTCGTGCTGGCCAGCCCGCTGATCGAGGGGGCGGCGCCCGAGGCCCCCGGCGAGAAGATCAAGCAGAAGGACGATTCGATGTCGCCGGACGAGATGCTGTCGGAAGCGCAGCGGTTGGCCGGCGACGGCGAGAACGCGCAGGCGCTTCACTTCTACGTCAAGGCTCTTGATGAGGGCGCCGACGCGGGCGCCGTGCGCCGCGGACTCAGCCTGCTGCGACTTCCTCCACCGGGGACGACCGTCAGCTACATCCGCCAGATAACTGAGAAGGGCCTTGAGCGCTACCAGGAAGCGGCGAAGCTGCCACCGGGCCATGGGCCTCCTGGTGGCGATGAATCTGAGGGTGAAGGGGCGGTGAAGGCCGTGCGGAAGGCGACGCAGCTTCTCAGGGACGGCAGCTTTGCCAAGGGGCTCGCGCTGATGCGCGTCGCGGAAAGCGGCGGCTATCCGCCCATCGAATCGCGGCAGATCATCGCTGCCAGCGCGCGGGAGCTGGCGAACCAGAAGAAACAGGACGGAGAGCTCGAACAGGCGGCCAGCTACTACCGAGAGGCTCTGGCAGCCGGCTGCGACACGATAGTCCTGACTGCTTTGCAGGGCGGCGACAAGGAAGTCGCGCAGGCCCATCAGCGCCATCAAGAGACCTGCGAGGAATTGGGCGAGGCGCTGCTGCGGTTGGGCAAGGAGAAGGCGAATTTCTACAACTTCCTGGAGGATCGGGGCGGCGCTGAGGCCGACCGCGTGATGCAGGCGGCGATCGAGGAGCTTGAGGAGGCGGCGACCTTGCTGCAGGAGCCAACTCGGGCGCACATCGCCGCGGCGGACCTGATGTGGGAGAGAAGCGATAGACGAGACGAAGCGAAACGCTACTACCAGGCGGCAGCCCGGGCGGGCAGCGGCGTGGCCGCCAAGGGGATCAGCACCGCGGCGGCGGACTACATTCGAGAGTTCATCGCCCGGGTGGGGCGGGCGAGGATCGGCATCCTGGCCACTGTGTTCCTGATCATCACGGCCACGTCACTGGTCAGCACCATCGAGAAGACCTTCAACCACATCTGGAAGGTCACCAAGCGGCGCGCCTTCTGGGCGAGGTTCACCTCTTTCTGGACGCTGATCTGCCTGGGGCCGGTGCTTATCGGCGCCACCATTTGGGTTCAGGAGCAGTTGGGGCGTTACGTGCGGCTGACCTTCACCGGTACGCCCGTTCTGGGAGGGCTGGTCAGTGGATTGATGACGGTCGGCCAGTATGCCCTTCCGTTCGTGACGACCTGGCTGCTGCTGATAGCGCTTTACAAGTTCCTTCCCCACACCAGGGTGAAATTCGCAAGCGCCGCCTGGGGGGCGCTTGTGGGCGCGGCGCTGCTGCAGTGCGCGCGGTGGCTGTTCACAATCTACGTGGGGCACGCCATCAAGTATCAGGTTATATACGGCTCGCTGGGGGCGATACCCCTTTTCCTGCTCTGGGTCTGGCTGTTATGGGTTATCGTTCTGTTCGGCTCGGAGATAGCATTCACGATTCAGAACCTGGGCCTGCTGCGTTATCACGAGAAGCTGCGGCGTCTCTCGGACGTGTTCATTGATCGCCACCTGGCTGCGCGCATCATGATGTACGTAGCCCGTGAGTTCTGGGACACCGGCAGGCCGATAAGCGTCAGTCGGCTGGCCGAGATACTGCAGATCACGCCGGAGGAAGCGGCGGACGCCGCCGGCCGGCTGGTCAAGCTGGGGTTGCTGACGCCTGCGGGTGATCGGGGCAGCCAGTTCCATCCCGCGCGAGACCTTTCCAGGCTCAAGCTGGCGGATGTGCTGAGCATCACCGACCGATTCCGGAGTGAATACCGATCCGCCCGGGCGGAGGACAAACTCTACGAGGAAAAACTCGAAGCGGCCTTCCGTTCGGCCATCGAGGCGCAGGAGCAGGCGCTGGCGGGGCTGACGTTTCGAGACTTTTTGCAGCGCTGCGAGGACGAACGCGACAAGTGGCCCACCCCTCATAGTTCGGAATAGGCGCAATAGCCCGGGATACTCAGATCAGGTATCGGGCCAGGTCGTCGGCCGACTCTTCTTCGGGCGGCTGCCTTTTGAAGAACTGTTGCACGTATGGGTTGGCGCTGCTGCGTATCTGTTGCGGCGTGCCCAGTTCTAAGAGGTCTTTCTCGCCGAAGATAGCGATCCGATCGGCGATGCGCAGCCCGGAGGCGACGTCGTGCGAGACCACGACCATCGTGCTTTCGTAGAGTTTGTGCAGGCGAAGGATAAGTTCGTCAATGCCGGCGCCTATGATGGGGTCGAGCCCCGTGGTGGGTTCGTCGAGGAACAGGATGGGAGGGTCCAGCGCGAGGGCGCGGGCCAGTCCGGCCCGTTTTTTCATGCCACCACTCAACTCGGCGGGCATCAAATTCTCGGCGCCTCGCAGGCCGACGTGGTCCAGCTTCAGCTTGACCACGATCCGGATCACGGGCTCGTCCAGGCGGGTGTGCTCCCGGAGCGGGAAGGCTACGTTGTCGCCAACGGTCATGCTTTTGAAAAGTCCTCCGCTCTGGAACAGCACGCCGACCGAGCGGCAGAACTCCCGGTATGTGCGCCAATTCATGTTGCTGATGTCCACGCCGTCAATTCGCACGCTGCCCGACTGCGGCGTCGCCAGCCCGATCATGTGGCGCAGCAATGTAGATTTGCCGCAGCCGCTCTGCCCCATGATGACCATGATCTCCCGCTTTCTGACGTGGAGGGACACGCCGTCCAGCACGAGCGTGTCGTCATATGCCGCCACGAGGTTTTCCACCCGGATCATGGCAGTCCCTCTCAGAATGCGCCGAACACCGCTCCGGCCAGGGAGATCACGGGGGACTGGTCCCTGTAGGTATCCAGCATCGCTTGGAGATCATCCACGAGTTGGCTGACCTGTTTGTAGAGCTTTTCGTCTTTCATCAGCTTGCCGAGCGTCCCTTCGCCTTTTGCCATCGAGGCGGTGAATTCGTTCAGGTCGTCCAACGAGGAAACCAGTTTTTGGTATGCCTCGTCCGAGGACAGCAGTTGGCCCAGCGATCCCTGGCCTTCTTCGAGTTTTTGGGACACCTCGCGCAGGTTGGAGGCAACGTCGCGGGCGTCGGTGGTCAACGCCTTCAGGTCGGCGGCCATCTCCTCGTCCTGAAGCAGTTGTGGGAGGACGCCTTTTCCGTCTTTGAACAGTTCCGCCGTCTCCTTGATGGTATTGATGGACTCCTTGAGGTCGCTGTAAAGCGTCTCGTCCTTGAGCATCTGCCCGATTGCGCCGCGGCCGTTTTCCAGGTCTGCGCTGATGGATTTGAGACTTGCCGCCAGGTCACGCGCGTCGGCGGTGATGGTCTGCACGTCCTGTGCCATCTTATCGTCCATGAGGAGCTTGCCAAGGACGCCTTCGCCCTTCTCCAGGCGGTCAGACGCCTTCTTGAGACTGCTGACGGCTTCCCGGGCCTCGCTCACGGTGGCATTCAGGTTGTCGTAGAACTCATCGTCCTTCATGAGTTTGCCCAATGCGCCTTTGCCTTCACGAATGTCGTCGACCACGGAGCGCACGTCCTCGAACGCGGAGGATATCTCCTCCATGGTGTCGGTGGATTGCTGGATAACCTGTGTGATGCTGGGCGCGACCTCAGTGGTGGGGATTTCGTCCCCGTTTTGCAGTACGGCGGCCTCCGGATCCCCGCGCCGAATGGAGATGTAGTTGCCTCCGAACAGGGTGCTTATCTTGATAATTGCCACGTCCTTTTCTCTGATCTGGTACTGGTCCTCAATCCACAGAGTGGCTTCTACGGGGTTGGGGGTGTCCAGTTCCGTGTCGACGGTAAGTTTCTCAACGGTGCCCACCGGCACGCCCGCCAGCCGGACGATGTCTCCTTTGTCCAGGGTCTGGGCGATTGGGAACCTGGCTTTAAGTCTGTAGCCCTTGCCGAGGTAGAACTGCAAGTTCTCCACGTAGAAGGTCGCCAGCCCGAAGATAAACAACGCGCCGAGCAGCACGAAACCTACAAGAACCTTGCGTCCCATTGGTCTATCTCCTTAGCCTGTATCATTCTATTCTTAGGTGCTGTCCCTCTATATGGCCAGCAGTAACTTGCTGATGAAGTAGTCCGCCACCAGGATGGCCAGCAGGCTGTGCACGACGCTCTGTGTCGTGCTGCGTCCGACGCCCTCTGCGCCGCCGGTGGTCTTGAAGCCGTGGTAGCAGCCTGTGATGGCGATTATCGCCCCGAATGCGACCGCTTTGACCATGGAACGTGTCATTTCCTCGACGGTCAGATGCTGCCAGAAGAGCTGAAAGAACTGGTTGGGCGTGACCCGCACGGAGACCCATGCCATGAAGGCGCCGCCCAACATGGCGAAGAAATCGGCGAAAATCACCAGCGCAGGCGTCAGCAACATGCAGGCGATCAGGCGCGGGGAGGCCAGGTAGGCCACAGGGTTGACGCCCATCGAGTGAAGCGCGTCTATTTCCTCGGAGACCCTCATGGTGCCGATCTCCGCCGCGTAGGCGCTCCCTATCCTGCCGGCCAGTATGAAGGCGGTGAACACGGGGCCGAACTCCACAACGATCGCCAGCCCCGTGAGACCGATGAATTTCTGCTGCCCGAAACGCTGAAGCTGATCGGCGCCGTACAGCACGAGGATCAGTCCCACGAACAGCCCGAACACCGCCACCACGAGCAGACTGCGGTTTCCCGCCTCGAGGCACTGTTTGGTCAGTAGCTTGTGGCGCCGCACGGCTTCGCCGAAGTGCCGAACGCTGTCCCAGGTCAGCTCGCCGACGTCGGCCGCCGCGCAACAGAGCGTCTCGCCGTATGCAAGGATTCTACTCATCCGGACTGCCTTCCAGTTTCGGGCCGATAGGTATGAAGAAGACGCGCCACCGGCTGCGCTTCTTAGTCCAGGACTTCTTGATCAACCCGAAGAGCAATGAGACGTAGCTCCCCGGCTCGCCGACCACCTCCGCAGTGCTGTCATAGGTGAAAAGGCTCATAATGCTCAGGTAGCGCCCGTTCGGGCCGCGTCTGTGGTGGTAGAGTCTCCACAGCAGGCGCGTCTCGCGCTGGCCATCGGAGCGGTGATGATACTGGAAAAGTTCCAGCAATGCACGGTAATTGCGCTTGTAGCCCTGGCCGGGGTCACTCCAGCCGTGGCTCGGTATCCAGAAATGGCGCTCACCGTCGGGTGTTTTCTCCCAGGTCGCCAGCGGCCAGAAGGTGATGCTCCGGCCCCGCCGGACAGGTTCGCCTTTGGCGCGAATCTGCCGCGTATGATCCCAGTAGAACGGGGCGATCACCAGTCCCTTCTTGCTCACCCACGGCAGGCGTGTGTCCCGGTCGATCCAGACCAGGGGCCAGAGCACGCGCCATCGGGTCCAGCATTTCTGAGGATCCTTTTCGTTTGTGGCGTAGCGGCTGGTCCGCCAGTAGAAGGGGAAAATGCGGAACTCATAGAACCGCGGGCCATTTAGCTTTCGGACGCAGGAAAAGAGCGTGCTCCACCCGACCCTTCCCTTGTTCTCGCGGCTGTCCCAGGCGCGGTTGAACGTGAGGATGCTTATGCTCGCGGCTACCAGGCGCTCCTGCCTGTCCCAGGTCTTAATGCTCGTGTAGAACGGGATGTACGCGTGGACTGTGTGATAGTAATTGCCGCCGCGATCCAGCAGTCCCCAGCGCACAAAGGGCCACAACATGTCCGTGCGCACGTAGAGGCCGCTCTTGATGTCCCGCCGTTTGTGGACGTAGAACGGCCAGAAGCGATAAGTCGTCTGCCTGCCGTCCGGACTGGCGCCGTAGCTCAGGAACGGCCAGATGATGTCATTGCGAGCGTAATCGCCCGCCCTGTAGTGCGAGAACAGCGGGAAGAGCGCGAAGCTCCAAGTCTGCGCTATCACGTTATGCGTGACGCCGCCCAGCGGGAAGACGGCGAAGTAGGGCCCATAGCGGGCGTCACGGCCGAAGCGGATAAGCTGTAGTAGGTGGACGTGCAGCGACTTCTTCCCGGCGCTGCGGCGCCAGGCGTTGTGGTAGCCCCACAGTGGGAAGAGCCTGCTGTGGGTCTCCATCTTCCCCCGCCGAAAATACAGGCCCAGCGGCCATAGGTACTGCACCTGGAACCGATCGCCGGGGCCCGTCTGGGCGTTGTATAAGGGGCGCACGGCGTGCCAGCTTGTTTCGCCGTCGCTCCGGCGCTCAAACAGGGGATAGATGGCCTCCGTGGCGCTGAGAGCCTTCTGCTTTCCACCCTCGGATACAAGGCGGTTCTCGTGGAAGTAGATGGGCCACAGGTTCGTACGTCCCCCAGTGGCGCACCCGCCCCATGCGAGCATGACAGAAGCGCATAGCAGCAGCGCGCAGGCGCGTCGCGGATATGCTCCCGCGCCTCGCTTCCTTGCTTGTGGAGTGACTAAACCGGCAGCGCTGCTCATTCGAGCGTCACGGACCAATAGGCTTCATTCAGGAACTGTCGCCAGGAGTAGTATTTCTTGCGCCTCAACTTCAGCCGGATAAGCGGGTTGAAATTCGGCTCGAAGGCCCGGCGGATAAGGTTCATGCGGGCCTGTTTAGGGGTGCGCCCACCCTTGCGCTTATTGCACCTGGTGCAGCAGCAGACCACGTTGCTCCAAGTCGTCTTGCCGCCGAGCGAAAGCGGGATTACGTGGTCTATGCTAAGCTCTGAGCTGGCGAAGCGCTGGCCGCAGTACTGGCAGCGGTTTTCATCGCGCGCGAACAGGTTGCGCCGGTTCAGGCTCACCCTCATGTCCGGGTATCGGTCGTACGAGAGCAGCCGGATTATCCGGGGCGCCTCCACGTCGAAACTGACGGTGGATACCCATTCGGCATCCTCTTCGGCCAGGCCGTTTTCCTTCTTGAACTCGCTGATCTCCTGCCAGCTCTGGAAGTTGTAGAGCCCAAGGCGGCCGTCCTCCACTTCCACCACTTCAGCCAGCGCCTTAAAGAGCAGGCCGAACGCACGGCGCACCGTCGCCAGGTTGACGGGCGCGAATGACCTGTTAAGCACGAGGACGCTGGCTTGTAGCGACGTGCTGGCCACGTTACACTCCTGGACTCAGGCGAAGCGCGAAGGCGAAATCCTTATGGAACTATAGGGCAACGCGGGCCCCTTGACAAGTGAGATTGAAGGGGCGGTGCGCCAGATTCTCCGCGCCGCATGATGGCGCTCTCGCCCGCCCAATCCGGCAAATAGCGCCCAGGCGGGCGCCAAACGCCAGCCGGCGACGTTGATTTGACCTTCCCGGCAGAGTATAACATTCGCGCAATCCAATGCAGGACGGAAGCGCTGTTGGCCGCCTTCGAATGACCGGACTACCGTCCCGGCCACGGCTGGCGCTGGCTCAGACGCACTCGAACCCATTACGGAGAATAAAGCTATGCTCTTGAATGAGAGCCAGGTTGATCGCCTTGAAACGGAAGTCTTCAAGCTTCTGGAAGATGTCGGTCTTGGTGTGAGGAACGACGAGATTACCGCCATGATGCTCAAGGCGGGCTGCACGCAGGCCCCGACGGGCAGGCTGCTTATCCCGCGCGCGCTCGCCCAGGAGTTGATCCTCTCCCAAATACGCAGCACTGAAGAAGAACAGCAACGCGCTGCCGAAGAGGACGCGCCTGCCCCCATTCGCGCTTCGGCCGACTACGTGATGCGCGATGCGTTCGCTCCCGGCCCGACACAGTATTACGACTTTGAGCGCGGGGAAACCGTTGCGCTCACGGAGGAAATCGTGGAGGGGATAATGCGATTCGCCGATGCGACCCCCCAGATTGGCGGCGTTCACTGCTGGTGGCCCGGCGGCATCGAGCCGGAAGTCGAGTCCATTGTGATCCTGCTGCGTGCTCTGAAGGTTACGCGCAAGGCGCTTGGGCTCGATGCGATCTACCCGAAGCAGGTCAAGTACCTGATCGAGATTGGAGAGATTCTGACGGGCGAGTCGCGCAGCACGCGCTACCTGGCTGGCTCGCAGTGCATGACGCCACCCCTGGTGCTCGGCGAACGAGCGGCGGGGGAAATGCTGGAACGATACCGCTGTGGCGTTCCGGAATACTTCGTGGCCACAATGACGATGGTCGGGATTTCTTCGCCGATCACCAATCTGGGGGCGGTCGTTTCCGGCGCGGCCGAGGTCCTCGGCGGCATGGTGGCCGCGCACGCCATATGTGCGGAGGCGTCCATAATTGGTGGGGCTTACGTCGTATCTTCGAACATAAAGGGCGACCAGATGACGATGGCGGCGCCGGAGATGGCATGGATCAACGCGGCGATCCGTGAGCTTTTCGAGCGCCGGTTCGGCGGACGTATCATTACGGGCACTGAATACTCCCCCTGCGCCCGAGTGCCGGGCCTCCAGGCCACGTACGAGAATTACTTCCTCGCTTTCGCCGCGGCGGAGCTGGAAGGGCATCCGCTGCGCTACGCCGGCAGGGGCTTGCTCGCCAATGGCTCGGTTGGCTCCCCTGAGCAACTTATGCTGGACATCGAAGCCCAGGCTGAGCTCTCTTATTTGCGTCGTCCCGCCGTCCTCGATGAAGAAGCGCTCGCCGTCGACGTCATGAGGGAAGTCATGGCCGAGGAGGGGCGGACGTTCCTGGACCACGATCATACCTTGCGACACTGGCGTGAGAGGTGGACGCCGCGACTCTTCCTCTGGGATGCGCCCGGTCCCGGAAGCCCCTACGGCGACGGTTCCGAGCGGCACATGCTCGAAAGGGCGCATCAGATGTGCCTCGATAACCTCGCGCGCTATGAGCCTCCGGACTGGCCGGCGGACGTGCTCAAGGCGCTCGACGACGTCGAACGCAGAGCCCGGCGCGAATTCCTCGGATGAGGACACGGATCAGCAGTCCAAGGCGCCGCTCACGCAGAGCTTTTGAAACCAAGAACAGGAGATAGCAATGGCCTTGAAGACAATCCCAATTTCGGAGTCTTTTTTTGACGAGCGCGAGGACACTGTTTTCACCTGGCTGGGTATGGCGGGCGTTCTGATAAACACTCGCGGCACAATCATCTTCATAGACGCGCTCATCACCCATGGCGCCAGGCCCGAATTATGTGAGTCCGGAGACCGTTTGCTTATTCCGCTCCCCATATTGTCCAGGGATGTCCCAAAGGCGGACATTCTCTGTTATACGCACGCAGACGGCGACCATTTCACCAGGTCAACGTCAACCGTGTTGAACACCAGGTTGAAGCCGCGCTTCATTGCTCCGCCCCCCGTCGCCAGGTATTTGAGAGAGATCGGGGTCGAGGAAGAGCGTCTTATCGTAGCCAGGGATTTCGCGTCGTTCTCCTTCGGCGACGTTGAGATCGTCATTACGCCGGCGCTGCACGACCATCAGGATGTCGACCCCTGGCAAAGAGGGGATTGCTGCGGGTTCCTTGTCAGGACACCGGATGGCACGATCTGGCACCCCGGGGACACGCGACTGATTCCGGAACTCGAAGAAGTGAAGGATGTGGACGTTCTCTTCTTTGACGTGGCGGCGGTCAACGCTCATTTGGGGCCGCAAGGTTCCGCAAGGCTCGCAGCGACTTCAGGCGCCAGGGTCATGGTGGCATATCATTACGGCACTTTTGACCTTCCTCCCGGCTCATATGGCAACTGCGATCCCAAGGACGCTCTGCCGTATGTTGAAGGCCTGCCCGGCGAGTTCGCGCAGCCAAATCCAGGAGAAATCCTGAGGCTTCCGATAGCCTGAAGTCAGGAAGGCGTCTGACCCACGAACACGAGTTCTCGCTCCTGCGTAGGGCTGCGCCCAAGGCAATATTCCCGAAGTCCGTACCACGGAGACTCCTTGCACAGCTTGTATTCTATGCCCTGCAAGAGGTCCAACAGGCTCTCTCGTGTGAAGCTATTTGGGTGAGCGGCATTGCGCGCCTCACTCGGCGCGCTGAAGACCTCAACCGTCAGAACCACGAAACCAGCGGGCTTGAGGGCCCTGCGCATCTCGGCGACGGCAGAAGCGGGGGAGGCGCAATGGTCCAACGCATTCGTGCAGAATACCACGTCAAAGCTGGCGTCGGGGAACGGGATGTCTTGAGCTGAGCCACTCACAACAGAGATCCCGTCCGGATACTCGTGGAGCCGACGATATCGTCGGGCGAGAGGGTCCAGACCCACTCTGTGCCCCGGAATATAATGCAATACAGTGCTGATATCGCAACCGACGTCCAGTATGCGGCTCTGGCGGGACAACGTCGTGATTCTGACAATCTCATCGAGATGCCGATATCGCTTCCAGTAATCTAATACCTTCTCGTAATTCTCCGGGCTGGCGAACTCTTCCGCCCACTGCTTCTGGTGAGCCCACTCGGGGTACTTCTTCGCGCCAAGCAGCAGGCGCTCGTAGAACCTTGCGCGCAAGGCCAAAAGCTCTGCCTATGCCGAATATCACTCTAAATGCTTCTCCTCATGGCTTTGCCCACATCCTGCGGGGCGAAGTTGGCGAGGTCAGCTTACCTGCTGTGATTCCAGACATGTTCGACAGGGCCTAGAACTCATTCCGCCTCTAACTACTGTGAGCGCCGAGCAGCCTTCCGGGGATGTCCACCGATGTCGTTAGGCCGTTTGCTCGTCCTGATTTCACCATATCCGTTCAACGCTGGCGTGTCAATCCCGGTCCGCGGCGGCAGGCGCTTAGTACGGTTGAAGGCAGAAGGATGAATGGGAGAGCGAAATACCCAATAGCGGTCGCTGAATGTTCAACGTCGTTCGACAGGCTCACCGCCCTGACCGTTCCGACTATGCTCAAGGCCCTGAGCACGCCGAACGGAAGAAAGGAGAGCGCAGGAGAGCAGGTCATTTGCGCGGCGCGTCTCGGCCGGGCCGCGGTCTCTTGTCGTTCTCTACTGTTTTCTTTCTACTGTTCTCCTGCTCTACCAGCATTTTCGCGAGTGCGAAAATGCTGGTGGGCGGGCGTTGAGTGGCAGTCGTGCTGGCGCGCAGGCGCTCGGCCCACGACTCGCCCTGTTGCTTCGTCGCAATTCCACCGAAGGGATGAGGACTTTTTTTGTGGCTTTTTGCGAGAAACTCGTGTATAGTTGTAAACGAAACCTTGAAGGATGAAGACGCCGTGCTGGCGAGGTATGAAATAAAGTATAAAGTATAAGAGTGAGCGTTTACCGTCCCGCTCGGCGGGACAAAAGGGCGCAGAGACGGCAGAAAGATCGCAGAGAACATGGAGGATCGCGCTCTTGGCGTTCTCCGCGTGCTTCCTCCTTCGCGCACCGATAAAGGGCTACGTAGGACAAGCTGCGGTGAGAAGCGCATGAACAGAAGGTGGAAGGCAGATAATGGAAGCCGATGGCTTCTTTGTGACTTTTGAGCCCTGTTCTGTTACTCGTTCGGGTGAAGCGTCATGAGCCTCTAATGGCCATATTTGCTAATTAGGGGGTCTCTGACAAAACAAAACTCGGGCGAGAGAGCAGAAAGGAGACCGCAGGAGAGCAGATCTCTTGTCTTGCGCGGCGCGTTCTGGGCGGGCCGTTGTCCGTTGTCGTTATCTCCTCTTTACTGCTTTCCTGCTCTATTTTGCCCCGCTTGCTGGGCAAAATGGGGGACTCTGACAGGGCAAATCTGAGGCGGGCCGGTCGCCATCCGGGAGAGCGCGTCTGGCGGAGAGCAGGTAGTCAATCGTTGAGCGGACACTGTCATACAGCGTAGTTTTCGGCAAGAATCACGGGAGACTCTCAGAAGTGCCATCCAAGGCTATACTCCGGCTGAGTAGCATGAGGCGTTACGCGTTACGAGAACTCAAATCCATTGCATGCGCGTTCTTAGGCAGCTCTGTCAGGCCGGACGTATGGCTTATGGATGGAACTGAGGTATTGAGCGGTGATCATTTCAGTCTGCTGCACGTCGGGACGGCAGGCCACAAGAATTATATTGGGCATCTGGTTTTCAATGGAGATTTCAAAGAGACTCACATCGGAAGAACATTTTCCGTGTCGGCCGGCCACGTCATAAAGAGGAACACCTTTGATTGCTCGTTGATGATTGTTGAGGTGGGGTCCCTGGGCCGAAAGGTCTGTGAGCGCGAACAGGACTTCTATGTTCCGCTGTTCGTGCAGGGCGAAGTTGATATTCCTCTTGTTGCGCATAACGAGTCGGCCCGGAGTGACATCAGGAGGATAAGAAGAAACCACCTGGACTTTGTGGTGACAACTCAGCCAGGCCAGTTTCGCGCCTTTTACTATGACATGTATCTACCTTATGTCACTCAGCGTTACCACGATAGACTGTTGCTCATGGACTACGATGAGATGATGCAAAAGGCAAGGCAGGGAGATACTGAATTGCTGCTTGTCAGGAAAGGAACGGAGTTCATTGGTGGTGCAGTGATTGCATTCGACAGAGGTCTACCAAAGCTCTGGTCCGTGGGTATCAAGGATGGCAATCTATCTTATTGGAGAGATGGCGTTGTTGCAGCGGTATACTACTTCTCGTCTATGTGTCTGGCAGAGCGGGGTCACAAGAGGATACACGTCGGGTCATCGAGGGCATTTCTCAGCAATGGTGTACTGCGGTACAAGAGGAAATGGGGTATGAGAGTTGTGGGGCACTGGCCTCCTATAGGATTTCTGCTCAAACCGCTTTCTCTATCGCAAGGTCTGAGAGGGTTCCTGCTCAGAAACCCGTTTCTATGCATTGACAAAGGGCGACTCTGTAGTGCCGTATTTGCCGAGAATGATGAAGTGCGTTCGGATAGGAGTCTGGAAAGACTCCACAAGCATCACTATCTGGCAGGCATATCCAAAGCGTCCATTTATCGCTTTGGAGAAGGTGAGAGCAAGACGTGGTTCATCCCGGAAGAATGCGCTCCGCGATTGGGCTCCGAGTCTGGCTTGACGTAAGCCGGGTTTCCTTTAGAATCGCTTCTCTGGTTACCTGAGGTCCGAAGGACGGAGGTCATACTACGATCGGCCAGGACGATCAGCATAATAAGACCACAAGTTTCTTCGAGGCGCTGCCGTCGGCATTCACCTACCCATTTCGGGGGCGTGGGCTCCTTCTGCTGGGCGTGGGGAGCTTTTTCTACTACATGGCCATGCTGATCACTGCAATCCCCTTGCTCGGGTTTTTTATCAGTATCGTTGTCAGCGGATACGTCTCCGCTTACATGATGGACGTCATCGTTGCCACCGCCGACGGGGAGACGGAGCTCCCGGATCTGCCCGGGTTCACAGACTTCGGATCAGACGTGCTCTACCCGTTGCTCTTGGTGGTCGGCACGGCGATATTTTGCCTGCTTCCGGCGATCATACTCTGGGTGGTTGGCCTTGCCGCCGGCTACGCGCCGCCCGGCTTGCTTTGGAAATTTTTGCTGGTGGTGTCTGCGCTATATGCGCCTATGGCTTTTACGGCCGTGGCTCTGTTCCGCTCATTGGCCGCGCTGAATCCGGCGGTTGTCCTGCCGGCGATGTCGAAAGTCGGGCTGGAGTACGTGACTGCCTGCGTCCTACTGGCTTTGGTGGTGGCAGGGCGTACGTTGATTGGCAAGATCATGCCCGGCAATGTTCTTCTGCGCCCCCTAATTGAGGCGCCCGTGGGACTGTATTTCCTGGCCGTGGAGATGCATATTCTGGGGCTGATGTACTACACTAATCGGGATAAGCTGGGCTGGTTCAGGCCGCGTGGCTAAGAGCAGGCTGGAAGGGCGCCAATGTCGAAGCAGGACGCTCAGGACGATTCAGTAGCCCCGGTGGTCGCGAAGTATTCCTCCGGCAGGTTCTACCGCATGGGCCTGGGGCTCATCACCGCCTTCATCCGCCCCAAGCTGCTGTCGCCCGAGTATTACGGCATCTGGACGCTGCTGAAATTGATCCCCAATTACCTGTCCTACGCCCACGGGGGCACGAGAACCGCTATGCGCTACCTTATCCCTCTCTACCGGG
>JAGHAF010000010.1 GCA_021161675.1 Planctomycetota bacterium | reverse complement strand
GGGGACGCCGCGCCCTACCACTTCGGATTTACTGCCCGCGCCCCATGCGCTAAAATAAGAGCACAGTAGACGAAACCTGAACAAAAGCGGCCACGCCGCTACTTATCTTATGGATACCAGAGTTCGTGTGCCTTTTGCGGCCTGAAGGAGATACGCTACGATGAAAAGGAAACTGTCCATAGTGCTGGCGCTCGCATGTAGTGTGACGCTGGCGTTGGCTCTCTGCGGAATACTGTCCTCTCCCACGCCAGCGCCGGCCGCCGGAGAGGTGCAAGACACAGAAACCCAGACCGACGAGGCGGTATCGCCCTCATTGGAGGACTTCGCCGGCAAGCTTGAGACGCTCTTCCAGAGCGCCGCCGAAAGGATAAAGCCTGCCGTCGTGTCAATCCACACCTCGGAGATCGTTCAACGCCGTTCCTCGCGGATGCGCGATCCATTCTTCAACGATTTTTTTGGGCAGCAGTTCCCGGAATTCGACCGTTTCTTCAACATCCCACAACGCCGCCAGCAAGAACGCAAGTCCGGGCTGGGCTCCGGCATGATCCTGGATGAGAGAGGAAATATCCTCACCAACAACCACGTGGTGGAAAAGGCCGACACGCTGAGCGTGAAACTGGCGGACGGACGCGAATTCGACGCCGAGGTCGTGGGCACGGACCCCGACACTGACCTCGCCGTGATCCGGATCAAAGGGAATGCAAAGAACCTGACCACCGTGAAGCTGGGGGACTCAGACAAACTCAACGTCGGCCAGTGGGTCCTGGCCGTGGGAAGCCCCTTCGGACTGAGCTACACGGTCAGCGCCGGAATCGTAAGCGCAAAGGGTCGGATGGGTGTCACCGGCGTGGAGTATGAGAACATGATCCAGACGGACGCGGCCATCAACCCGGGCAACAGCGGCGGTCCCCTGGTCAACCTGCGCGGTGAAGTGATCGGCATCAATACAGCCATTTATTCCGGCACGGGAGGCTACATGGGCATCGGGTTCGCCATCCCGAGCAACATGGCCCGCGGCGTGATTGACGACCTGATCGCCGGCCACAAGGTCGAGCGCGGCTACCTGGGCATCATGATCAAGACGCTGGAGCCGGATATGGCCAAGATGTTCAACTACGAAGGCAAAGGCATCCTGATCGAAGAGGTCCTCGATGGTTCCCCGGCACAAAAGGCGGGGCTTAAGGCCGGCGACATCATCATGGCACTTGGAGGTGTACCGGTAGAGCAGATCAGCGGGTTCCGACAGAAGGTGGCCACCTCCGCGCCGAACAGCACGGTGAAGCTGACAGTCTGGCGCGATGAAAAGAAGCTGACGCTCGAAGTCAAGCTCGGCAAAGCCGAAAACGGGCCCGGCGATTTCGACAGGCTTGGTCTCTACGTGGAACCGCTCACTTCGGAGAAAGCCCAGGAGCTTGGCCATCCCGAGCTGAAAGCCGTCGTGGTGACCAAGGTGGCCCCACACTCTCCTGCGGCGTCCATTGTCTCCCCCGGGGACGTAATCCTCAGCGTCAACCGGGAGAAAGTCACCTCCGTGCAGAGCTATCACAAACTCCTCGCAAAGGCCAAGAAACAACCCCGCGCCCTGCTGCACGTGCTCGACGCCAGGACAGGGAGGACCGTATACAAGCTCGTCCCCAACAAATAACCCGACTGAGCAAGCCACAGGGGCTATCGCACGCTATTCGCCCCCGTCGTGAGGGAGTTTCATCAACAGGTAGATCGCAATCCCCGCAATGAAGCCGAAGTAGACGAACACCCTGAGCGCCGCCACCAACACGTGGCCAACGCTCAGCGCCAGCGGGGGGAATTGCGATGCTATGGGGGCGAAAGCCATTTTATGCTAACCTCGCGTGAGTTTCAGCTCGGCCGCGCCGCCAGGGCGCTGCAGCCGGGCGCATCCTTCTGATTGCGGGCCAGCTCCATCAGGTATTCGGGATAACCTCCCCCGGCATCCTCCACAGCGACGGCAAAAAGCTGCGCCACCAGCTCCGGGTTCTCTCCGGCCAGGTTCCGCTCATACGGAGACTCGGCGCTCAGGTCGTATAGGAACGGCCCGGAGCCGTCTACCTTGCAGTTCATGTGCCAGTCGGCGCTGACAACAGTGACGGTGCTGCCCCAGCCCACGGTGGCATGGTCCCGGAGAGGCTCTCCTCGCAGCGCCTTCTCGAAGACGGGCATGCCGTCGAGCCGGCCCGCCGGCTCAATACCGGCGAAGTGAAGCATCTCCGCCGTCAGATCGTGGTGCTGGATGATGGCGCCCGTGCGCCTGCCGGCGCCGAGCCCCTCCGGGTGACGAATAAACACGGGCACGTCGAAAACGGAGGGGTCGGAAGGATAGCCCCGCTTGCCCATGTAGGCCTTATCGCCGATGGAGTGGCCGTGGTCGCTGGTGACGATGAGCAGCGTCTCGTCGAGCAGACCCATCCTCAGGAGTTTCTCGTAGAAGAAGCCGAACCAGCGGTCGCACATGGTCACAAGCCCGCTGTAGTTGGCCCGGGTTCGACGCAGCAATTCGGGTGACAACTGCGAAGTGTCGGCGTATCCGGAGATTACGTGCTGCGGGCCGTCGCCGTCGTCGTAGAGACGGCGGTAGCTCTCGGGAACGAACCATGGCTCGTGCGGATCGAAGCTCTCCACGGTGAGGAAGAACTGATCGGCGTCCTGGTTCTGCTCCAGCCACCGGATGGCCTCGGCGAAGACGCGCGCGTTGAAATAGTCCGCCTCGGTGGTGCGGTCGTGCATATTCTTGAGGCACTTGCGGAGGAAGGCGACCTTATCCGGCCTCTGGAGTTCCTTCTGAAGCCAGTAGTCTATTTCCTGCCGGGACGGCTCGGGACCGCTGCGGTACGGGTCACACTCCTGTCCGCGCAGGAAAGTCCACTGGTCGAATCCCCTGGAGTAGTTCTTCGACGGTTTGAACATGTGATAGACGTCCGCTATCAGCCCGGTGCGCCAGCCGTGGCGCTGGAACAGTTCCGCCAGCGTATCCTGGTCCTCAGGAATCGGGCCCCAGCCCGCCGCCCCGACGAAGTCGCCTTTCAGGCGAAAGTCGCCGTTCTCGAACGGATAGACTCGCCGGCCGGTATAAAGCGCCCGCCGCGTGGGCAGAGTCGGCAGCGATTCGGGATATGCCCGATCGAAGACGAGCGATTCCTCGGCCAGCGCATTCAGGTGCGGTGTCTGGACCGGGCCCCATGGCGGCTCTCCGTATACGCCGATGCAGTCCTTTCGCAGCGAATCGAACACGACCAGCACAACGTTCATCCTCGCATTCCCTCCTTTGGAATGGATCACGTTAGTCACGAACCTGTAGGGGTAACGGCCGCCCGGCGGGCTGTCAAGCAAAACCCCTTTCGGGAGAGCTCGGTTTATCCCATAGCTTTTTGACTTAGGTAGCCCAGGTGGTATATTAGGCTGCAAGATTTAGCTGTCGAGGGGAAACCATGAACTCTCTTGTCATAGCGGTATTGGGCTTTGGCGGGCTGTCGCTCGGCTACCTGTTTTACGGCCGGAAGGTCGCACAGTGGGTGGGACTGAGGGAGGATCAACCGACCCCCGCGGTCGCCCTGGAGGACGGCGTGGACTACATGCCGGCGAAGCACTGGACGATCCTCTTCGGGCATCACTTCGCCTCGATAGCCGGCGCGGCGCCAATCATCGGACCGGTCATAGCCTGCCTCTACTGGGGATGGCTGCCAGCCGTGTTATGGATTGTGATAGGCGGCATCTTCTTCGGGGCGGTTCACGATTACTGCGCACTGGCCGCATCCCTGGAGAATAAGGGGCGTTCCATCAGCGACTTGAGCGAGACGGCCCTGGGCAGGTCCGCAAAAGTCGCATTCAGCGTATTCGCCTTGCTGGCCCTGATCCTTGTCGTGGCCGTCTTCGCCGCTGTGGCCGGCACGACGCTTGCGAACACACCCCAGGTGGTCATTCCCACGTTCGGCCTGATCGTGGTGGCGGTCATTGTCGGGTTTTTGATTTACAAGACGAATATGCCCCTGGCGGCGGATACCCTGATCGGCCTCTCGCTGCTGTTCGGCCTGATAGTGCTGGGATATTACGTGCCCATTACGCTGCCCGGCGTCCACGCCGCCAAATGGTGGACCGTTATCCTTCTGATCTACGGCATGACGGCGGCGGTATTGCCGGTGACCGTGCTGTTGCAGCCTCGCGATCACCTGGCGGCGGGCGTTTTATTCCTGGGGATGTTCTTCGGTTTTCTTGGCCTTCTCATCACCCATCCGACCATGCATGCCCCGCATTTCGTCGCCTTCGGGGGAGCGAAGGGCTGGCTGTGGCCGATGATATTCGTGACCATCGCCTGCGGCGCCATCTCGGGGTTTCACAGCTTCGTGGCCAGCGGCACCACCGCCAAGCAACTGCCCCACATGCGCGACGCGCGCCGCATAGGCTACGGCGCAATGATCATGGAGTCCGCGCTGGCCTTGCTGGCGGTCATCGCCGTCACGGCGGGCCTGTTCTGGAAAAAGACGCCCGATGGCGTGGAGGGCTTCGTCTACCAGGACCTGATGAAAGGGGGGAACTGGATGAGGACCTTCGGCCGGGGATACGGAGAGCTTACGAAACCCCTTTTCGGAGCCCTGGGCATGCTCATCGGCATCACGATGTTGAAAACCTTTGTGATGACCACCCTGGACAGCGCCACGCGGATAACCCGCTACGTGACCGGCGAATTGCTGGGGGACACGCTGGGCTTGAAGGTTTTCAAGAATCGCTTCGTTTCTACGATATGCATTGGAGTCGCCGCCGGGGCGCTCGCGCTCGGCAACTGGAAAGCAATCTGGCCGATTTTCGGCTCTGCAAACCAGTTGATAGCTGCGATGGTGTTGATTATCGTTACGCTTTACTTCTTCACCCGCGGCAAGGCATGGGCCTTCACGGCGATCCCGGCGGTTCTTATCTTCGTAACCGCCATGGGAGCATTGGTTTACAAATTCATTGAGTTCACGCATCCGGCGAAGAACGCCAGGCCGAACATAATGCTGGCCGCTGTCGCGTTCGTCCTGGTCCTGATGGGCCTCTTTGTGGCGCTGAAGGCATTCCAAACCATCTCGACCGTCCGCAAGCGCCCCCCCGAGGCGACTGAGCGGTAGGGCAAACCGGAGACATCCTCAGCGGATTAGCCTGGTTCTTCGGCCTGCGCGGCGGCGCATTGCCCGCACAATCCCACAAGGGTTACATGCGCGCGTTCAGGACTCAGACCCCCTTCAACAGAGAGAAGCTCCCACACCGCAGCCAGATCAATCGGCGGCAGGCAGACGACCTTGCCACAACCCCGGCAGGTGAAGTGCGGATGAACCGGACGGGCATGTGGGCAGGAAAGTTCGTAGAGGAAGGAGCGAGCGCCGGAAGGAATCCGGCGCACCAGGCCGGCTTTCTCAAGCGTCGCGAGGTTGCGATACGCCGTCGTGTTATGGACGGAGTGTTCCACGCGTAACCTGGCCAGCAGGCCGGACGCCGTGGCCGCGCTTCCCATTCCGTGCAGCGCCGTCAATATGGCCAGCCGCAGCCGCGTAACGCTCAAGCCCCGCTGCCGCAGGACCTCCTCGTAGGACGGAACGTCACACATGAGGCAGTCTCCTCCGGCTGTTTGATTCGCAACACTGAGCATTCTACCCAGTCGCGGCGCCCGTGCAAACGCGCGCGCCCATTGATTCGGCGCGACTTTCCGGTATAATACATGTCGGCAAGGAAAAGTATGTCTCAACCTGAACGAGCCAAACCATGAAAAGTGATCTACATCCGGAATACGTAATCTGTGAAGTGCAGTGTGGCTGCGGAGAGAAGTTCATCACCCGCGCCACCAAGCCCACTCTCAGGGTGGAAGTCTGCTCGAAGTGTCACCCCTTCTACACCGGCAAACAGAAACTGGTGGACAGCGCAGGGCGCGTGGAGAAGTTCCAGAAACGCTGGGGCAAACAAATGCAGGAGCGTATCGCCAGCATCAAGGGCGAAACCCACGCCGGCCAAGAAAAATAGCCGATCTGACCCGGGCCCTTCCGTGCATCTGCGGAAGGGCTCTCCATGTACCCAAGAATCGTCAGACCAAGAGATGATACTGCCAGAACATACAGCAGATAAGCTCCGCTCGCGGCTTGCCAGGATGGCCGGCCGTCGCCAGGAAGTGGAACGGCGCCTCTCTGAACCTGAGGTCGCCTCCAACTCGGCGCTGCTCACCCGCCTGGCCCGTGAATATGGCGAGCTGACACGGCCTGCCCAGCTCTACGGGCGCCTCAAGGACCTGCGGCGCCGCCGGGACGAGGCCCGCCAGACCATGGAGGAGACCCCGGACGACGTGGAACTGCGCCAGCTTGCGCAGGAAGAGCTCAATGAGAGCGTCCGCCAGGAACAGAAGCTTCTGGCGGAGTTCGTGGAGATGCTCGTCTCCGGGGAGGCCGACGCCGACAGGGACGTGATCGTGGAGATCCGGGCGGGGACGGGCGGAGAAGAGGCAGCTCTGTTCGCCGCTGACCTGCTGCGCATGTACCGTCGCTACGCCGAGAAACGCGGCTGGAAGTCCGAGCTGCTGGACGCCAGCTATGCGGACATGGGCGGGCTCAAAGAGGTCATTTTTTCGGTAAGCGGCAAGGGCGCCTGGCAGCGCCTGCGCCACGAAAGCGGCGGGCATCGAGTGCAGCGCGTCCCCGAGACGGAATCGCAGGGCCGCATCCACACCAGCCTGGCCACGGTGGCGGTTCTGCCCGAGGTGGAGAAAGTCGAGATCGAGATCGAACCCAACGATCTGGACATATCATTTATACACTCCAGCGGCCCCGGCGGCCAGAACGTCAACAAGATCAGCTCCTGCGTGCGCATCGTGCATAAGCCGAGCGGCATCACGGTGCGCTGCCAGGATCAGAAGTCCCAGGGCGCCAACAGGAAGAAGGCGATGAAAATCCTGCGCGCCAGGCTGTTTGAGAAACAGCAAGGCGAGCAGCAACAGCAGCTCGACCAACTGCGCCGCTCCCAGGTCGGCTCCGGAGACCGCAATGAGCGCATCCGCACCTATAACTTCCCCCAGGACAGGATCACAGACCACCGAATCGGCATGGACGTCTTCGGGGTGGAAAGCTTCCTGATGGGCGACTGCGACGATCTGCTCGACGCCCTGGACGCGCGCGACCGGCAGCGCCGAATAGAAGCCCTGATCGAAGAGTCTTAACCCGGATATTTCACGAGCATTTTCCGGATTCGTCTGCAACTCTTTACAGGGAAAGCAGTTCCGCCTCGAAAGGCGCCCAATGAAAAATGACACACTGTTGACGCCCAGCGAGGCGATTTTGTTCTCAGGCAAGCCCGCACAAACGAGCTGCCGCAGGCGTGCCGATAGGCACATCGAGGATAGGCGAGTGCGGAGGGCGCAGCATGAGGGCAAAAGCGCCCGCTGGACGGGAAAGGCTCGTGAAATATCCGGGTTAATGCGCGTCAGGGCGTGATCATCAGGAACTTCGCCGACCCCAGAACGCCAGCGCGAGCCCCATCAGCCCCGCGCACTCCAGCAGAGCCACCAGCAGGGCGGTGTGCATCATGCCCAGCGCCGGCATGAAGATCAGGCCCGTGCAGGCCGCCCCCGCCAGCCCGCCCAGGTGGTCCGCGCCGTCGAACAGGCCCGCCACCGTGCCCGCCTCGGGAAGCTGCCCCAGGCTGATGCGCGCCGCCAGTGGAAAGAAGGCCCCCGTCAGCAGCCCGGCCACTGGAGAGAACGCCATGAACAAATACGGGGAAAATGAGAGCAGCTCAAGGCCGGGCGGCAGGCTCAGCGCGAACACGACTTGCGCCGCTCCGATCAGCAGCAACACGGAGCGGTCCCTTCCCGTCCTGCGCCTCCCCATCAGCCACCCCCCCAGCGC
>JAGHAF010000036.1 GCA_021161675.1 Planctomycetota bacterium | reverse complement strand
GTTGGGGGCAGATCGAAAAAGTTTTTCACCCCACGTTCGCGCTCCCAAGCCGCCCACAGCCCCTATTGCAGCGCGAACGTGGGGTGAAAAACTTTTTCGATCTGCCCCCAACACTATGCGACATCTCAAGTTGTGATCAACGCGAATGGCTCCACCCCTGATGACTTGCCCCGGCGCGAGTTGCAGGAATCCGCTGAAAGTGCTAAGCTCTGGGTTCTGAGGCGCGCCTGGCGCTCTCCGGGCAGCTGCGCAACCATGTTCTCCGGTGTGAGCAGAGGATGCAAGAAAACAGAACTCCCCCCCTGGGGCTCGCGTTGTTGACCGGGTCGCGGCTTCTCTTCGCCCTGGTGGTCGCCTGCATGACGCCCTGGCTGCGCGGGGAGCGATGGGCGATTGTGGTTGCCACGGCTTTGCTGATTATTATCGAACTCTCCGATGTGGCGGACGGCTACCTGGCGCGCAGACTCGGGCTGGTGACCCGTTTCGGCAAACTGTTCGATCCCTACACCGACAGTCTGGCGCGCATCACCATCTTCTGGTCCCTGGCGGTGGCGGGCAGATGCCTGGCCTTCGTGCCGTTGCTCATGGCCGCTCGCGACATCTCCGTCAGCTACCTGCGCATCCTGATGACCGACAAGGGCATAGACGTGGCTGCCCGCTGGCCGGGAAAACTGAAGGCGCTGGTGCAGGGCGGCTGTGGCCTGCTGCTGATGGCTGGCCCGCTCTACTGGGGCGGTCGCGACCACGCGATTATATGGGCGCTGAGCTTCCTGGTGGTCTTGGTGACGTTGGCTTCGGGCCTCTATTACGCCGCCATCGTCCTGGGCCCGTCGGAAGGGGAGGGGAACGCTGAAGAGGCGTCGCCGGCAGGTTTCTCAGACAAAATTTAGTAAGCGGTCCAGGCAACGACCTCGACGTGTGCGCCGGCGCTGGAGAGCTTCTTGACGCATCGCCGCTCGAGAATCCCTGAGCTGACAAGGTCCGAGACCAGCAACGCACATTCCCCATCGTTGATCATTGCATCCACGGTCGGCTGGACGGCGCGCTGCTCAGGGCCCGTGTTCCCTCCCCGCATCACGTGGCGGTAGGGCGCCTCCATGCGCTTTGCGACGGTCTCCGCCAGCACGCGGGCGGGATACCTGTTGCCCCCGGCGGCGTCTCCGGCGGGCACGGCTGTGACGAAATCCACCCAGTTGCTCTCCGTTTTCTCATCGAACAAGCGCATTATGTCGTCGCACATGCGTTCGGTGAAAGCAGGGTCCATCTCTCGCTGCCAGCGCTTGAACTCCTGCTGCACGGCCTCGGGCAGGTTTTTCCAGCGCCCCGCGGCGAATGCTCCCAGCGTGACCCTGGGGATATGGTAGTAAGAAGGGATATCTTCACTTGAGGCGTCGGGAAGTTCGCCATGGGTCGCGGCTTCCTTGGCGCTGACGACCGTTTCGTGCAGGGATATTTTCTCGGGCACATAGTCGGCCACGCTCACCTGCGCTTTCAAGGAACAGACCTCTCCACGATCGCCGAGTGTCAGGTTATAATCTGCGATCCGGCCCTCCAACTCCGAGGCCAGTTCCTCCGCCTCGGTGCGTGTGGACGCGGGCGCCACCACCAGGAACTCATCCCCCCCGAGCCGACCGACGATATACCCTTCCGGCACATTGCTGCTCAGGATACCGGCGATGTCCTGCAACACCGCGTCCCCGATCAACAGGCCGAACTCATAGTTGACACGACTCAGATCGACTACGTCGATGTCCACCAGCCGGACCCGCCTGCCATATTCCCGCATGCTCGTGTCCAGCCGCTCCAACTCGGCCACAATGCCCTTGCGGTTTGGCAGGCCGGTCAGGGGGTCGATATAGCCGAGATCAGCTTTCCCCCTGGGCCGCTGGGCCCGCACCCCCAAGTAGGTCAAAAAAGCATAAGCGGTTGCCACCCCTGACCATAGAAACATGGACCAGGCGAGCAGTTTCACGGTGAGCCGAGCAGCTACATGGTCTGCCACGGCGACCAGGAATAGCATCATACACATCAGCAGGCAGACCAGAGCGGACCACCCTGAAACGTGGACTAATTTACTGCCACGCGTTTTCAGTTTGCTATCGTTTTTTTGCGGCAGAAACCTCATCCAGTCCTCCGGAACCCAGTTCAGCCCAGCCTGGATGCTAAGTGAAGTTTACAGTCACATGCTCATTAATGCAAGAGGCCTTGTCGCCGGATGCATACTTGACAGAACAGGAATTGTCGTGATACAATTCCTTGATTCTTGTCTTTTGCTGAGAGGCGGGCCGAGTCAGCGCAGTGGACTGCGGCGCTGGCGTGGTGCAGATCGCGGCCGGATCTACCGAAGAGCCCGTGGCGCTGCAGCGGCGTCGAGTCGTGACTTGATGGGGCAGCCGGCCGAATTTGGAGCGGGGGGATTCAGGGAAGATGGCGGATCCAGGGGAAACGTTGACGACGCGGGAGGCCGCGCACCTTCTCAGCGCGCACGTCGAGACGATACGCCGCCTCGCACGACGAGGGAAGATTCCCTCCTTCAAGATCGGCAAGGACTGGCGCTTCAGCAGGGAGGCCCTGCTGCGCTGGACGGAGACCCACCATTTGCGCCATCGGGAGCCCCACGTGCTTGTCGTGGATGATGAGGAGATTATCCGGAACGTAATTCGCCGGATGTTGGAAGCCGAGGGCTACCGGGTCGCAATAGCCTCAGGGGGCAAAGAGGGACTGGAGTACGTGTCGAACGCCGCGCCGGACCTTGTGCTGCTTGATCTGAAGATGCCCGGCATGAGCGGCGTGGAATGCCTGCGCAGATTCCGAGAGGAGCACGCTGACATACCGGTCATGGTTGTCACCGGCTATCCCGACACCGACCTGATGAACCAGGCGATGCGCTACGGCCCGCTCGCGCTGCTGGCCAAGCCGGTGCAAAAGGAGGAACTACTTCGTTCCGTTCGGATGGCCCTGGTGGGCTCCCTCGGAAGGGAGCGGACCACGTGAAGGCGGAAAGGGAAGAACAGCACAGTGCGCCTTCCGGACTTCTCAATTCTTCCATTAAGCTTGTGAGCCAGTGGGCAAACGGTCGCAAGCTCCGAAGCCGCGTCTTATCAGGCTGCGGCCATGGACGGTAGAAGAATGCCCGGAAAGCGACTTGTCGCTGAGTTCGCGGACGCGCGCCGAAAGACAGACGGCTTAAAGAAAGAGGGCGCCCCCCCGGACCCTGAGCGGCGTAGGCAGACCCAAGACGCCAGAAGGGGAAGTATCAAGACACAGTGTGTGCTGCCCGTGTGCTTCGTGTTGTTTTTTCCCATGTCACCGGGCCGCGCGCTATGTCCCTTATGTTCGTGAATCGCTGTTGAACCGGGCCGACTGCATAGCGAACCCATTTTGCAGTATCTCGGGACGAAGAAGAGATATCCGAGCAGATTCGCAACGCGCCTTTTACGGGGGCAAGAAGCGCGTCGCGCTCCCGTCGCTTTGGATGGCGGCGGGCCGGAGTGGTTTGCGGCCCCCGCCCTTTGCTACAATAAAGCGTTGGACTTCTAAGAACGAGGAGAGACCTGAGTGGCGGGACTTATCAAAGCCGTCGTTTTCGACCTGGACGATACGCTCTACGACTGCACCGGCAGTCTGCTTGAGGCGTCGCGCCGGCGGGCCGCGCGCGTGCTCGTGGAGGCCGGCCTGCCGATGTCGCCCGAGGAGGCGCTCCGGATGCAGGTGGCGCTGGGCGAGGAGCGCGGCCCACACTTCAAGGTCTTCGACGAGATCGCCCGCCAATACGACCTGGGCGAGGAAGTGATCGCCAGCGCCTACCGCGCCTACAACAGCGACGAGGTAGGCGAGATCCATCTCTTCAGCGACGCGAGCAGCACGCTGAAATTCCTGCGCGACGAGGGTATCCTCTGCTTCCTCCTGACCAGCGGCATCCACAAACGTCAGGCCGTCAAGATCCACAAGCTCGGGCTGGAGGACGCCTTCGACGAGGTGGTGATCAATGACGTTGAACGCGGCCAACTGATCAGCGACTGCCTGCGCCATCTGCTGGGCGAGTATGACCTGCGCCCCGGGGAAACGCTGCTGGTCGGCGATCGGCCCCCGCAGGAAATCCACGCCGGAAACGACCTGGGCATGCTCACGGTCCAGATGCTCCACGGGCGCTTCAGCGCCTTCGAGCCACGCGACGCCAGCGAGAAGGCGGATTTCCGCATAAGCCACCTCTACCAGATACCCACGCTCGTGCGGCTGATCAACATGAACAAGCCGCCGGAGTCGCTGCGCATCGTGGCCATCGGCGGGGGCACGGGCCTGCCCATCGTGTTGGAGGGCTGCAAGACCTACTGCCACGCGCCCACAGGCATCGTAACGGTTACCGACAGCGGCCGCTCCTCAGGGCGGCTCAGGGACGAACTGGGCATCCTCCCGCCGGGAGACGCGCGCAATTGCCTGATCGCGCTGAGCAAGCCCGGCAGGAACGAACGCCTGCTCAACCACCTGTTCCAGTATCGGTTCGACCGGGGTTCTTTCGAGGGCATGAGTCTGGGCAACCTGATTATAGCCGCCATGAGCGACCTGGAGGGCAGCTTCAGGGGCGGCATTGACGTGCTCAGCCAGCTCCTCAGCATCCGCGGCAAAGTCCTGCCGCCGACGAGCGTGAACTGCCACATATGCGCCGAGCTGCAGGACGGCTCACTGCGGGAAGGCGAAGTGAGCGTGCGCGGCACGGACAAGCCACGAATCAAACGCGTCTACCTGAAACCCGAATCGCCCCCCGCCTGCGAGGAAGCGGTCAGCGAGATACTGAAAGCCGACATCGTGGTGATCGGCCCCGGCAGCCTGTTCACCAGCGTGCTGGCCAATCTCCTGGTGCCGGGCATCCGGGACGCGCTGGCCGAGACGGACGCCGTCAAGATTTACATCTGCAACATCGTGACCCAACCCGGCCAGACGGACGGGCTCGACGCCACCGCTCACCTGGCGACCATCCTGGAGTACATCTCGCCGAAGGCCCTGGATTACGCCATGTTCAACAACTACTTCCCCGGCGACGCAGTAATGGAACGCTACCGGGCCGAGGGGGCGCAGCTCGTCGTCGCCGACGAGCGAACCCGCCGGATGGGCGTTAAGATCGCGGAGGGTAGCCTGGTCGAGGACCTGGACCAGAAGCGCGTGCTTTGGGAAAAGCAAGACCTGCTGCGACACAACCCTGACAGGCTGGCCGACGCCGTGTGCCGGATCTTCGCCGGCCTGCCAACCGACCAGAGCTAACCGGGACGAGTCGCGCTCCAGAGCTCGGCTCGCATGTCCGATGCGGCCGCCCGCACGGCCTCCCGCCAGCGATCCTGGCCGTAGCGTCCGGCGTAGGGCGCGCGCTCCCAGGCGAAGATGACGCCGCGGGACGAACTGACCACCGCCCCGCCGCCCTGTTCGTCGAAAGCGCCCAGAACGTCCTCCACTCCGCCCCCTTGCGCGCCAAACCCGGGCACGAGCAACGGCGCGTGCGGCATCAGCGCCCGGGCGGCGCGAAGCTGTTCGGGGAACGGCGCGCCAACCACCGCCCCGAGCAGGCTGTAGCCGCTCTCGCCCCGATGGGCCTCGCCCCACTCGCTCACCAGCGCCGCGACGCGCCGGAAGAGGGGCTCGCCCCCGGCGTCCAACTCCTGCAAATCCACCGAAGAGGGATTGCTGGTCCTGACCAGCGCGAAGACCCCCTTTCCCTGCTCGGCGGCGACGTCCACGAAAGGCCGCACCCCGTCAACCCCCAGATAGGGATTGACGGTGACGGCGTCAGCCACGAAATCCTGGCAGTCCCCCCCCAGGTGGGCTGCGGCGTAGGCGGCGGCGGTGCTGCCGATGTCGTTGCGCTTGACGTCTCCAATCACGATCAACCCCTGCCGCCGAGCATACTCGATGGTCCTGGCGTAGGCGCGCATGCCCTCCACCCCGAACCGCTCGTAAAAGGCCACCTGCGGCTTGAGCGCCACCACGTGTTCCGCCACCGCATCTATCACCGCCCGGTTGAAGGCAAAGAACGCCTCGGCCACGGCGCGGGGGGGGGCGCCCGATCGCTCGCGGGCCTCGTCCAGCAGCCCCGGCGGCAGTCGCTCGGGCCGTGGGTCCAGGCCGACCACGACCTGGCTGCGCTTGCCCTGAATCTCGGCCATCAGTCTATCGGCAAAGTGTTCCTGCGCCATTGGCGCGCGTCCTTTCGTGTCTAGCGGCCCAGCAGTTGAATGGCCGCCCTGATGTCCGCCACGGGGCGAATGCGCCCGGGGAAGCTACTGGCCGCCGCCCCGGCGTTGCCCGGCGGAATTATGGCGTTTACGAATCCGAGTTTGGCGGCTTCCTTCAGACGCTTCTCAACCTGGCCCACGGAGCGCACTTCTCCCCCGAGCCCCACCTCCCCGACAGCGACGGTCTTCTCCGGGAACGGGCTATCGAGGAAACTGGATGCCAGCGCCATCACCAGCGGCAGGTCGGCGGCCGGCTCGAAAACGCGTATCCCGCCGGCCACGTTCACGAACGCGTCGCATCCCGCCAGCTTCAATTCGGCGCGCCTCTCCAGCACGGAAAGCATCATGCTGAACCGGCGGTAATCCACGCCGCTCACCTTCCTTTCGGGCGTGCCGTAGCTGCCCGGGCCGACAAGCGCCTGTATCTCCACCAGCAGCGCGCGCGTTCCTTCCATCGTCGCGGCGACAATGCTGCCGCTGGCCTCGGCATTGCGCTCCGCCAGGAACAAGGCGCTGGGATTCGTCACCTCGCGCAGACCTTCCGGGCTCATCTGGAAAACGCCTATCTCATTGATCGTCCCAAAGCGGTTCTTCTCCGCCCGGAGCACCCGCAGCGACTGGAACTTCTCACTTTCCAGGTAGAGCACCGTATCCACCAGGTGTTCCAGGGACCGCGGGCCGGCGATCGCGCCCTTCTTCGTGACGTGTCCGACCATGAGCAGCGCGCAGCCCTGCCGCTTGCACACGTCCGTCAGCGCCGTCGCGCCGGCCAGGACCTGTCTCAAGCTGCCCGGCGGGGATTCAATTCCCTCTGCGGCAATCCGCTGGATGGAGTCCACGACGGCCACCCGGGGCCGCGCGGTCTCCAGCAGCGCCAGCGCGCCCTCCAGGGACGTCTCGGCCGAGACGGCCAGCTCAGACGCCTCCAACCCGATGCGGTCGGCCCTCATCTTGACCTGGCCAAGGGATTCTTCGCAGCTCACGTAGAGGCAGGATACGTCCCGCGTCGCCATCTTCCCGGCGGCCTGCAAGAGGAGCGTAGACTTGCCGATCCCCGGCGCGCCGCCCAGCAGCACGCTGCTGCCCAGCAGCAGCCCGCCGCCCAGCACGCGATCCAGTTCCGCCATGCCGGCGCTGACGCGCTGCATCTCGCCCAGGTCTATGTCGGCCAGTCTCGCCGGAGGCTCGGCCGGGGCAACTCGCGGGGCGCCGGGGGCGCGCCTGCCCGCCCTCTCCTGAAGCGTGTCCCATCGCTCGCAGTTCGGGCAGCGACCGCTCCAGCGGTAGAAGGTGGCGCCGCACTCTGTGCAGACGAACTCCTTGCCATTCGCCATCTATCTTCTCGCCCGCTGGTGGATGAAAGGATCAAGTCGCCGTGCGATATGATAACCGCCGGGGGAACTTATGCAACCCGCTTGAAGCAAGCGTTTACCTTCACCGTCCCGTCCCGGGGAGGCGGGAGGACTGAGAACATGGCAAGAAAACGTTAACCACGAAGCACACGAAGGAAAAAAGGGAGGCAATAAGGATGAATTTGATCGGCAAGAGCAACGGCAAAAATCTGCGCGGAAGCTCTTCTTTTGCCTTCATCCTTCTACCTTTTTCCCCTCCTTCACCCTTCTCCCTTGATCTCATCCAGCGACCGGCCGGTGAGGGCGGAGAGCGGCCGAGAGGCCGTAATGTCGCCCTCGCGGTCCGCGAACTCGTCATTCTTCTTGATGAGGAGCCAGTTCTTCTCCCCCCGGCCCTTCATCTGGATCAGCGTCCAGCCGCCGCGCAGTTTCTCTCCCGCGATCCTCACCTCGATGTGCCCCGCCGAGAGGCCTTCCCGGAGCGGCGCATCCGCCATGTTCTCAAAAGTCCCCCTGTCCCAGACCATCACCACACCGCCCCCGTATTCGCCTTCGGGAATGACGCCCTCGAACCCGGCGTAGTCCAGGGGATGGTCCTCCACGCGGACGGCGAGCCGCTTCTGCGACGGGTCCAGCGACGGCCCCTTCGGCACGGCCCAGGAGAGCAGCGCCCCGTCGCACTCGAGCCGAAGGTCATAGTGCAGACGCGAGGCGTCGTGCTTCTGGATCACGTAGACGCCGCCTGCGCCCACGCCGCGCTCGCCGGCCGGCTCCGGCGTCTTTTCCAAATCGCGCTTTCGCGAATACTCATCCAGCGACATGCGGCGCCTCGGTCAGGGATCAGGAGTCCGCAGGCAGGCGGCAGGAGTCAGAAAGAAAAAAAGAAAAGCTTCCGCCCACGCTCTTGCCTTTGCTTTTGTCGTTGCTTTTGCCGTTGCCGTACATGAAAACCCAAGCCCCTAAACACGTAATAGCCTCCCGTTATTATAGGCCGCCTCGCATGGGCGCTCAAGATTCCGAACTTGTGTTCAAAGCGCCATCTCGTATAATGCCGGCAACTCGGCGCAGGAGGGAAACAATGTCCGGACATTCACACTGGTCAGGGATTAAATATAAGAAGGCGAAGGTTGATAAACAGCGCGCCAGGGTCTTCAGCCGTATCAGCAAGCAGATTATGTCCGCCGTGCGGGTCGGCGGTAAAGACCCCGAGACCAACCTGGACCTGAAGTATGCGCTCGAGGCCGCCAAAGAGGCGAACGTCCCCAAGGAAAATGTGGAACGGGCCATCCTGAAGGCCTCCGGCGAGCTGGAGGGACAGCGCCTGGAAGCGGTTCACTACGAGGGATACGGCCCCGGCGGGGCCGCCGTTCTGGTCCAGGCCCTCACCGACAACCGCCACAGGACCACCGCCCACGTGCGGAAGATATTCGACAGCCACGGGGGCGAGATGGGCTCCCACGGCTGTGTCGCATGGCTCTTCGAGAGCAAAGGGCTTATCCTCCTCGACCTGGTGGCCCACACCGAGGAGGAGGTGTTCGACGTGGCCGTCGAGGCCGGCGCCGAAGATTTCCAGAGCGAAGGCGAACTCTACGAGCTTACCTGCGAGCCCACCAAGCTGGCCACCGTCAAGGAAGCGCTCGAAAGCGCCGGCATCCGGTGGGAATCCGCCGAGATAACGCAGGTCCCACAGACCTACGCCGATCTGACGCCGGACGAGGGGCGCAAAATGCTGAAGCTGATGGAAGAGATGGAGGACGACGAGGACGTCACGAACGTCTACTCCAACTTCAACCTGCCCGCAGAGCTGGTGGCGGAGTTGGCTCAGGAAGAGTAGGCGATCTCGAGCTCCGAGTTTCCGTAGCCGTTCAGGCGCCTCTCACCACGGCTTGTGCTACGCAGCCCTCTATCGGTGGGCGAAACAGGAAGGCGCGCACCGTGTTGGCGCCGCCCAGGCCCAAGCGCCTGAGGCCGCCCGAAATTCGGGATATTCGCCTGGCTGCCGCTTACAGCCCTGCGACGCTTCTGACGAATTCGACGAAGTTCGAGACGACACTTTCGCGCACATCGTCGGCAATCGCCCTCACGGCGTTGCGGGGGTTGAACCGCGCCTCGATCGTCGGCCTGTCATGGAGGATGCCAGCGAGCCGCACGGAAAGTTCCCCGTCCGGCTGCCGCGACAGGTCAACCAGTTCGGGGCGGAAGGCCATTACCCACGTTGTTTCGCTGAGCCCGGCGTGCCCGCCGACGTCGAGGGACTCATGGCTCACAGTATTGAATCGGTATGTCGTGACAAAATGAGCCTGACACTGTTGCGTCGTGCACTCCTCAGCGAGCGCTTCGAGCGTCGGCATCTGCCCGGCGCCGCCGTGCCCATTGACGAGGAAGGCGTGGCGAAAGCCACATCCCCCGATGGCGTCCAGCCTGTTTTTCACAGCGGCCCGCATCTCCGGAGCCTGGCAGTACTCGCTGACGAGCGGCAGGTCGGGGAAACGCATCCCGAAGACCCGATCTTCCTCCTTAAAGCCCCACTCAAGCAGGTTATCCTCGGGGCGCCATTCGTCCAGGCCGAAGGAAAGCGGCCTAAGCCAGATGCCGCCCACGCGCTCGGCGACCATCCGGCAGACGGCTTCGGCCACCAACGCATCCGTGCCCATCGGTAAGTGGAACGAATGCCACTCGAATGCGGGGCCGACCGGCACGAACGCGCATCCGCTTCTTTCGCGGGCCTCCAGGATCTGATGCGGAAGCATTTCTTCAGCGGGGCGGCTTGTCATCCGCACTCTCCTCATTCGTCCACAGCGGTAGACTGCATGGGTTTCGCCCATCCTGTTGATACCGATGCAGGCGCTCTTTCCCGCTCCGTTCGCGTCCCAAAGGTCCCCGCGCCAGGCGCAGGCGCCGCCATGAGCGTTGACCGTTCTCAGAACACAAGCTCGACCGTCGCGCGGCCCGACCATGGTGCGATCCGCACGCTCTCCCGTCCCGGGAGGTATTCCCCGCCGGCGACCGCCGACGCTCTGCGGCCCTCCGGGTGCGGAAGGCGCAGCTCCACCGCCGACGGCTTGCGGGGGCCGTCGCAGGTGATCTCGGCGCGGATGCGGCCGTCGCTGAGCTGCGACTCCACCCGGAGCGATACCTTGCCGAAGTAGCTGGCCACGTCACTGAGTTCGATGACCTTTCCGTCGGCCAGCCAGGCGCGGGGAATGGCCGGCAGGAGCGTCAGCGTCTCGCCCGCCTCCAGGTACAGCATCCAGCGGGTCTGCATGAGGAACCAGCCTTCCTCGTGGGTCTTGTGCTGGCTGGCATGGAAATAATGCTCCCAGAACGTATAGGTCTCCCTGTCCTGCAGCGCCGTGAACTGGTTGTAGTAGGTCTTAAGGAAGGCATTGACCTCGCCGCGGCGAATGTGGGCGTAGTCGTGCCGGCAGTAGTAGGGCTGACTCAGGCCGGCATTGTCCCTGGTGAACAACTCGTGATGCGACCTGAGCAGGAACGTCGCGCCCGGTTCATCCGGCTCGAGCACTTCCGAGAGGATCAGATAGCGCGGGCCGGCCAGCGAGTCGCGCGAGCCGAAGGCGCCGTGAGTAAACCAGTTGCCGCCTTCCGCATACAGCGCCAGCGGGCCGCGGTACTCGGCCCAGGGCGGCGACGACGGGCACCAGGTTCCGTCGCCGGTCGGAATCACGGGGGAGCGGGCCATGGCCTCGTAGAACGCCGTGCGGATGTCCTCGCGATATGCCGTCGCCTCCCGGTCCAGCCGGGCGGACTCGTCCGGGTCAATTTCGGCCAGCATTTCCGAGACACGCCGGATGCCCACGTAGGAGAGCCCGTTGAGCATGAAGTTATGGTAGAAATCATTGGGGTCGCCCACCTTTCCTTCCTGCAGCCCGTAGCCGCGCCCCCGCAGATCGTCGGTCCGATTCCGCTCCCGCCAGTCGAGCAGGTACTCGCACGCCTTGAGCAGCCTGGGTTTGATGCGTCGGACCCATTTCTCGTCGCGGGTGTAGCGGTAGTGCTCGCCCATGCTCCAGAGCGCCGACCCGGTTTCGAGCTGGTAGCCGCCGAAGTTCTGGATGAAGCCGTCTTCCCGCTGGCGATCGAGGAAGAAGTTCAACGAGCGCTCGGCCAGCGAGTGCCAGCCCATGGAGTCGAAGAACTGGATGATGGGCGAACTTTCCGAACCGATCGGGCCGTACCATCCGATGGTCGCCAGGACATTGCCGTCCGGTTCCTTTCCGAGGGCGACCAGGTCGCAGTGAAGCAGCCCGGCCCGGATGCGCTCATCCACGGCCGCTTCCGGGACGCGCACGGATGCGGCGCTCCGGAGCTTGGCGCGCCAGAACGTCCGGCAGGCCCGCAGATGCTCGTCGAAATCGAGCCCGCTAAGCGCCAGCGCCCGCTCGCGGGAGATCGGCTGATGGGGAATCAGCATGTCCAGCGTGACCGCTTCGCCGGGGGCCACGAGGACGGCCATCTCTTCCTGCGGCATGGGGCCACCCTGGAGGCGATGCACAGCGAATATCCTGCCGCTCTCGAAGCCGGCCATCCCTGTTGCGCCGTCAAAGGGCGCCAGCTCGGCCCGCACGTTCGGCCGAAGCGATCTGAACCACGCATAACGGGGGACCTCACCGGTGTTGACGGCCTCGACCCGGATGCAGCAGACGACCTCCTCGTCCCGCCCCCGCATTTCCTGTTCCATCAGGTCGCGGATCTCTTCGATTTCCTCGGGCTGCAACATGTGACCAAAGGTGTTCGGGTAGACGGCGCGCCAATCGGAACCGCGCAGCTCGTCCAGGCGCAAGGGCTGCGTTTCCAGCGTCGCGAACGCGGTCAGGTGGTAGGTCATGTCCTCTTCCCGCTGCTCGGAGCGCAGGATGGGGAGCGCGCCGTCCTCGAGCCTGCGCGTCACCTGCACCCGACATGACGCGCCCGGGCCGATGCAGAAGTCCAGGCCATACTCCGCGTCCCCCGTCTCGGGCACTTTCTGCATCGGGGAGTGGTACGCGGCGACGACATTACCCCAGTAGCCCCACTCCTTGGAGTATCCCACGCGGAAGATTCGCATGTCGCGGCTCAGCCCCAGCCACGTGGGGCACATCATGTCCCGGTTGAGCCGGCAGGCATTTTCATAGGTCTCTTCCGGCTGGCAGGCCAGGCCCTGCAGCCCCCCGCAGAGGCCCCTGACTCGCACCGCTTCGGCGATCTCCGCGTAGGAGCGATCGTCCTCGGCCGGGACCACCGCCGTGGCATACTCCGGGATCAAAATGGGATGCTCGGCGCTCACGTCGCGCAGGAAGAAGGAAAAGGCGCCGCCTTCGCGGCCGACGCTCACCAGGGCGGCGTTCGCCCCGAGCCCTGTAGCCGCATCCTCAATCGTCGCCTCCAGGCGGCACGGGCCGCTCGAAGCGACGGCAAAGCCTTTCCCGGATACACGTCCTTCGCCCCTGGCCAACCTCAGCTCGGCCAGTGTGCCTTGAAGGACCTCGATCTCTCCCTCGACGGGGCCATCAGCGAACTCGATCGCAACGGACTGGTTGCTCATGGTAAGAGCTCTCCTTGTTTCGGCGTTGCCGGTTTTCCGATCATATCTCGACGCAAAGCTCGCCCAGGATGTCCTTGAGAATGTTGTCCTGGGGATGCCCGGTACCCAGGTGCTGGATGAAGCATTCGCCGTGCGGCCGGCCGATGCGCTGTCCCTGCACCGCCGAGTGCTGCTTCATCGTCTCGATGTACTGGTCCCAGTTGTTGTGGAAGCGCAGCCATTCCCTCTGGGACTCGTGGCAGGCCAGCATTTGCTCCTTCTTTTCCATCACGCCGGTGACGTCGACTCCAAAATGCAGCGGAAGCTCCCGGCCGAAGATGTCGGCGCCCCCGGAGGCATCCCAGTAGTACAGGTACGGGAAGTGTGCCATCGGCGGCAGCGCCGCCCCGCAGTCGTAGAGCGGCACGGACGCGATGTAAGACGCGTTACGGACCAGCAGCGATGTCTGCTCGTGGTCTGCAAGATAATCCATCGGCGGGAGCGTGAACACGATGCGGGGGTTGACCTCCCGCAGGATGCGCACGGCCATTCTGCGGTACTCCGCGCTGTATTCGACTTCCAGGTCATGCCCGCCCGCGTAGTGGTAGGCGGCGCCGATGAGCGCCGCCGAGGCGGCGGCTTCCTTCAGGCGCACGGCGCGGATCTGCTGGGACGTCAGGTCCGGGCTGCCGACCTCCCCGCCCGTCATGGTGGCGATGTGTATCTCGTAACCTCTATCGGCCAGCAGGGCGAGCGTTCCCGCAGCCATGAACTCCACGTCGTCGGGGTGACACCCGAATGCCAGGATTCTGTCCATCGTCATATCCCCTTAAAAAATCTCCAGCGACTTGCGGACCGAAAGCATATCGCCCATTTCCGTCAGACGCAAGGTAATCCAGGAAACGGCTTAGGTTCTGTCTGAGAAATCAGCTCTCGGACAGAGAGCGAGCGATTTCGTGGCTGGCAAGGACGCCGAAGCAGGCATATCCCTGTGATATTTCGATGCAGGCGGCACGCAGCCAGGCGCGAATGCAGCCGCTCGAATCCAAGTCCGGTTTTTCAGACACAGCCTGATGCCGCACCAACACCCCCTTCGGGCACAGCCGCCTGCCGCCCTTATCGCTTGCTGAACTGCGGGGAGCGCCGGGCGCCGCGCTTGCCGTATTTCTTGCGCTCCACCTTGCGGGAATCGACCGTGAGCAGGCCGTGTTCCCTCAGTGGCTCGCGCAGGGCGCCGTCGCTTTTCAGAAGCGCCCGCGCCAGGCCAAGCCGAATGGCTTCCGCCTGGCCCGTGACGCCCCCGCCCTTGACGTTGACGAAAACGTCATATCGCCCCTGGTTGTGCGTCACGCGCAGGGGCTTGCGGATCTCAAGTTGATGGTCGTCGCGGGTGAAGTAGTCTTCCATTTCCCGGCCGTTAACACTGATCACACCGGCGCCCACTCTTATCCGCACGCGAGCGACGGATGCTTTTCTTCGCCCGGTTCCCCAGATGTAATCGTCAGGCATCGCTGGATTCTTCCTCTATCTTGTTTACCAGGTCATTGATTCGTAGCGCTATAGCTGGAGCTGCTCCGGGCGGGCGTTCTGATGCGGATGGTCGGGACCGGCGTAGACCCGCAGCTTCCTGAGCATCTGCACGCCCAGCTTGTTCTTCGGCAACATGCGGCGCACGCTCTCCCGAATGACGCGGTCCGGGTGCGTCTTGAACATGTCCTCCGCCGTGGTCTCGCGCAGGCCGCCGGAGTAGCCGCTATAGCGCTGGTATACCTTCTGGCGGCGCTTCCTGCCGGTCAGACGGACTTTCTCCGCATTGGTGACAATGACCCAGGCCCCGGTGTCCACGTGGGGCGTATACTCTGGCCTGTCTTTGCCCATCAGCGCCATCGCCACGCGCGTTGACAGGCGGCCCAGCACCTTGCCGGCGGCATCCACCTGATACCAGCGCTGCGAGCGGGCGTAGTCTTCTTTTCTTGCAAATTGAGTGTCCATAGGCATCAAATCGGGAAAACGGACGAGGAAAGGAGCCTTGCCCTCAGGATGTACAAACGGTTAATATAGAGGAAAGCGCGTTCCATGTCAAAGGAAACCGGAGTTGACTGTGCCCGAGAAGAAATCCAGCAACGCCAGGCGCGCACATTGCCCCAACTGCCACGAGAGCTTTCCCGCCTACAAGGCGGGGCGCACGTACACATGCCCCCGATGTGGCAGGCTGGTCAAAGTCCGGAACGACCGTCGGACGGTTCGGATAGTGGCCGCGGTTGTCCTGGTAGTAATGCTGTCTGTACTGTTCTACTACCTCATCCAGGCGCTCTGATCCCCTCCCCCGGCCACGCGCGTCACTCGGCCGCCCGCACATCTGCGCCACCGGCGACTCACGGCCAATCCGATCTGGCATGGATTGAAAGGGCCGCGATTTACGGGCGACGCCGTTTTGACAATCCGGGCCGCGACATTTATCCTGACAGACCTGACAACCCGGACACCCCTGGCGGTGGAAATGACCAACCCCACGCACACACCGGTGATGCGCCAGTACCTGGCCTTCAAAGAGAAACATCAGGACGCCGTGCTGCTGTTTCGGATGGGGGATTTCTACGAGGTCTTCATGGATGACGCCAGGCTCTGCGCCCGGGAACTCGGACTCGCCCTGACGAGCCGCGCCAAAGGCAAAGACGCCGTCCCGATGGCGGGCTTCCCCCATCATGCGGCGGACAATTACATCAAACGGCTCGTGAAGGCCGGCCATAGGGTGGCGATCTGCGAGCAGGTGCAAGACCCCGCCGAGGCGAACGGCCTGGTGCAGCGGGACGTGACCCGCGTGGTCACCGCCGGCACCCTGACCGAGGAATTTCTCCTCGACAGCCGCATCAACAACTTCCTCGCCGCCGTCGCTCTTGAGAATTCGCTGGCGGGGATCGCCTGGGTGGACCTCTCCACGGGCAAGATGGAGGTGGAAGAGGTCGCGCAGGACATCCTGGCGGACAGCCTGGAGCGCATCTCGCCGGCGGAGTGCCTCCTGGCCGAACCGCGCGGTGACGACGCGCCCGACGCCGCCCTCTCTCGCCTGCCGGAAAGCTGCCTGGTCACGCGGCGCCCGCCATGGCAGTTCACTGAGGACGAAGCCCGAAGAGCGCTCAACGAGCAATTCGGCACGCGTTCGCTCGAGGGCTTTGGGCTGGGCGAGATGGGCCCCGCGCTGGCCGCGGCCGGCGTGCTGATGGACTACCTGCGCGAGACCCACGGCGCCACCCTTGAGCACATCCGAAAGATCGAACCATTCATCGGTGAACGCTTCCTCAAACTGGACGGCGCCACCCGCCGCAGCCTGGAGCTGGTCGGGACGCTGCGCACCGGCGAGAGACAGGGAAGCCTGCTCGACGTGCTGGATCACACCCACACTCCCATGGGGGCGCGGCTGATGCGGCGCTGGCTGCTCACCCCCCTGCGCCGGCGGGAGGAGATCGAGGCGCGCCTGGACGCCGTCGAGGAACTGTTCCAAAACAAGATGCTCCGGCGGGACCTGGCCGAGCGACTCAGAAACGTCTACGACCTGGAAAGGCTCACCACCCGCGTCTGTTGCAATCGGGCGAATGCGCGGGACCTGATCGGGCTGCGCCGCTCGCTCTCCCACGTCCCAACTCTGAGAGAGCTGCTGAAAGGATGCGAGTGCGACCTGGTGGCCGACTGCCGAGAGCGGCTCGACCCACTGCCGGAAGTGGAGGGGCTCATCGGAGCCGCTATCAAACCGGACCCACCCGCCACACTCAGCGAAGGCGACATCATCCGCGATGGGTTCAACCCTGACCTGGACGAGCTGCGCCGGACCGCACGCGCGGGAAAGAACTGGATCGCCCAGTTCGAGGCCCAGGAAACCGAGCGCACCGGAATCCCCTCTCTGAAGGTGGGCTTCAACAAAGTGTTCGGCTACTACATCGAGGTCACGCATACGCACAAGGACAAGATACCCGCCGACTACGTGCGAAAGCAGACCTTGAAGAACTCGGAGCGCTACTTTACCCCCGAGCTGAAGGAGAAGGAATCCGCCGTCGTCAGCGCCGCCGAGCGTGCCAAAGAGCTGGAACGCGACATCTTCCAGCAGGTGCGCTCGGAGATCGGCGCCTACACCGATAGGCTCCAAACCACCGCCGGGGCCTTCGCCGAGCTGGACGCGCTGCTGTCCCTGGCCCGCGTGGGAGCCGAGAACGGATACGTCCGCCCCGAGCTTACTGACGAGCCCATCCTCGACATCAAGGACGGCCGCCACCCAGTTCTGGAGCGGGTCCTGGGGGGACAGTTCGTCCCGAACGACATCGTCATGGGCGGCGATGGGGCGCGGCTCATGGTCGTGACCGGTCCCAACATGGCCGGCAAGAGCGTCTACATCCGCCAGGCGGCGCTCATCCTGCTGATGGCCCAGATGGGGTCCTTCGTCCCGGCCGGGGAGGCGACCATCGGCCTGGCCGATCGCATCTTCACCCGCGTGGGCGCCAGTGACGAACAACTGCGCGGGCAGAGCACCTTCATGGTGGAGATGATCGAAGTGGCCAACATCCTCAACAACGCCACCGACCGGAGCCTGATCATCCTGGACGAGGTGGGCCGCGGCACAAGCACCTTCGACGGCGTGAGCATCGCGTGGGCCACGGCCGAATATATCCACGATCACCTCCGCGCGCGCACGCTCTTCGCCACCCACTATCACGAGCTGGCCCAACTGGCCAACACCCTCGATGGCGTCCAGAACCTGAACGTTGTGGTCCGCGAATGGGAGGGCGAGCTCATCTTCCTGCACCGCGTGGCGCCCGGCGCCACAGACCGCAGCTACGGCATTCACGTGGCCAAGCTGGCCGGCGTCCCGGGCGAGGCGCTGGGCAGGGCCAGGCAGATACTTGCCCTGCTCGAGGAGAACGCCATGGGCCCGGATGACGAACCCCGGTTCGTGCCCAAGAAGCCCGGGCGCGCCGCTCCCCGGACGGTGCAGATACCCCTGTTCCAGCCGCTGGAGTCCAGTATCCGCGACCGCCTGCTCAAGCTCGACGTCAACGCCCTCACCCCGCTCGAAGCGCTGAACGCCCTCCACGAGATCATCGAAAGCATCGAAGACGAAGACCACCGGGGCTGACGCCCGCAGCGGGCGGTCTTCTCAGTGCGAATTCTGCAACAGCGCTCTATCCGTCGAACACTCCCGCTCTACGGCCGGGCGGGCCCGGGCGCTATGTCAACTCCCATTGTCACCAGCGCCTGCGAGGCGTTGCCTGAGCCATCTTCAAGGTCTAAGACGAAATTCAATCCTTCATTCTCATTGAATCCGTCCTTGAATGTCACGTCCAGTATTCTATTGCCGTCCACCATGTCTCCCGGCTTTGTCAACCGTTCGCAATCCCCTTCGCCGTTATACCTGAGCAGCCACGCGCCGAAGGGATACCTGGGGGTATGGGCGGTGAATATCACCTTCCCATTGCTGATCGCCATGCCGGGCTTGACAGCATTCCAGTGAAATCCATAAGTGCGATTGACGAATCCCCCCCGGTGGGTGGCGATGAAGGTGAATTTCGAATCACGAAGCGTCCTGACCTGCTCTATTTCATTGCCGGACACCCTCAGACATATTATGCCGCCTCTGCCTACCTTCGGGAAATCGTGGGTCCGTCCCTCGGCGTCAAGAAGGACGCTGCCCAGGCGCGGCGTCCACTTGAACAGACCGTTAGCCTGCCTGCCGTCGTCCATAGTGTGCTGCGCGCAGTACACGACTTCCCCATCCGGCCCGATGTCATACTGTTCGCTCAACCACTTCGCTTTATACGTATCCTTCGCCTGGGCCACCAGCGTCACCGTCCCGTCGGGGCTCCTGTAGAGCAGTCTCCTGTTACCGTCATACGGTCGCTCGAAAAACACTATTGCCCCGTCATCCGCTATTTCAGGGCGCATCATCCAGCGGATGTTCTCGCCCGTGTAAATCTCGGTGGCGCCACTGTCGTCTATCCTGAGGATTCCTTCTGCGCCGTCCGATTTCCCCACGTAGCAGACTACTGTCCCGTTGTTGTTCATGCTCGGACTGGAGAATGAAACGTAGCCGTTCCGTCCTGTGACCGCGCCCACCCGCCACGGCTCGCCCTTCTTCTTTATCAGTATGGCTTCCCTCTCGTTGTCCGTCACCGCCCACAGCGCCATCTCGTCGTTATCGTTCAGCGCGGGGGCGTTTATGTGCCTTATGCCTCCGCCCGTCTTCAGGGCTATCTTCGCGCTTCCTCCTTCGAGCGCTATTTCTTCATCCGCCGCAAGGATATCCCCGCTTATTGCCCCCGCATCACCCGTAAACGCAAATATGTCGAGTCCATCCGCGCCGGACCCCAAGACCAGGTAATCCTTAGCGTCTATTGTCTCGATGGCGAATTCGTACGTCCTGTACGGCAACGGGTAGCTTATGTCGGGTGTGATGTCGGCCAGCCCCGTCGCATTCAACACGCTCCCCAAATCAAGAACATAGAGCCCGTGGCAGGATACTATCACCTGGTCTCCATACACTTTCATCCAATGGACTCTCTCATGAAACGGTATCCTGGATTTCGGCCTCGTCAGAGTATACGGGCCCCCCTCGGCCCCCAGATCGAATACATACAGTCCGTACGAAGGATTGAAATCCCACTCTCTGCCCATGTAACTTGCGCCTATGATCAGATACAGGCGCCCGCCTGAGACCACAAAATCGGCTGACGTGGCGTGGAACATCTCGTTGCCGCCGCCGGACAATCCCGCCGGGATAATAGGCTTGTCCAGCCTCGTCAGGCTATCCACCTTTATCGCATCCCCGCTTTTCTGCGGCGTATACTCGATCAGGTATATCCTTTCTCTGTCCGTCCAATACACACCGGCGCTGGCAACCACCAGATTATGCTCCGGGTCGCATCTGAGCATGTCCATGCTCAGGCGAATATCATCGTCAGTTCTGGGCTCAGTCACCAAGGTGCGGCCCGTCAACGTTGAATTCGCACCGTCGCACTCAAGACGAAACGCGGTCATCACTTCAGAATTCCCCGCCGCACGGCTCATCCCCACGAAAGCTATGTTGTTCGTATTATCGAAATCTATCGCATCGCCCACGCCCCCGTGTCCCGTATCCATGTTGAACTTGCTGACAGGCGTGACGCCAGCGACCGGCTCGGCCCTTGACAGGAAAACATCATTCACGTGATACGAGCCCACTTCCCACATGAAGTGCCTGACTGAACCTGTCTTCGTTGCGCACAGATTGGTGCCGCGCCCATCATCTTCATTGCCTCCATCACTCTGACTGACCGCTATCGCCTCGAGTACCCCTTCATCGGGATGTAACTCAAACAGCGCCGGGGAAGACAACTCCGGACTTACAACTATCCTGCCGTCTCCCAGTCCGGACAGGCTCTTGTGTTTCAGTATCGCCACGGGAGCGTCATTATTGGCCACCACAAATCTCTGGCGATGTCCTATGCGCCGCAGGTCTATCTTTGCCGACGCGGGCGCTGAGAGGACGAGAAGAAACACCAGTGAGACGGCTGCCGCCAATGCAGTCTTCTTGTGAAACATAATCGGAACCTTTCGTTTGAGCGGAGACTCCACGCACGCCTGCATACCATATTGATAGCAGGAGCGCGTGGGTTGTCAAGAGCGCGATTCCTTGGCGAGCCGGCATTTCCCGAAACTGCGCGCATCTTCGTTATTCGCCCGAAGATGTAACAAAATGGGTTCGTTTTGCGAAAGCCCCGGTCCAACAGCCGTTTCGGGACACAACGGACACAGCGGACCCTGCGGACATCCCACGCCCTGATTTTCAGGTTTTGTTTTGTCAGAGACCCCC
>JAGHAF010000110.1 GCA_021161675.1 Planctomycetota bacterium | reverse complement strand
CCCCACCCGGGGGGCAAGCCCCGGGGCGTTACGCTCCGCGGCGATCAAATCATCTGGCGCCACGGCGAATCCGAACGAGCCATCTGCCGCCGGGATGACATCTCCCTTCGCGGACCGCACAACGTGGAGAACGTGATGGCCGCCGTCGCCGCCGCCTGCGTCCTGGGGGTGGAGCCCGCCGCGATCAAAGAGGCCGTCAGGGACTTCACCGGGTTGGAACACAGGCTCGAATTCGTGGAGGCGATCCATGGGATATCCTTCTTCGATGACTCCTACAGCACCACCGCCGAATCCACGCTCATGGCGCTGCGCAGCTTCGAGCCGCCGCTGGTGTTGATAGCCGGCGGCTCCGATAAGGGCCTGGACGTGACCCCCATAGGCCGCGCGGCGGCGCAGGTTGCCGACGCACTCATCACGATGGGTCAGACAGGCCCCGCCATAGCCGCCGCCGCCCGACAAGCCGCGTCTGGGGACGGCCGAAGCATCGTTGTACAAGAGGTGGAAACGCTGAGGGCCGCGGTGGAGGCGGCCACGCGGCTGGCAGAACCCGGCGCGACGGCGCTCTTCTCGCCGGGCTGCGCCAGCTACGACATGTTCGAGAACTACCGCCAGCGCGGCGAAGCCTTCAAGGCGATCGTCCGGACATTCCGCCCCGGATAGTCCGAGACGGCGCGGTTGACGCCGACCTGTCTTCATCCTGTCGCCTTCTTCCGACACTGCTCGTATCTCCCTCATTCGCATGGAGATACGAGAAAATGGGTTCGTTTTGCAGTAGCGGGTAATCCGGGGTTTCCTCTCCCCTGAGTCAATCGGGGTTGCCGCTCACGGTGATGTCCGCCACCACCGGTGGCGGCACGTTCTCGCGGTCGCGACGCCGCTGGATTCGCTCCAGCTCGTGAATCAGCCGCAGGAACTGGTTCGTCAAAGTGGTGTCATAACGCTGAATCACTTCGACAATGTTGCGAAAATGGCGTGGCTTGAAGTAACTGGCGACGTTCAAAGGCCCGCCGTGTCGGGCCGTCCCAACGTCCGCCGTCCAGGTTGCGTGATGGTACTCCTTCTCAGCCCTTGCGCAGCGCTGCAGGCGCAGGTAGGTCAGCGCCAGTTTCTCCACCAGGGTCTCCTCCAGCGGCCCCTCGGGCTTCAGAGCGTCTATGAATGAGGGGAACACCTCGGCCAGTTCCTTTTTATCCTCCCGGCTGAGCGCGGAGGCCCAGATGCCGTGCTTACGCGCATTGCAGCGGCTGATGGCCTTGCCCTCGGCGGTCTTGACGCCGCCTTTTGGGGCATTCTGGCGATTGGCGGCAAGTTGCCGCTCGCTGACGACACCTCCGCGGACCCTGAACGGGCCCGCATTCCGTTTCGTTCCGCCATGGTTCATCGTAAGGCTCCTTCCATCTCTTGGCCGCGCCGCACTGCCCCGCCCCGGCAGGCCACAGTTAGACGTTGCCGTTGCTCTTGCTCTTGCCGTTGCCAGCGCCTTTGGATTTCATCCTTCTTACTTCTGCCCTGGCGCCAGCCCATTATACTCGTCCTGGAAAATCTATGTGTCCGTAGAGTCCCCTGAGTCCCCTAAAAAAAGGACGAAGCCACAGATTTCCACTGATTTACGCAGATAAACGGCGAAAAGCGAAGAATCGGGACAAACGGCAGGGCGGACACGGATACACACGGATTAAGGACGGATTACCGACAGCAGGGCGCAGCATGAGGGCAAAAGCGCCCGCTGGACGGGAAAGGCTCGTGAAATATCCGGGCTAGGCGTTATAGTTGTCCCATCCGTGAGCATCCGTGTCCCCCAGGTCTTTCCGTGGAAAGTCGGCAACGCGCACGTCTCTCGGCGGACGTCCGCCGGCCACGTGGGCTCATCCCCCGGACACGGGGCTGTCACCGGGCGGACATCGGTTGGCGCACGCCGTCACTACGCGCGCAGGGGCGACAGGTCGCCTTGCGTCGGACTGTAACCTATCCGGTCCCAGGCGAAACCGAAGAACCGAGTCCTCGTCCCACAAACGAAAAGCCCGACGCCGGGAGATTACATGCTCTCCCCGCAATCGGGCGTGGTCACTCAATGCTTGTCGGCCGAACCGCCAGGCTTGAGTTGTCAAGGCCTCACTGGAACGAGCCATTTGCGTTGTGGGTTGTTTTAGCCGTTCTGGGCTGGGAGTGGGGGTCTGGCCGATCCCACTTTTGGGACGAAATCTACATCCCGCGGCCCCAATGCCCACCACAGAGGCCCTATTGCAGCGCGAAAGTGGGGTGAAAACTTTTTCGATCTACCCCCAACACTATGCGACATCTCAAGTTGTAATCAACGCAAATGGCTCCGAATAGGGTCCGCTCGTTTGTGTGCTTTGCTCAACTTGATAGGGCGCCTGAGCCGAGCGACGGTATGGAGTTGTCGGGGCGTGGCTCACTCTGGAGAGAGCGACGCGTTCGGGACGCGGAGGTCCCCCGACAAAGGCGGCGAATTTTTCTAACCGTGTCCCCTGAGGCCGACCAGACCGGACACGGAGTCCTGTGTCGTTACGATGCGGGGCTTTCCTCTTGCGGCTCAAGGCTCAATGAATTATGAGTACCTCTGCGATCCGGGACGGTTCGAACATTTCGGAGAAGCAACCGGACTGGCAGACCGTTCAGGATGGGATAAGGAAAACAACCATGTCGCGCGTGAGCAGGAGGGCGATTCCATGCCGCTGAAGCCAGCTTGTCCGCCATTTGCCCTGTTCGGGATGGGGCGCCGTCGAAAGCTCCTTTACCAGGACGGCGCGCTGAGGGACGCCTTGACCGGTGAGACGTTATCGGCGTGGCCAGTGGTCAGTCAGAAGCTCGAACCGGCGGAGTACCGCGTCACCATCGAGACGCGCACCGGCGAACTCATCCGCATAGTGGAGGACGAGGAAGGCGTCTGGGTTGAAGCTGCAGGGGATCGCACGCCCCTTACCCGGAGCCCGGTCAAATTGCCGCGCTTCGAGAAACACCCCCAACAGGCGTTCCTCCGCGCGTTTCACGGCGAACTCCTGGTCAATGTCATGCCCTTTGGCCCGGTGCCCAACCTGTGGGTCTATCCGAGGCCCTGGTATCGCGACGCTGCCATGATGCTCATGTGTTTCCAGAAGACCGGCAACCTGGCGCTCGTCGAGCCGTGGATTGCGGGATTGCACAAGGTCTGGGACCGCAACAATGGCTGCGAGCGCGAGCCTGACAATCTTGGTCAGGCGCTCTACATGATTTCGCTGGTGAGCGACCGCCGGCATCCGCTCGTGGAGAAGATCCTCAAGGAAATAGACGGCTGCAGGCGCGGTCGCCATATCGTTGGCCGCACGGACGGCGCCGAGCATCCCGTGTATCAGACGAAGTGGCTCAAATACGGACTCCGCGCGCTGGGGTTGGAAGACGACTTTGAGGCGCCGGCGGTCTTTGACTCGTACGGCGCCGCGTTCTGGATGGACTTCAAAGAACAACATGTTGATGGTCCCCGCTTTGGCCCCCGCATGGCGCAACTGGGCCCCTACCTTACCTGGGCCGAGGCCCACTTCCATGGGGACGACCCTCCAATTGAGATCGGCGAGCTGAAAACTCCGCTCACCTGGGAGCGCGACACTAGCGAAGCTGAGTATTGGCGGATGTCAATCCTGTCTTCGGAACTGGTCGAATCCCGCGTATGTACGCCGCACGCGTGGCATGCGGCGGAGATGTTTCTCTACTTCCTGGATGGCCCGGGAAGTAACCGGCCAGTTTGATTGCGGTGGTGACAAACGGCTTGGTCGGGTTTTATGAACAGCGTTAGCAATGCCAGGACGCCCCGGATGCACGGTTCAAACGAGAGCCAGCCGCGTCTTGATTTTCATATCACATCCTCCTCACGTAGACACGAACCAACGCAACCTGCCGCCATGTATAGGGTTAAGGCGATCATTTGCGAATCTGTTATCCCCTCCTGCGTTGATGGTCATGCCAACACAGCCATCGCGGCAGGTCAAAACTTCGGATTGGCAGGGGGAAGTCCCGGGTTGAGGCTGCCCCGCTGCGAAGGCGGACGGCCGCGGCGAGGGTGTTGCGCGTGGCCGGAAGGAACGCTATGATTCTTCGCGAATGGCGGTGTTGAAGCTGAGAGGGACGGCCTATCGAAGGGGATGACCTTGAGGATAGAACGCAGACTGGTGGAGCAGCAGTGCCGTCCCCTGGCCTGGCTGCGCGCGGTGGCGGACAGGCCCTATCCCGCGCTGCTGGAGAGTTCGGGGCCACCGGCGCCGTTCGGCAGATACTCGCTTGCCTGCTGGGACCCGATGCTGAAGATAACCTGCCTTTCCGAACAGGTAGTGATAGAGGATTTGCGCGGCGGGACGCGGCGGGTGACGGGGCAGGACCCGTTCCGCGCGCTTTCGGATGAGTTCGAGCGGCGCCGGCTGAGTGTTCCGGGGGATTTCGACCTGCCCTTTGCGGGCGGCGCTGTGGGCTATTTTTCTTACGATCTGCGACACCGCATCGAGGCGCTTCCGCGCCGTTGCGACTACGACCTTGACATCCCTTATTTTGTGCTCTGTTTCTACGACGAGGGCCTTATCTTCGACCGGGAGGAGGGCGTCACCGAATGGGTCGGACCGGCGGGCCGGGCGCCTGACTTGCCGACGCCGCAGCGGGAGGAGGCGCCGCCCTGGATAGAACCGGTGCAGCTGCGCTCGAACTTCAGCCGCGCGGATTACCTGGAGGCCGTCCGGCGGGCCAAAGAGTACATCGCCGCAGGAGATATCTTCCAGGTCAACCTTTCGCAGCGTTTCACCGGCGAATGCGCGGCGGACGGGCTCGACGTCTATGCCCGGCTGCGTCGGATGAACCCGGCCCCCTTCAGCGGCTATCTGAGGTATCCGACGTTCGAGATCATATCTTCCTCGCCGGAGCGTTTCCTGCTGGTTGAGGGGGATCAGGTCACTACCCGGCCCATCAAGGGCACGCGGGCGCGGCGGCTGGGCGACCGGGCGTTCAACCGGCGCATGCGGAGCGAACTTCAGGCCTCGGCGAAGGATCATGCCGAACTGGCTATGATCGTGGACCTGGAGCGTAACGACCTTGGGAAGGTCTGCGATTACGGAAGCGTGCGGGTGCTCCGGCACGCTACCATTGAGGCATACCAGACCGTCTTCCACCTGGTGAGCACGGTGGGGGGGCGGATCTACCGGCCGGCCCGGGACAAGTTCTCGCTGATCCGGGCCGCCTTCCCCGGAGGTTCCATCACCGGCGCGCCGAAGATACGCGCCATGGAGATCATCGAGGAGCTCGAGCCACACGCGCGTAACGTCTACACCGGCGCGATCGGCTACGTATCCTTCCACGGGCGCATGGATCTGAACATCGCCATCCGCACGATTGTCAAGGTCGGCGCCGCCGTTTACGCCAATCTCGGCGGGGGGGTGGTGGCGGACTCGCAGCCGGCGCTGGAATACGACGAGACTCTGCACAAGGGCCGCGGTGTCTTCGAGGCGCTCAACGCGGCGAACTACGAGGAATTGCTTGGAGCCGAGCTTCGTGAACGAATCTGATCTGGTCTACCTGAACGGAGAGCTGGTTGAGCGCCGCCGGGCGGCCATCTCCCCCTTTGATCGGGGGCTGCTCTACGGGGACGGTTTCTTCGAGACAACCCGCATCGTCCGGGGGACGCCGCTGCTCTTGGGGCGGCATCTGGAGCGGCTGCGCAGATCGTGCCGCGAGACCGGATTCGGCGATTCCCCGGCGCCTGACGCCCTCCAGGACGGCCTGCGCTACCTGATCGAGGCCAACCGGGTGGCGGAGGGCTACCTGCGCATCACCCTGAGCCGGGGCCGCTACAAAGGGGCGCTCACAGAACTGGAATGCCGCCGCCCGACCGTTCTTGCGGAGGCGCGCTCGATGGAGCTCTGCGACGTGGGCGCGCCGCCTCCCATCACGCTGGCGCCTTCAGAGTGGCGGCGGGACGAACAGTCCCCGCTCATGCGCCATAAGAGCCTGAGCTATCAGGCGAATGTGCTCGCGCTGGCCGCAGCGCGCCGGGCGGGCGCCGATGAAGTGTATTTCCTCAACACCCGCGGCGAGCTGACCGAGGGCGCCATCAGCAACCTGTTCTTCGTGCGGGATGCAGTAGTATGCACCCCGGCGATAGACTGCGGGCTGCTGCCGGGCATCACGCGGGAGGTGACGCTCCAGCTCTGCGAGGAGGCACGCATCCCGGCCCAGACGGGCCGGTTTGCCGAAGACGAACTGCTGCTGGCCGAGGAGGCCTTCTGCACGAACTCACTGCGCGGGCTGATGGCGGTGCAGGGGATCATCGGCCATCCCGAGTGCAAAATCGGCGCGGGGCCTCTCACGGAGAGGCTGCAGGGACTTTACGAGCGCTTTGTGGAGCGCGAATGCTCAAGATAACCGTTCAGTGAGCCCTGCTATCTTCCTGTTTGACAAGCACCGTGGCTGGGAGTAACATGCGCCGTTCTCCTACAATGGACGAAGCGGGCTAGTGTCGAAGCGATGGATAGCTCGGTGGAAAAGGTCGCGGTTATCGGGATCGGCAATCTGCTTCTGCAAGATGAGGGATTAGGCGTCCACGCCGTGCGTGAGCTGGAACGGACGGCAGCCCGGGAAGGCGTCATGTTTATCGACGCGGGAACCGACCCCTGGAGTGGGTTCGCAGTGGCTCAGGACTGCCCGGCGTTGGTTCTGCTGGATGCAGTGGTGGGCGGGAAGGCGCCCGGCGGCATGTATAACATGTCGCTCGAAGAGTTGGAGAGTGGAAACGCCGCCCTGTCGTTGCACGGGGTCAGCCTCTTGCACATGGTTCAGTGCGAGACGATTCTGGGCAATGAGTTCCGGCAGGTACGAGTGCTCGGGATGGAGCCGGACCGCGTTGAGCCCGGGATCGGGCTGTCCGATAGGTGCAGCGCCCGGCTGCCTGAGTTCCTTGAGATGAGCGTCAGCGAGATAGATAACGTCCGGCGGAGCCTGGAATCCTGCTGACAGCGCGGACCGCGCCCCGGCCACGTAGCTTCAGGAGTTTTTGGACCAACAGTATCTAACAACGGCGGAGGAAGGCTGACGACATGAGTGATCTTTCCGATGCGCTTGAGCGCGGCGAATTCGTTGCAACCAGCGAGATTGGCCCGCCGAAGGGGACCAATATCGAGCCGTGTCTCGCAGACGCCGAGCAGTTGCGCGGCAAAGTCGTGGCGATTAACGTGACCGACATCCAGAGCGCCGTGATGCGTTTCGGCTCGCTGGCCACGTGCCACATGCTGGTGGAACGGGGACTGGAACCGGTCTTCCAGATGGTATGCCGGGACCGCAACCGGCTGGCCCTTCAGTCCGATCTGCTCAGCGCCTATGGCCTGGGCATCCGCAACGTGCTGTGCCTGACCGGCGACCATACCGTGCTGGGGGATCACCCCGAGTCCAAGCCGGTGTTCGATTTGGACTCGGTCGGCCTCTTGCAGTGCGTGAGCGCGCTGTGCGAAGGGCATGACATGGCGGGCAACGAATTGGACGGCGCGCCGGACCTCTACGCCGGCGCGGTTGTCACACCCGGCGCCGATCCAATCGAGCCACAGCTGCTGAAGATGGAGAAGAAGATCAAGGCGGGCGCCCGGTTCTTCCAGACTCAGGCGGTTTACGACGTGGACAGATTCATCGAGTTCATGAAGTCTGTGGCGGGTTTTGGAGTGCCGGTGATGGCCGGCCTCGTGCTGCTCAAGTCCGTCGGCATGGCGCGCTTCATGAACAAGAACGTCAGCGGCGTGCATGTCCCTGAGCCTCTGATTGCGCGGCTCAAGGAAGACAAGGCGAAAACCAAGTCCGGTGAGACGGCGGTCCAGATCGCCGTTGAGACTATAGCGGCCATCAGGGACCATTGCCAGGGGGTCCACTTCATGCCCCTGGGTTGGGACCACCTGGTGCCGGAGATCATGGACCGTGCGGGCCTCTCGTGAGCCTCTCGGTTCAGCAAATAGTTCCTTTTTTGAGGGTACGCGGATGGTCAGCGGCAAAGTAAAGTGGTTCAGTGACAAGAAGGGCTTCGGCTTCATCGTTCGCGATGACGGCGAGCAGGATGTGTTCGTGCATCACTCCGAGATCGGAGGGACGGGCTTCAAGACACTCTCCGAGGGAGAGGCCGTTGAGTTCGACGTGGAGCAGGGGGAAAAGGGCCCCCGGGCCATTAACGTGACCAAGACAGGCAGTTAGCCCCGGCTTATTGCGCAATCGAGAAGGGCGCGCGCGCTCACAGCGGCAAGGCTGGGTTCCTTCTTCGCCTCAGGTCGCAAAGCCTCCCCTGCGGAGGACCTCGCGGGCGCGTTCGACGTCTCTGTCCAGAACCTGGATGCGGATACCCCCCATGCCGGGCAGACCGATGCCGGCGATTATGTCATTGGTCGCTGTGAAGGGGACATCCGCTTCTTGCAGGGCCATTTTGATGATCGCCGCCCGGCCCTGATCATACGTCTCATGCACCGTGATCAGCGCTTTCTCGTGCGGTTCCATCCCTTGCGGCTTCCCTTCTTATGCCGCGGCTACCCCGATTCGTCGAGAGGCTTCTTGACGACCATCACGGGGCACGGCGCTTTGCGAACCACTTTCTCCGCGACGCTGCCGATCAACAGGTCGCGAAGGCCCCCCCCGCCGTGCATCCCCATGATGACCAGGTCGGCGTTGATCTGTTCGGCATAGCTGGTGATCTCGACGAATGCCGTCCCAGCGCGGATCTCGCTTGTCACGTTCGTGTGAAGCCGGCGGATCTCTTCGGCCCGCGCGTTCAACAGTTTCCGGGCCTCGATCTGGAGCTTTTCGACGGGCAGATTGAGTTCCGGAAGGCCGGCGATCGTGTAGGAGGGAAGAAGAGGCAACTCCACCACGTGAAGCAGCGCAAGCCTGGCGCGGTATGCCTGCGCGACACTGATGGCATAGCGCAGCGCATAATCGCAGCATTCCGAGAAGTCCATCGGACAGAGCAGGATGCGGAAGCTTACTTCTTCCATTGGGATTCTCCTCCCTGAGGTCTGTGGTTACCTGTCAGCCCTTTCCTTCGGATTCGTGAAGGAGCGCCTCCTCCGGATAGGTCAGCCTGTAGTATCTGGGAACAAGCGCCACGGGGTCAAGGTCGCGGCCGGCCTTGATGCGCTCCAGGCCCAGCCGGGCGACGTGCGGCGCCCGTCCTATCTGGAGCTCTTCGGCGCCGATATGGAATCTCTCCGCGCGGAACACCTCCGGGTAGGCCCGGATGCCGTCGCCAAAGATGAGAGTCCCCTCGGGAATCCGGCGGGCGAGCCGCTGCGGTTCGACGCATAGCACGCCGGTGACATCCTGCCAGCCGTCTTGCCACCTGTAGACGGCGCCGCAGACCCTCCCGCGGCGGGCGTCCATTACCGGGCAGGTGAAACGGCAGCCGCATTCCGCCTGGTCCACGTTCTGCGCCTTCACTTCCAGGGAGGGGATCCCCGCGCACTTCCAACCCAGGGCGAAGGCGAGCGTCTTCGCGCACGCGACACCCACCCGCAATCCGGTGAAGGCGCCCGGCCCCTCGCTCACCGCGACCGCCATGATCTGATGTTTGTCCAATCCTGCTTCGCGGATCACCCTGTCCACGGCGGGCAGGATGTCCCGCGCGCGCCGGGCGCCCTCGGGGAAGGTGTAGTCGCTCAGGACGTGATCGTCCCGGCAGAGGGCCACGCCGCCTATCCGGCCGCTGGTTTCGATTCCAAGAACATTCATTCTGCCCCCCGGCGGGTCGCGTTCGGCGGGTCGCCTCCGGAGCCGAGATAGCGGAGGGCCTCACGGAGCGCGAGGCCCATCGTTTCCCTGTCGCTCTTCAGCAGGCACTGGCGTCGGACCTCGACGCGCCACAGGGGATGAGCGTCGGCGGCGCTCAGACAGACCACCTCGAATCGCACTTTTGCCCATGACCAGAAGAAGTGATAGTAGAGTGAGGAGTGGTGGACGTAGGCGGTAAGGTAGGACTTGAGGCCGAGTTCGTCAACGCAGCGGCGCAGCGTCTCCTCGTCCGGCTGGAGGGTGGGTTCCAATCCCGCCGCCTTCAGTCTGTCACGCACCTGCCGGGGCGAGACCACGCTCAGGCCACCTTGATCCGCGGCTACGCGCGCCAGCCGCTCGGCGAAGGTCTTCTCCACGTTGCTGGTGTGATAGACGCCCCAGAGCAGCTTGCCGCTCTTGGAGGACGTTTGCGGCTTCGCGGTGACTTTCAGCACCGCCGTCGGCCCGGGCGGCGTGTCCGCCAGGCTGCCCTCTCCGGTGATGCGCAGGCGCGAACGGACCGCACAGCCCGGCAGAAGAAGCGCCGCCAGCGCCAGTAGCCCTATCCACTGCGAATAACGCATGGCGAATCCCCAGTGACAGCAGTTGTGTTATCCCCGGGCTTCCAGGGCGGCCTGCGCAGCGGCCAGACGGGCGATCGGCACGCGGAAAGGCGAGCACGACACGTAGTTCAGCCCGACCCTGTGGCAGAACTTGACGCTGCGAGGCTCGCCGCCGTGCTCCCCGCAGATGCCCACCTTGAGGTCGGGTTTCGCGCTTCGGCCCTTCTCGACGCCCATGGCCACCAACTGGCCCACGCCGGCCTGGTCCAGCACCTGGAAGGGATCGGTCTCCAGGATTTCGCGGTCAACGTATTCCGGCACAAACACGCCCACGTCGTCCCGGCTGAAGCCGAAGGCCATCTGCGTCAGATCGTTGGTGCCGAAACTGAAGAAGTCGGCGTATTCGGCAATCTGGTCGGCGGTGAGCGCCGCGCGCGGCACCTCGATCATGGTGCCTATCTTGTATTCTATCTCGAGCCCGGCCTTTGCCAGCACGTTCTGGCAGACCTTGTCGGCGGCCTCGCGGCAGATGCGAAGCTCCTCCTGCGTTCCGACCAGGGGAATCATAATCTCGGGATGCACGTCCACGCCGCGCTCTTTGCAGCCGACGGCGGCTTCCATAATGGCCCGGACCTGCATGTTGTAGATGTCGGGATAAGTGATTCCCAGGCGACAGCCTCTGTGCCCGAGCATCGGATTGAGTTCGCGCAGTTCGTTGACACGGCCGGCGATCTTGTCGGCGGAGGTGCCCATCTGCTCGGCCAGCCGCTGCTGCAAATCGGGCTCATGCGGCAGGAACTCGTGCAGGGGCGGATCGAGGAGCCGGATCACCACGGGCAGCCCGTCCATCACCTCGAAGATGCCCTCGAAGTCGGCGCGCTGCTCGGGCAGAAGCTGCTCCAGAGCGCCGTCGAACAGCTCACGGACATCCGCCAGCTCGGCCTCGATGCCTGCTATTTCCTGCTCGATTTTTTCCAACTGCGCTCCGCTGGCCTGTGTCTTTGCCATTTCTGCGTTTTCTATCTGCCGCTCCAGGCGGCGCACGTCCGGCGCGGTGAGCATCATCTGGCGCACGTTGGCGATGCGATCCTCCTCGAAGAACATATGCTCGGTGCGGCAGAGGCCGATTCCCTCAGCGCCGTACTCAAGGGCCTGTCTGGCGTCCTTGGGGGTGTCGGCGTTCGTCCAGACCCCCATCTCGCGGTATTCCTCGGCCCACTGCATCAGGGTGCTGAACGCACCCGTCATCTTCGGCTCCACCAGGTCTATGGCGCCTTTGAAAACCTCTCCGCTGGCGCCGTCCAGGGATATCACGTCGCCTTCGCTGAATTGCTCGCCGGCGATGGTCACAGTTTTGCTCTCCTCGTCCGGCGCGACCCCGCCGCAGCCGGCCACGCAGCATTTTCCCATCCCGCGCGCGACGACGGCGGCGTGGCTCGTCATGCCGCCCCTGGCGGTGAGGATGCCCATTGCCACGTGCATGCCGCCGATGTCTTCGGGGCTGGTTTCCTCGCGCACGAGGATTACCGGGCCGGCGTCTGCGTCTGCGGCCATTGCCTCGGCGTCGTCTGCGCTCAGCGCGATTCTGCCCACGGCGGCGCCTGGCGAGGCGGGCAGCCCCTTGGCGAGGAAGTTGCCTTCCTCTTGCGCTTTCTCTTTGGCCGCCGGGTCGAACTGCTTGTGCAGAAGCTGTTCGACCTGGTTGGGATCAATGCGCAGAATCGCGGTTTTCTTGTCTATGAAGCCCTCTTCGGTCATCTCCACGGCGATTCGCACGGCGGCCACGGCGGTGCGCTTGCCGGTGCGCGTCTGGAGCATGTAGAGCTTGCCCTGCTGGCCGGTGAACTCGAAGTCCTGCACGTCCGCGTAATGCTCTTCGAGCGTGCGTTTAACGTCCAGCAGTTGACCGTACATGTCCTTATAGATAGCCCTGGCCTCTTCGGACGGAATGTCGCAATCGGCGAAGTCGGAGAGGTCTTCCTCGGCCATCAGGTTCACGTCTTTGGGGGTGCGGATGCCGGCCACTACGTCTTCGCCCTGGGCGTTGACCAGGTATTCGCCGTAAAGCTTGTTCTCTCCGGTGGCCGGGTTTCGAGTGAAGCCCACGCCGGTGAAGCTGGTGTAGCCTATGTTGCCGAAAACCATGGTCTGGACGTTGACCGCGGTGCCGAGAAGGCCCTTTATCTCGTTAATCTCACGGTAGCGGATGGCCTGCGGGTTATTCCACGAGCCGAACACAGCGTTGATGGCCCGGGCAAGCTGCTGCTCCGGCTCCTCCGGGAAGTCCTCGTTTGTGTTCTTCTGGTAGATACGCTTGAACTCGGCGACGATTCCCTTGAGTTGATCGGCGCTGAGCTGGCTGTCGTAGTCCACGCCAGCCTCGTCGCGCGCATCGTGGAGCAACTGGTCGAACTCACGGTGGGGTATGAACATGGCCACGTTGCCGAACATCTGGATGAAGCGCCGGTAGCAGTCCCAGGCGAACCTCTCGTCGCCGCTCTCGGCGGCCAGCCCCTGCACGGAGTCGTCATTGAGCCCCAGGTTCAGGATGGTGTCCATCATGCCTGGCATGCTGACGGCCGCCCCGCTGCGCACGCTGACCAGCAGCGGTTTTTCCCGGTCTCCCAGTTTGCGCCCGGTGACTTCTTCCAGCCGGGCGATGTTATCTTCCATTGCTTCCTGGAGACCAGCGGGCCAGGAACTGTCATTCTCATAGAAGTCGCGGCACACCTCGGTGGTGATGGTGAAGCCGGGCGGCACGGGCAGGCCCACGTTGCTCATTTCAGCGAGATTGGCGCCCTTTCCTCCGAGCAATTGCTTCAGTTCGGTGCGGCCGTCTGCTTCGCCTCGATTGAAAAAGTAGATCAGTTTTTCGCTCATGGAAACAATTCCCTTTCAGAACTAAAATAGCAGCGCGGAAAAAACAAAATTAGCCCTGGCGAAGGTCGCTATTCCTTGGCTTAGGCGGAACGGCTTACGCTAACACATCGCCGCCCCAGTTGCAAGGTTCAGGCCGTGATGGCGCGGGACAGGTAGTCACGGATCGTCGTAAATCGGACGTTTTCCATCCGGTCGGCATTGGCCAGAAGCCGGCGCAGGTTGGCCTGCGGGGCCTTGGGAAGCGGCCTGCCCCCGGCGTCAATCATCAGGTGCCACGGGTGCAGCGCAAGCTGGAGCAGGCCGCGCTCCTGCTGCGCGCGCACGGATGAAATCATGTCGAAATAATCTTCGACCGGTCTCGCCCCCTCGAAGAGCTGCCACAGGTATGTCGAGATGGCCTTGCCCTCCCCGTCCAGGGCGCGGCAGAGGGGGACTTCCCACAGGTCGGTTCCCTCGATCGGGTAGGGGATGAGCGCGCCCGCTTCGTCCGCCCGGCGCGTCAGGCTGGCATCGTAGGTATAATGGAGGTCCTGAAGCGCGCCGAGCAGCGCGTCGGACAGCAGGCAGTATGGGGCGCGGAAGGCGCGGGGCTGCTCTTGGAAGACCGACGCGAATCTGCCGCCGGCTTCTCGCAGGATGCGGCGCGCCTGCTGCCGATCGAGCCTGACGCCGGTGCGCTCGCCGGAGAAGTCCTCGTGCCGCATCCCGTGACAGCCGTGTTCCAGGGCGCCGTTCTCGCGCAGTTCGCTCAGCAGTTCGGGGCATTGCGCCTTGACCTGCCAGAGAGTCCTTGCCTCCCAGAAGAGCGTGGCGGGTATCCGAAGCTGCTCCAGGAGTGCGGCGAGCGCCTTGAGACCTTCCAGGCAGGCGTCGCAGGTGGCCTCTCCGTGCGGCCCGGCGGCATCCGCGCGGCCGCGCACGGGCCGGTTGGCGTCAGGATCAACATCAATGGTCAAAGCCAGCGAGAAAGACGTATCGGGCGACATAATTGCCCCTGAGAGGTTAACTTTCCCCTTGATCCTACAGGGCGGCGGGCGTCGGTTCAAAGCGCGGTAGTTGACAAAGCGGAACCCTGGCCGCTAAAATCCCTATCCTTTTCTACACCTGTTTGGGAATTGCCGAACATGGCGGACAAGCTTGTCATAGTCGAGTCCAATGCCAAGGCCCGCACCATTTCGCGCTACCTGGGCGGTGATTACGAGGTGATGGCCTCGCAAGGGCACGTGCGCGACCTGCCCCAGGACAAGTTCGGAGTGGACGTGGAGGGGGGATTCAAGCCGACGTACCAGGTCCTGCCCCGGAGCAGACGCATCGTGGGCGCGCTGCGTAAGGCAGCGGCGAAGGCCCGGGAGGTCTATCTGGCCCCGGACCCCGATCGCGAGGGCGAGGCCATCGCCTGGCACCTGCAGTACGTGCTCGGCGCGCCCGAGGAGCAGGTCAAGCGGGTTACCTTCAACGAGATAACCAGGGGCGCCGTCCGCGAGGCGTTTCAGCACCCTCGCGCCGTCAACCACGACCTGGTGGACGCGCAGCAGGCCCGCCGCATTCTGGACCGGATCGTCGGATACGAACTCAGCCCCCTTATCAGCAGGCGCGTTCTGCGCGGCCTGAGCGCAGGGCGGGTTCAGAGCGTCGCGCTGCGCCTTGTCGTGGAGCGCCAGCGCCAGATTGATGCGTTCGAGCCGGTTGAATACTGGGAGATTGCCGTCGTATTGGCCCGCGATGAGAAAGCGCCCCCCTTCAAGGCCCGGCTCACAAAGTGGGAGGGGAAGAAGGCCCAGATCCCCGACCAGGAAATGGCCGAACGGCTGGCCGCTCAGCTTCGCCAGTGCGCCTACCGCGTCAGTTCCTTCAAGGAGCGCACAGCCAATTCGAAGACGTATCCGCCCTTTATCACCAGCACCATGCAGCGGATGGCGAACAACCGACTGGGCTTCAGCGCGTCCAGGACGATGAGGGTGGCCCAGCAGCTTTACGAGGGCATTGACATCGGCACGGAGACCGTCGGCCTGATCACCTACATGCGAACCGATTCCACGCGGGTGGCCGAGCAGGCCCTCGCCGCGTGCCGCAGCTTTATCAAGGACACCTACGGGGATGCCTACCTGCCGAAGAAGCCGCAGACCTACCGCAGCCCGAAGGGCGCGCAGGCGGCGCACGAGGCCATCCGGCCCAGCGACGTGACGCGAAGCCCCGACGACATTCGCCAGCATCTGAGCCGCGACCAGCACAGGCTATACGATCTGATCTGGCGCAGCTTCGTGGCCAGCCAGATGATGCCCGCCCGCTACAAGGTGAGGACGGCCGAGATCGAGGCGGGACCGGCTCTGCTGAAGGCCACGGGAAGGGAGATGATCTTCGACGGGCGCGAGCGGGTGATGGCGCCCGCCAGGGAGGCGGACGAGCAGATGCTTCCTGAACTTCAGGAGGGAGACCGGCTCGATCTTCGCTCGCTGGAGCCCTCCCAGCACTTCACAAAACCGCCCGCGCCCTATACGGAGGCCTCGCTGGTCCAGGAACTGGAAAGACAGGGCATCGGGCGTCCCAGCACGTACGCGCCGACCATCGTGACCCTGCTGAAACGCAATTACGTGCGCCGCCGGAGGCGCGCCCTCCATCCCAGCGAACTGGGAACGGTGGTGTCCGATCTGCTGGTGAAACATTTTCCCCGGGAGATGGACGTTTCCTTCACCAGCCGCATGGAAGAGGAACTCGACGAGATAGAGGAGGGCCGGCGGGACTGGCGCAGCATTCTCGAGGAGTTCTACGGCGGGTTCCATCAGTGCATGGATCGGGCCGAAAAGGAGATGAAACTGGAGCGCGAAACGGACGTGGTCTGTGAAAAGTGCGGACAACCCATGCTGGTCAGGTTCAGCCGGAAGGGCGACAAGTTCCTTGGCTGCGCGGGCTTTCCCGAGTGCAAAAACACCATCAACCTGGGCGAGGAAGACGGAACCGAGCAGACGGAGTTTAGGTGCGACAAGTGCGGGGCGCCGATGCTGAAGCGCATCGGCCGGCGGGGACGCCCCTACCTGGCCTGCTCCGCCTACCCGAAGTGCCGCAACATCGTGGGACTGGACTCGGACGGCAAACCCGTCAAGCTCAAAGCCCGAACGTCCACCGGCTACTCCTGCCCCCGCTGCGGCCACAAGATGCACCTTGAAGACGAGAGCGAGGCCCGGGAACTCGTCTGCGCCCAGTGTCACAATCGCATCGAACTGAGCTCGATCCAGGACGCGCTGGAAAAAACAGAAATCGCGAAGGATTCGCTGCCTTCCTGTGAGAAATGCGGGGCGCAGATGGAACTGCGGCGCAGCAAGAAGGGGCTGTTCCTTGGATGCAGCAACTACCCGGACTGCAAGGCGACCGCCCCACTGCCCAAAGAGCGGCTCCCGGGCCCCGTCCCCACGGTGGAGACGTGCGAGGAGTGCGGGCGTCCCTTTCTGATGCGCTGGGGCAAGTTCGGCAGGTTCCTCGCCTGCAGCGGATTCCCCCGCTGTCGCAACACCTGGAAACTGCCCTCGAAACCCAAAGCGTGCCCCCGCGAAGGTTGCTCCGGCAGCCTTATCAGGAAGGTCTCGCAGGAGAAAGAGCCCTATCGCGGATGCACCCGATACCCCGAGTGCGACTACCGGGAGGCTATCGAAAAGGCCGATTAGAACCGCACGGAGAAGCCCGAGAACTCTCCCCTGTAATCTTCCCAGCTCACGCTGACGTCCTCCACCCGGGCCGAGGACGGGCCTTTATGGCACCAGGCGACGAGGGCCCGCACATTGCTGCGCAATCCCTCGAAGACGGCTTCCACTTTGCCGTCGCGCCGGTTGCGCACCCAGCCGCTGACGCCGAATTTGCCGGCCTGTCTCACGGTGGCGCTGCGGAAGAATACCCCCTGCACACGGCCGCTGATGACCACTTCGGCGCGTATCTTGCCGTTCTCGTCCGCCATCGGGAACGCCCTTCTCAAGAATGCTTGCCACTTTACACAGCCCGCCGCCGCAACTACGATTGACACCCGCGTAGTGTATTGCGCCGGAAGGCCGGGCGCAATCGAGCGGCGGCGGCGGCGAGGATATCTTCCATGATGGTGGCGCGAAAAGCGGACGTCAACGATTTCGATGCCATAGCAGACGTCTACGACGAACTGGTGGCGTGGGCGCCTTACGAGCGCTGGATTGCTCGGCTCGATTCCCACATGCGGCGGCTGGGTCTGCGGTCGGGAGGGTGGCTGCTGGACGTGGCCTGCGGGACGGGGCTTTCGAGCGTCCCCTGGGCGCGGCGCGGCTATCACGTGATCGGCGCGGATGTCTCCGAACCCATGCTCGAGGTGGCCCGCCGGCGCGCCGCGAAGGCCGGACTGGACCTGGAGTTCGTCCGCCAGGCAGTCGCCGACCTGCGGCCCGAGCGCAAATTCGACGCCGCCCTCTGCCTGCACAGCGGCCTGGATTACATCCTGGAAACGGTTGATCTGCGCCGTGCCTTTCGGGCTATTCGGCGATGTCTGAAGCCCGGGGGGGTGTTCGCCTTCGACAAATGCCTGGACGTGCCATCCTTCTACAACGAGGATTACTCGGAGGAGCGTCCCCTCTCCTGCGGCGCCGTCCGGTTCGAGTATCGCTGGGACAGTGAGCGGCGCTTGTTCGAACAGCAATGCACCGTTCAGCGCACGGCGGACTCGCCTGGGCCGCCGCGCACGGAGGTGACCTTCCTCCTGCGCGCCACGCCCCCCGATGAGCTTGCGGAGATGCTCGACGAGGCAGGCTTTGAGGAGTTGAAGCCGGTCGGGAACTTCACCGCCCTGGACCCCGCCGCGGGAATCTACAGGGCCGTGTAGTCGAGGTCCTTCGCCGCTGCTCAGCCCGAGAAGGCAAGAGGCAAGACCATGGAGCGCCAATGATAGACAAGCCTAAGGACGAATCTTACGCGATGGCCGAGCAGGTCCTGCGCAGGTTGAGGGCGAGCGGACGCCGCGCCCTGTTCGCCGGAGGGTGCGTGCGCGACCTGCTGATGGGATGCGCGCCGAAGGATTACGACGTCGCGACCGACGCCACCCCCGAGCAGGTCGAAGACCTGTTCGAAAGGACGATCCAGGTGGGCAGGCGGTTCGGCGTCACCGTGGTGATCCAGGGCGGGGAGGCCGTCGAGGTGGCCACGTTCCGCACGGAGTCCGACTATTCCGATGGGCGCCATCCAGACGCCGTGGATTTCTGTGGTCCCGAGCAGGACGCCCTCCGGCGCGATTTCACGATAAATGCCATGTTCTGGGACCCGATCGAGGATCGAGTGCTGGATTACGCGGGCGGCCTGGAGGATCTGAAAGGCTCTGTTCTGCGGGCCGTGGGAGACGCGGAAACGCGCTTTCGGGAGGATCACATCCGCCTGATCCGCGCCGTGCGCTTCGCCGCCAGGCTCCACTTCGAGATCGAGGAGAAGACTCGACGCGCCATCCGGCGCCTGGCGCACCTGGTGATGGACGTCAGCGCGGAGCGCCTCCGCGAAGAACTTCGCATCATCCTGACGGATGACGATCCCGCCGCAGCGCTGCGCCTGATGGACGAGCTGGACATGCTCGGGCGCATATTCCCCGAGCTGGAAGACGCCAGGGGCTGTGAGCAACCGGAGAACTACCATCCCGAGGGCGACGTGTTCGTCCACACCATCCTTACGGTCGAAAAGCTCGGCCCGCGCCCGGACTTCGAGCTGGCCATGGCGGCGCTGCTGCACGACGTCGGCAAGCCTCAGGCCAGCCGGCGGGCCGGCCGGTATTACTTTCCCGATCATGAGCGGATCGGCGCTGAGATGGCCAGGGCGATATGCCGGCGCCTTCGCCTGTCCAACCAGGAAACCATGCGTATCCGCTGGCTCGTCAAGCGCCACATGTACTTCAAAGACGCGCAGAAAATGCGGGGCAGGACATTGAAGAGGCTCTTCGCCGAGCCCGGATTCGAGCAACTTGCCGAGCTGCACCGGGCCGACGCGCTCGCCAGTTGGGGGAATCTGACGGATTACGAATACGTGATGGCGCACTATCGGGACATGCCCCCGGAGCAGATTGAACCGGAGCGCCTCATCAACGGGAGCGACCTGATCGAGATGGGCTATCGGCCGGGACCGCTTATCGGCAAGGCGCTGCGCAAGGTGCGCGATGCGCAACTCGACGGGGAGATAACCGGCAGAGACGAGGCGCTGCGCCTGGCAGCAGAACTGGCCGACCGTCTCTCCCCGGATGGCGCCGCGGAAAAGCGCGCGGGCCACGACGACACTACGAAAGAGGGATAAACCCCTAAGAACAGACTGCGGCGAATGTCTGGCGGCGGGTTAAGACTCGTCGCGTTCCTCCCACGGCTCCGGCAGCGGCACACGGGGCTTGCGCATCGTGTCGAGAGACATGACCAACCCGAATGCCATGCCCGCCAGGGCCAGCGCCTGGTACAACGTAAGCCCGCCCAGAGCCGGCTGGGGCGCCGTGACCCGGAGAAACTCATTCGAGAACCTGGCAGCGCCGTACAGAATGAGATAGAGCCAGGCAATCTGCCCGGGGCGATGCCTCCGCGGCAGCAGATAGCTCAGAATGGCGAAGATCACCAGGTTATAGGCCACCGCGTAGAGCTGGGTCGGATGCACGGGTTGGGACCATAACGCGTCCTTTGCTACCAGCCCACGCCGTAGATGGTCGCGAAAGACGGGGCTTCCAATGATGGCGCCGTCCGGAGCGAGAACGCGCGGGAAGCGCAGCCCGATCCATGAGTGCGTGATCTTGCCGTAGCAGCAGCCGTTCAGAAAGCAGCCTATCCTGCCCATCGCGTGCCCCAGCGGGAGCAGGCTTGCCCCCAGGTCGAGCACTGCGCGCAGGGGAAGCCTCCTCCTGGCGGCGCCCCAGAGCAGACATGCCATGCCGCCGGCCAGCCCGCCGAAGAAGGACAGCCCACCTTCATGGAGGAACAACACCCGCCACGGCTGCGCCGCGTACGAGGACCAATAGTGCACGACGTAGAGCAGCCGCGCGCCGATGACGCCGCCGAGCAGCATCATCACTGCGATGTCAAAAAGGGCGGTGGGGTCCACGCCCATCCGCCGGCCCCGCCGCTGCAAGAGCCACAGGCAAAGCAGGAACCCGCATAGAATCATGAAACCATAGCAGGCTATTGGCAGGCTGTGGCCCCCCCACAACGGGATGCGAACAAGATATGGGTGCATAGAAAAACTCTCCCGGCAAACGTTCAGGTAAATGCTACGTCCTCTTTGATAAGTCCTATACGTCTTATAGGACTTATCCCACCGGGCCAGAGGCCCTCGGGGCCGAGCTCGGAGGATGGCGCCGTTCGGCCGCTTCGCTAAACGGATAATTGTCAATCAAGCGTGTCTCGCCGAAGCGGACGGCCAGCACGGCGACCGCCCGCGCGCTGACCACCTGCACCGGCGCCAGCGTTTCCTTGTCCACGATCTCCACGTAGTCGGGCTCGGCCAGGGGAGCGGCGCCGAGGGCCGCGGCCATTGCCCGGCGGAGGGTCTCTGCGTCGGTCTGCCCGCCGCGGTAAAGGGAGTCGGCCTTTCGGAGGGCTTCATACAGGCAAAGCGCCTGGCGCCTCTCTTCGGGGCTAAGATACTTATTGCGCGAACTCATCGCCAGGCCGTCTTTCTCCCGCACGGTGGGCAGCACGCGGATTTCAATCGGCATGTTGAGGTCGCGCGCCATCCGCCGCACTATCACCGACTGCTGGAAGTCCTTGTGGCCGAAATAGGCCCGATCCGCCGGCACGCAGTGCAAGAGCTTGCAGACGATGGTCAGCACGCCCCGGAAGTGGGTCGGGCGGGAAGCGCCCTCCAGCGTCTGCGTGAGCCCTTCCTGGATCACGTATGTGGAAAACCCCTCCGGATACATCAACTCGTCGCTCGGGTGGAACACCAGGTCAGCGCCTGCCCGCTCGGCCAGCCGGCAGTCGGCCTCCAGTTGCCTGGGATAGCTTTGCAGGTCCTCGTTTGGGGCGAACTGTGTCGGATTGACGTATATGCTGACCGCCGTGCGATCGCACTCCTCGGCGGACGCGCGGACCAGGCTCAGGTGCCCCTCGTGCAGCGCCCCCATCGTCGGCGCAAAGCCGACGCTGAGGCCCTGGGCGCGCCACCCCTGGACGACGGCCCTTGCCTCTTGCGGATCCGGCGTTCTCTTCAGCGCCATTGTGGGACTCCGGCTTACGTATCGTAATCCTCGGGCTTTCCCCGGATGACATCCAGCGCATGTGGCAGGATTTGCAGCAGGTACGGGACAAGTTCCCGCACGGCGGAAGCGCTGCCGGGCAGGTTGACGATCAGCGTCTTGCCGCGAACCCCGGCCGTCCCGCATGAGAGCATGGCCCTGGGCGTGGACTCCAGGCCCCGCGCGAGCAGCCCGGCGCCGATTCCGGTGGCCTCGCGTTCGATGACCTGCCGGGTGGCTTCGGGCGTGACGTCCCTGGGGCTCAGGCCCGTGCCGCCCACCGTGAGGATCAGATCGATTCCGCAGTCGCTCCACTCCACCAGGGCGGCTTTGATAAGATGCGCCTCGTCCGGGACGACGCGCACCTCGATTACCTCGGCGGCCCCGGCGAGCGCCTCCGCCGCGGCGGCCCCGCTGCGGTCTATCTCCTCTCCGCGGTGGATCCGGTCGCTCGTCACGAGCACTGCCGCTCTTGTGGTCATTCTCTGCTCTCGCTGATCCCGGAGTCTGTGTTCGTCTCGCCT
>JAGHAF010000098.1 GCA_021161675.1 Planctomycetota bacterium | reverse complement strand
TGGCCGATGCGCAGAAGCCATGACATCAGGTGATCGAGCTTCTCCCGGGTTTGCTCGTAAGAACCGGCGAACGGCAGGCTCATAACGGTCTTGGGAGGGACATCCTTGATAGCAATCTCCGACATGGTTACTCCTTGGTCTGTGATCAGGTTATCGGGCCGTAACGTGGCAAAGCCTAGCACGGTCCTGCGAAAATGTCAAGCGGCGAGCGCCGACAGGGGGAGGGCTGCAATGCCGCGGTCGGGTGGCGCGTTTTGCTTTTGGCCCCACGTATTAATTAGAATACTGGGCTGACGGAGCGTTCGTGGTGCGCCTGTGCCCATTCCCTCTGGGTAATGCGTTGCGTTTTCTGACTATATGATAGGGGAAGGGGTTCTTGACTCGACGGGGTTGTGATATGGATAGAAAGCGGATAATCAGGGTCACCACGGGGATTGCGCTGGCGGCGCTGGGCGCCTTTATGATCGTGAGCCTGGCGACGCGCGTCCCCCACGAGGGGCCCTTCCCGGATTTTGTTGCCGATGCGGGGGGGGGCAACGCCTGCGGGATCGCCGGCGCCTACGTCTCCGCTTATGCCTTTGCCCTTATAGGCCGGGCCGCTTACCTTGTCGCGGCGGCGGTTGGGATCGCCGGAGTCATGCTGCTTATCGGGCGGGGGGTGCGCGAGCTGCCGATTCGCATCAGTGGTCTCGTTCTGGTGACAGGCTGTCTGATCGTCGCCCTGGCTGTTGCACAGGCATCGCCTGAGAGCACGGCGGCGCTCTACCGCGCCGCTCCGGGCGCGGGGGGGGGCGTCGTCGGCATCCTGCTGGCGGGGCTGCTTTACCGGGCGGTCGGCGCGACGGGGACGCTCATCCTGCTGGCGTCCGGCGCGTTCCTGGGCATGTTCCTGCTGGCGGGCGCCGAGTTGCTGGCCCTGGCCGGTCCGGGCTTTCGCCTGGCGCTTGGCGCACTGGGGGTGAAACGCCGGCGCCTGCGCGGGGAAGAGAAAGAGGCTCCCAAGGGCAGGCGAAAGGCGCCGACTGCGAAGGAGGCGCTGGCGCTGGAAGCGGCGCCTGCCGTTCTCGATGAACCGGACGACGAGCAGGGCTCTACGGAAGATGTTCTGCGGCCTGAGCCGGAGGAACCGGAGTTGGTGTCGGGATTCTACGGCTATTCCGGTTCATCGGATGAGGTTGAAGATACTTTTAAGCCGCCGGAGGCGGTCGCTCCGGACGGAGACTTCCAACTGCCGCCCCTTGGACTGCTTGAGAAGCCGGAGTTGCGGGTCGGCGAGGAAGATGAGGTCGAAATACGGGAGACCGGCCGCCTGCTGGAGAGGACGCTCAGTGAGTTCAAGGTGGATGCCGTCGTGGAGCGCATTCAGCGGGGGCCCGTTATCACCATGTTCGAGATAGCGCTTGCCGCGGGCACGAAGCTGTCGAAGGTGGCCTCGCTGTCCAATGACCTGGCCATTGCGCTGAAGGCGCCCGGCGTGCGCGTTGTGGCGCCGCTGCCCGGACGGGACACGATAGGGATCGAGGTGCCCAACGCGGAACGGGAGATCGTGCGGATGCGCGAGTTGATGGAGGCCACGAGGAAGGACTACGATGACCTGGCGGTGCCGCTCTTCCTGGGCAAAGACACGGCGGGCAGTCCCATGCTGCTGGACCTGGCCAGATGCCCTCACCTGCTGGTGGCCGGCGCGACCGGCTCGGGCAAGTCGGTGTCTATCAAGTCCATGATAAGCAGCATACTGATGACGCGCAAGCCTGACGAGGTGCAGCTCCTCCTGATAGACCCCAAGTCGGTGGAGTTCAGTGAGTTCGTCCAGTTGCCGCACCTGATCTGCCCTGTTCTGACCGACATGAAAAAGGCCGCTTCGGTGTTGAAGTGGGCGTGCAAGAAGATGGACGAGCGCTTTTCGATCCTGTCGCGGGTGGGGGTGCGCAACCTGGCGGCTTACAACGCGCTGGGCGAGAAGGAGGTCAGACGCCGTCTGGGCGTGGAGAACGACGCCGTTCTCGATGATCTGCCCTTCTACATGCCGCACGTCGTCATCATAGTGGACGAGTTCGGCGAGCTGATGATGGTGGCGGCCAAGGAGGTCGAGAACGCCGTCACGCGCCTTTCCCAGAAGGCTCGCGCGGTGGGGATCCACCTGATTTGCGCAACGCAGCGGCCTTCGACCGATGTGATAACGGGCCTGATAAAGGCAAACCTTCCGGCGCGCATCTCCTTCCAGACCTCCAGCATGGTGGATTCGCGCACGATTCTGGATCGCAACGGCGCCGAGGTGCTTCTGGGGCGCGGCGACATGCTGCTTCTGCCGCCCGGAAGGGCCCAGCTTGTCAGGGCGCAGGGAACGTTCGTCTCCGATGCCGAGGTGCTGCGCGTGGTGGAGTTCCTCGAGAACCAGGCGACCCCGCGTTTCCACACCGAACTTCAGCAAGTCCACACTTCGGAGGAAGGTTCGGACTATAGTGACGCGCTCTATGACGACGCTGTTCAGATAGTGGTCGAGAGCCGGCGCGGCTCCGTTTCCTTGCTGCAGCGAAGGCTGAGCATCGGTTACTCCCGCGCCGCCCGCCTGATTGACATGATGGCGGAGAATGGCATCGTCGGGCCCTACCGGGGCAGCCAGGCGCGCCGCGTCCTGCTGAGCAAAGAGGAGTGGGAGAAGGCATACGCCGAGAACTGACGTTTCCAGATTGGCATCAGCCTCTTATGAATACCGATAGCCCCTCCGGCCGGCCACGAGTTGCGCTCCTGACACTGGGCTGCGCTAAGAACGTGGTTGATTCGGAGCGTATCCTGTCCGTGCTGGAATCCCGCGGCGTAGAGGTCGTCCACAGTCTGGGCGAGAGCCAGGTCGCGATAATCAACACCTGCGCCTTTATCGAGCCGGCGAAGGAGGAATCCATTGACGTTGTCCTCGATGCGGCCGAATGGAAGCGGAAGGGGCTTGAGACATTGATCGTTACGGGTTGCCTGGTTGAGCGATACTCAGATGCGTTGAAAGACCTGATGCCGGAGGTGGACGTTCTGACGGGGATTGATCCGGAAGGGACGGCATTGGCCGCTCTCAAAGCGGCAGGGCGGCCCGCACGTGCGCTCGACTGCGTCCCCGCCCGGCGTTCACGGCGCCTTACCCCTTCCTGGTGGAGCTACCTGCGCATATCCCACGGCTGTGACAACCGGTGTTCGTACTGCGCTATTCCGTTCATTCGGGGGCCGCTGCGCAGCCGGCCCCTCGATGACCTGTTGGGGGAGGCGCGATACCTGGCCGCACAGGGCGTGCGCGAGCTGAATGTTATCGCCCAGGATACGGCGGCCTACGGCGGGGATCTCGGCGAAGACGCAAATATCGCGAAGTTGCTGCGAGAGTTGTGCAGAATCGAGGCGCTGAAGTGGATACGGCTGCTCTACTGCCACCCGGCCCACGTCACGGATGATCTGATAGACGTGGTGGCGGGCGAGGAGCGTATCTGCCCTTACATGGACGTCCCCCTCCAACATGCGAATGACGATATCCTGTCGCGAATGGGGAGGAAGATAAAGCGGGCCGAGGTGGAGGATCTGATTGGGAAGATGCGCGAGCGAATCCCTGGACTCGCTCTGCGCACCACTTTCATAGTGGGCTTCCCCGGGGAGGGTGAGGCCGAGTTTGAGGAACTGCTGGATTTTGTCCGCCGCTTCCGGTTCGAGCGGGTGGGATGCTTCTCCTACTGGAGGGAAGAGGGGACGCGGGCGGCCCGGATGCCCAGGCAGGTCCCGCGGGAAATCGGCGCCAGGCGACGTGAAGAGCTGATGGCCGTTCAGCAGGAAATCGCATTTGAACTGGCCGCCCGTAGAGTGGGAGAGCGCTGCGAGGTCATCATCGAGGAAGGCGGGGGAGGGAGCGGGGAGTTCGCCCTCGGCCGCAGCCGCCACGAAGCCCCGGACGTGGACCCCGTGATACTGGTGAGCGGCGCCGCGCCTGCTCCCGGGGAGTTCGCGGAAGTGGAAATCGTGGATTCGGCCGGCTACGATTGCGTCGCGCGAGTGATAAAAGAGGATACTTGAAGAGAATGCTGAAGCTGAAGGACAGAACGGTCAGGGCATTGGGTTCCGCGTTCGGATTGGGCGCCCTTCCGTTGGCGCCGGGGAC
>JAGHAF010000077.1 GCA_021161675.1 Planctomycetota bacterium | reverse complement strand
CGTCGCATCACGGCATGGGCGCCTCGCCAGGTGAAGCTCTGGTGACAATGTAGATGACGGCCTGATCGTTCGCAAGCATCCGAAGTTGGAATCTCGACGTGATTCCGCTATATTGTGCTGGAGTGATTTTCAGGGAACAAACACCTCTGTTGCGTTGTCTAACAGGTTAGGGCTCCATGCGAGAAGCCGTCCCGAGTGACGAGAAGCTGGTGGCGCAGGTCAGAGAAGGCGACGCGGAAGCCTTCGGCCGGCTTGTTCGAAAACACCAGGATTACGTCTACAACGCCGTCTACCACATGGTGGGCGACGACCAGGACGCCGAAGACCTGGCGCAGGAGGTGTTCGTTCGAGCTTATAACGGGCTGGCCGGGTTCGAAGCCCGGGCCAGGTTTACCACCTGGCTCTATGGGATATTGCTGAACACCGTGCGCAGCTACTGGCGCCGCCAGGCGCGCAGGTCAGTGGTGAGCCTGGGCTTCGACGGCGATGAGCCCAATGAACCCGGCGCGCAGCTCCCGGCGGAAGACGCAGGTCCGCTGGAAGCGGCGCTACAGAATGAGGAAATCCGGATGGTCCGCCGCGCTATCGGCGAACTGGAAGATGAGCTGCGAGAGATTATCGTGCTGCGAGACATGCAGGGACTGCCTTACGACGAGCTGGCCGAGGCGCTCCGGATACCCGCGGGAACGGTCAAGAGCCGCCTGCACCGGGCCAGAGGGCGGCTGAAAGAAAAACTCGAAGACTTCTTCGACCAAAAGTGATGAACGATAGCTGCACAGAATACCGGGAGATGTTCGACGCATTCCTGGACGGCGAACTCGATGAGGACGGGCGCCGGGCCCTGGAGGCCCACGTCGAGAAGTGCGAAGCCTGCCGGGCCGAACTCGAGCTCTGGCGCCGCACGGTGCGGCTTGTCTCGGAGATGCCGCGCCGCCGTGCGCCGCGCGACTTCGCCGAACGGGTCCTGCGTCAACTGCGCCGTAGAGAAGCGCCGTCCCCTCGACCGAAGATAATCACTTTCGCGTGGAGTCGCCTTCTGCCGGTGGCGGCGATGTTCGTCCTCGTATTCGTCCTCATTTTCAACGTCAATCGCAACGGCATCTTCAAAACGCCCGGACCCTCCCCAATGCTGGCGAGGGACATGAAGCAGCCTGCCGCCAAGAGTGCACGGCGGAAGGCGCGTGCGCGCGGGGACATAGTCGCCGGCGCAGCCGCGATGCGGAGAGAAGTCGCCGAGGTGGGCCACGAGACGATGTCCGCCCCGGCCGCCCGGCAGTCGGAGAAGCTAAAGACGGCGGAAGCGCTGTCCTTGCCGAAGCGCATGCTGCCGGCAAGGCCCGCGGCCGCACTGGATGACGCCATCGCGCGGATGGGGAGGATGAAAGAAGAAATGACGCAGATGGAAGGGCGCCTCAGCTACGCTGAAGCTCCGCAATCCAATGAGATTGTCTTTGAGCAGGTCGTCCGGCCCCGTCGCCTGAACGCGCCTCCCCCTCACCAGGTGCTGGAACTCTACGGGAAAGAACCTGCGGACATTATTCATCGCACAATCGAAAAAGCCAACGAGTTGGGAATCAGCACGGCTCTGCGGCTGGGCAACGACAGGACGGTCAGCGTAGAGATGGAAGTGCCCCCCGGGCAGTACAACGCCTTGCTCAAGAAACTCTCGTCCCTGACCGGGCCGGAGCGGCAGACGCTCTCCAACACCGACATAGCCCAAGACCGCTTCTTCGCGCAGGCGCTCGACGACTACGACGCTTACCGCGAGAGCGCGAAGACAGGCGCCTCAGCGCGGGACAGGCTTCATCCTGCGGAGGCCGAAGGCGGTTCATTCGAGATGAAAGCAAAGGCGGCCGCGCCCGCCTCCGCCCCGCTAAGCCGGGCCAGGGCCGACAAAACGCGGACCTTCCTGGCCAACGCGCCTGCCAGCAGCCGGACAACGAGCGCCCCCGCCCGTTCTTCGCGCAGCGCGCAGACCCGCACCAGCCCCATACGCCTCCGGGTAACCATCCACGCCGCCGAATAAGTTGCGCTCAGCGGCGTCTCCCGCCGCCTTCTATTGCCATTGCATCCGCGCGCTGAACTCGGGCTTCCCGGCGACGCCCGGCCGCAGGCGGTACAGCGCGCCGCCCATCGGAGCCGTCTCGTCAAAGCCGGTGGGCCTGCACTCGAGCGCCGCAAACTGGGCGGCGCTGGTGACGTAGAGGTCCATCAGGTCCGGCCCGCCAAACAGCACGCTGGACACCTGCTTGACCGGCAGCTCGATGCGTCGCTCGACGGCCCCGTCCGGATCGTAGCGGACCACCTGCGCCCCGAACCACTGGGCGCTCCACACGTAACCTTCCGAGTCCACTGTCAGGCCGTCCGGGATGCCCTCGTCATCCGGGACCCGGACGAACAGGCGCTTGTTTGAGAGCGCCCCGGAGGCCGAATCCACGTCGTAGGCGTAGATTCGGCGCGGCACGGTATCGGCGAAGTAGAGGGTCTTGTTGTCCGGACTCAACCCGATGCCGTTGGAATGCTCGATCCCCTCGTCTACGACGCGCACGGATCCGTCGGTGTCGACCAGGTAGAGATTGCCCGTTTTCACCATGCGCCCGCCGCTCCAGTTAACGGAACCCGCGTAGACGCGGCCGGCGGGATCGGCAAGGATGTCGTTGAAACGGAGCTTTTCTCCCTGGCGCTCGGCGAAGATGGTGCGGTAGTCGTCCTGCCCGCGCCAGAGGACCAGGCCCTCTGCGCCCCCGAAGACGAGGCGCCCGTGCGCGTTCAGGGCGATGCCGGCGACAGGGAGGCCGCTGCTGATGACGCGCTTCTCGCCGGTGGCGAGGACGAGTTCGTAGACCAGGGACTTCCTGATGTCCGTCCAGATGACGCGACCGCGCTCGGGGTCCCAGGTCGGCGCTTCGCCGCAAAGGTTGCCGTCGTCGGCAAGGACTTCTATGTCGCAGCCCATTTCAAGCCTCCTTCAGATGTGAGCATTTAGCGCAAGCGCTCCGGCTCAATGATCGGGCAGGTCTTTCAAGTCACCCTCGGGGCTCGAAAAGCCCATTGCAAAGGGGGCGCTCAGCAGAACGTTCTGACCGCCGTCGGCGCATATCGTCTGGCCCGTGATGAAGCCGGCGTCTTCGGAGCAGAGCAGAACGGCCATCGGCGCCATGTCCTCAACCGTTCCGGGGCGCCCCGCGAGGATCCTCGCGCATATCTCGTCGTAGAGGGGGTCGTCGGGTGAGACCGTATCGCGCTCCACGTTCACCATCCCGGGGCGGAGCACGTTGACCCGGATGCCTTTCTGAGCGAGATCGACCGCCAGGGCGCGGCTGAATCCCTCCACGCCGCCCTTGCTGGCCGCGTACATCGTGCAGTTCTTCAGGGTGTTGAAGCCAAGGATGGAGGATATGTTCAGGATGGCGCCGCCCTCCGTCATGAGGGGCACGGCCTGCCGACAGCAGAGGAACATGCTTTTCAGATTGGTGTTGATGACGTAGTCCCAATCATCCTCGGCGCATTCCAGGAAGGGCTTCCTCGGGTAGATGCCGACGTTGTTGACGAGGATGTCGAGTCGCGAATAGCGCTCTCGAACCTGGTCGAACATGCGCCGCACATCCGCCGCGACGCCCACGTCGGCCTGAACAACAAGGGCGTCGCGCCCCATCTGTTCGATCCGGCCGGCCGTTTCATCCGCCCCGGCCCGGTCCCGACGGTAGTGGACGATGACGTCGGCGCCCTCGGCGGCCAGGGCCCTGGCGATGCCGGCGCCTATGCCGACGGAGGAGCCCGTCACCAACGCGATCTTATTGGCGAGTTTCACGGCCAATCTCCCCGCCCACAAAAGGCGCGCCCTGCGGCCGCCAGATGCGATCCTCGGTCAGGTTCAGTTGCTCCGCGACCTGCCAGGCGTTCCGTATCTCACGCAACGACCCGATGTCGTGGGAATCCGAGCCCAGCGAGAAACTCGCCCCTTCCTCCGCAATGATAGACAAGAACTCCACGTATTCCTTGACGTAGTCCTCGCCAAACGCCTCCTTCGCCAGGCTGGCCGTCGCATTCATCTCTATGGCCGTGCCTGTTTCTCGCGCAACCTGTCCGAGTTCGCGGACGTGGCTCTCCGGCACAACCGCCACGGAGTCGAACCAGGGCCAGTTGTGGCTGTCGAACTCGCCCTTCCAGAACCAGTAGGGATGCACGAGCACGTCCACCAGCGGGTCCCGACAGGTCTTAAGATGATGGCGATGTTGAATCTCCAGCAGCGTTTCCAGATCATAGCTCTCCAGGTAAGCGTTGTGTATGCCGCCGATGGCGAATTGAATCCCGTATTCTTCTTTCAATTCCGCGCTGAACGGGAAGCCTTCGTCCAGGCCGGTGAAGTTCAATTCCACGCCGAAATACACCGGTATCTGCGTCTCCAAGACCTCGAGATCCCTCTTGATGTTCAGATGCAGGGGAAGCCTGTCGAGCGAGTTCACGTGATCCGTGATCCCCAGGGCTTCCAGCCCCAGCCGCTCGCACTCCTGCGCGATGGCGGGAACCTCCATGGTCTCGTTCGCGCAGCCCAGATACTTCGTGTGAATGTGAAAATCCAAGCGGGGTATGGCCGTCATGCTCTCCTTCATCCTTTCCGCGCCGGGAGAATCCGCACCCGACGACCCTCAATCCTCAGTCGTCCTTCGGCGAACAGGTTTATCGCCTCCGGGTAAGCTTTCTTTTCCTCCTCGAAGATCCGGGCGGCCAGGCTGTGCGCGTCGTCGTCCTCCCGCACCGGCACGGTCCTCTGGACGATAATGGGGCCGTTGTCATACTCGTCGTCGGCGAAGTGAACGGTGCAGCCGCTTACCTTGCAGCCCGCTGCCAGCACGGCGCGATGAACCCGATCCCCGTAACAGCCCGCGCCGCCGAAGGCGGGCAGCAGGGCGGGATGGATGTTCAGCACCCGGCCCAGGTAGACATCCGGAATGCGGTAAAGGGAAAGGAAGCCCGCCATGGCGACCAGTTCCACGCCCTCCCGCTGTAGCTGCCGGGTGATCGCTTCGCTGAAGGACTCGGTGTCCTTGTAATCTTTCGGCGAGACCGTCACGGCCGGCACGCCACGCCGCCTGGCCCGCTCCAGGCCGAAGGCATCCGTCCGGCTGGAGACGACCTTCACCACCACGGCTTTCAGGCGGCCGGCCTCCGAGAGGTCCAGGAAATTCTGAAGCGTGCGGCCCCCCCCGCTGATCAAAACGCCCAGTCGCACAGGCGCGCCCATAATCGCCTCCATTCCGCATTAATGACCTGCGGATACTGTGATTCGAACGCCGCGTTTTGTCAACTGCGCAGCGCGCGGAACGGCGCTTTCCCCTTGATTCCCGGCCGATTTCGCGTACATTAAAACAAGCGGGGTGGTGAAAGGACATTACCTGCCGCCGTATAGGTCACAAACATCCTTCCGTTACAGATCCGTGATACTTCGCCAATTAGCCCGGATGCTCTATGAGCGTTTTCGGGAGTCCAAAGGAGAGAGCAAGAGTGCAATTGATCACCGACGTGGCGGCCACGCTGGGCGGCAGATTCAACCTGATATTCCACCCGCGCAGGCGGCGGCTCTATCAGAACGCCTTCGGCGAGTTCCTGGAGATACCGCTGCAGCTGACGGCGGGGATCAAGGGGGCGGACGGCCGCACGTGGACGCTGCCGTTCACCCGCCAGGGAAAGGCATTCCCCTTTGTCGAGCAGTTCGACAGGCTCACGCAGATCCGCTATCGCGCAGTCCAGCCGGAGATCGGCATAGAGTTCGTTCTGGACCTGCGCGCTCCTTTCTACCCGCAGAACGCACAGCTCTCAGCGGCGCCGTTCTACTACCTGGACCTGAAGGTGCGCCGCCTGGAATCCTTCCAACGGCAGTGGCCCGACGCGCCCCTGGAGCGCGGCCACATCGTATTTACGCTCGAGGGCGACTCGGTGGCATTCTCGCCATTCGACGGCGGGTTCCTCTACGCTTTCACCAGCGCCGCCCCGGCCGGCGGCGAGGAACCGCCCTTCTCCGTCGAGACGCTGAACTGGATAGACTCCGCCGACGCCGAGCCCTTCGGCGAGTCCGGGCTCCGCAAGCCCTTCGACCTGAGCCGCCAGTCCGAAGCGACTATGAGCCTTATCTGGTCCACCTGGGTGAAAGAGCCGGTGCTCGAGGTGGACGGCCGCAGGACACACTTCAAATACAACTATCTCTTCGACTCCCGGGAGAAGATGCTCGGGTGGGCCCGGCAGGAAAAGGCGAGCATCCTGGAGCGCTGCGACTTCCTCGACGGGATCGTCGCCGACTGGAGCCTGGGGGCCGCCGCCGCCGGCATGAGCGCACTCGCCCTGCACAGTTTCCTGGCCAACACCTGGTGGACACAGCGCGACCAGAAGCGGGACTGGTTCAGCGTCTGGGAGGGCAATTGCTACTACCACTCCACTATTGACGTAGAGTACAACGACGCCCTTCTCTACTTCGCCCTGTGGCCGGAGTTGCTGGAGATGCTGCTGGACGAGTGGTCGCAGTTCGAGATAGACAGCGGCCAGACCCCGGGAAAAGACGCGAAAAGCGCCTCATTCCTCTGCCACGACATGGGCGCCGGCCTCATCACGGGCCACCAGGTATATCCCCACCACATGCCGGTGGAGGAGAACGCCAATTATCTGCTGCTCCTGGCCGCCTGGACGGCCTTCACCGGCAAGACCGACAAGGCAGCCGGGAAAATCCCGCTCTGCAGGCGCCTGGCCGAATTCATTCTCTCCACGGACACCACCGGCAACGGGGCGCCCGACCAGGGCACGGCGAACACGATTGATGACGGCAGCCCCGCCGTGCAGTACGGCGGCGAGCAGACGTACCTCGCCGTAAAGAGCCAGGCCGCCCTTTGGGCGCTCGCCGAACTGGAGCTGAAATGCGACGTGAAGCCCCCCCAGAGCGAACGCTGGCGCGCCTTCGCCTCCAAGGGCGCCCGAACCGTCGAAGAGCAAGGATGGCGCCAGGATCACTACGCGCTCAACCTCTCCAAAACCACCGCCGGCCTGAAGAACCCGTGGTCCGACGAGCCCCTGGCCGAGGGTCCGCTCCAGGGCCGGGACGCCTACTCCATCTACACTGCGAACGGGCTGCTTTACCCGTTCCTGGCGAACCTGAAAAGGCCCCATTGGAAGCTGAACCGCTTCGCGGACGACATCGAGAACGCCACGCGCCGCACGATGGGCGCCTACGGCTGCCGCCACTCGAGCGCCTCCGACCGGATAGTCTGGCTGAGCCAGAACATGTGGCGCGATTACGTCGCCGCCTACCTGGGGATAGACATGCTGGACAACATCGAGCGCTACTGGGACTACCAGTTGACCATGGGCAGCTCGTGGGGCGGCTCGCTCTACTACGACACCACGGAGCCGACCTACCTGGCGTTCTATCCGCGCGGCGCGACAGTCTTCGGGATGGCGCTGAGCAGCATCGGATTCGGCCTGAATCGCATTGACGGCGAACTGACGCTCCGTCCGCTCCGAAGCACGATGCACATGCCGCTTCTGCCACTGGCGGACTGGAAGGAGATGCGCGTCCCGTGGCTCACGGTGAAGAGCCGCGAGGACGTAGCCATAGCTTTCATCTCCGAAAGAGACCTGCTGGCGGACCTTACCGTCACGGTGATCGGAGCGCAGTTGGAACCCGAATAGAGGCTTTCCCCAACCATGTCCAGGGCCAGGCTTTCGCCGCGCTCACGCGCCCACGTGGGGCACGGCCAGCTTCTTGCCGCCCAGCAGCGAGGATTGGTGCGCCTTCACCCCTGGAAGCACGAAGTCCATCGAACGGGCGACGTCCAGGGGCGGCTCATGCTCATGGAGTATGCTCTCCACGAACTCGCCCGTCATGGCTTCCACCTGGGAGCGCTCGTCCGGCCTGTCGGACCATTCGGCAGGCGCCGGCCGCCAGCCTCCGTCAGGTTGCTCGGCCCCCTCCGAGTACCAGATGAACACGCTTGCGCCCGCGGAAAAGAGCTTGACTGACCCTTTCGTGCCCACGCAGTTGTAGTAAAGCGCGTATGGGTGGGCGACGCTAAAGCCGTTGGTAAGGCGCACGATGGCGCCCTTCTCCGTCTCGAAAAGGCCCGCCTCCAGGTCTATCGTCCCCAGGTCGGGGGCGGTGTGCGTGCCCGTGTTGAGCCCTATCGCGGAGACGATGCGATCCTCCATGAACGTCAGCAGGGGCCCCAGCGTGTGTGAGGTGTAGTAGAGGGGTGGCAGGTCGGTCGCCCGCCACGTCTTCCTCGCGTCGGGGCGCCGGTCGCGCTCGGCGTACGGCACGTAACCTTCCTCGCTCGCCAGCATTATGTCCCGGCAGTCGTGGGTGTAGTCGCCTTCCGCGTAGACGATCTGGCCGAGAAGCCCCTCCCGGGCGAGTCTCTGGATGCTCAGGCTCCAGCCGCTCCAGAGGTAGTCCTCAGCCAGCATGTATTTCAGGCCGGTTTCCCGGACGGAGCTGGCCACCGCCCGGGCCTCCGCCTCCGAATACACGCAGGGCGTTTCGCACAGGACGTGCGCGCCGGCCTCCAGCGCCTTAATCGATTGCTCCGCATGGACGGGCCCCGGCGATATGACGGCCACCACGTCCAGGCCCTCTTCCAGGAAGGCGTCGTAATCGGTGTGCCGGGCAAGCCCGTCGAAGCGCGCCAGGGCTTTTTGAACGGGATCGCAAACCGCCACGACCTCGCACGAGTCCAGCCCCTCGAAGACCTTAACGAAGTAAGCCCCTCTGCCAAGCCCCACCACGCCAACTCTGAGCTTTGCCATATGCTCCTTGCTCCCGCTTCTATTCACACTTTCCTTTGATCTGCGCGCCCCACTTCTCTTCTACCCAGTCGGGCAGGACGCCGCGCTTGTGCAAGAGATGCCCCATGGTCAGCCCCAGGACGAGCCGCTTCTCTTCGTCACTGATGGGGGCGAACACCACGGGCCCTATGCCGCCCGATAGAGGGTTCAGGAATCCATCGGAGCCCAGGATGAACTTGTGAGCCCCCACTTCCCGGAAGCCGTGGTCAAGCCAGCCCATCGAGCCGTATCCCCATATATTGGCAAACACGTTCGGGTGGGCCTTGAGTGTCTCGTCCTGGCGCCACCCGTAGTGGCCGGTGATGAAATCAACAGCGGGGAACTCGTCCGCTATGCTGTTGAGCGCCTCGGAGTCCCGCCAGCCGTGGTTCAGGATCAGCATCGCGCGCTGGGACGCATACTCGTACACCGCCATCATGTTCGGGCCGCCCGGCGGATAGTTGTCCTGGTAATCGTTGATCAGTTTCAGGCACCGGATGCCGGCCTCGTAGACGCGATCCAGCTCCGCGAGTATGTTCTCGCGCGAGTCGTTCGGATTCACGTTGGCGAACGGGATGAGCCGGTCGGGAATCAGGCGCCACATATCGAGCAGGTAGTCGTTGCCCAGCCGATAGTCGCTCCCGTCGAGCATGTATCCGCCGCTCTGGGAACAGAACAGGTCCAGGCCGTTGGCATCCATGAACGCAACCGCTTCCTCGGCGGCCTCTTCCACGCTATGATTGGGGAACGTAGCCGCATGGGGCCACTCACCGATGTGCCCGTGGCCGTCAATGACAAGGGTATCGGGCAGGCCCTGTCCCTGGCGCCATTGCGAGAGGATATCGCTCATTGCCGCACCTCCTCGATCAGACGTCGTATATTGCCTCCGTACATCAATGCCTTCTCCTCAACGCTGAATCCGCGGGCATACTGGATGTTCGAGATCAGAATGCCCGGGTCGGTGAAGGGCGCCCCGCCGGCGAAAAGGACTCTCTCCGCGCCGAGCTGGCGCGCCACTTGCCGCCAGTATTCGAGGAGGGCGCCGACATCAATAAAAATATTGCGTTGCCGGCGCATGAGCGGCACGATGGCCGGATGAATCCCCAGCCCTCCCATCACGTGGGAGAGAATCATCGGCAGCGCCGGGTGCGCGGCGGCGATTCGGCCGACAGCGTCAACGTCGAAGTCCGAGAGGCTTCCCAGGGTGCTCACGTCCCCGAAATCCAGGAAACATGGCACGCGATGCTCCTCCAGCGCGGCGCACAGGTCCGCCCAATACCAATCGTGGGAAGGCATTTTGCCCATCGGCAGGCGCGCGGCCCGCACGCCCGCATCCAGCATCTCCTCCACCAGTGCACGGGCCGGCGCCCGGCCCGGCGTCTGGGGCGGCTGGATCACCCAGACAGGATGCAGCCGCGGGTGGCCGGCAATCTCCCCGAGCAGCCGCAGGTTCCCCTTCTTGCGGGGGTGAACAACGCGAGCGTGGTGTTCGTGGACCAGCGCCTCGGCGATGTCATAGCGATCCATCATTGCCAGGACGGCCTGAGCGTCCGGCAGGGGCTCCGGCGCCTGGCTGGTCGCCAGCCGGCCCATCGTAAGGCACGTGTCGAAGATGGACAGGCTTTCCAGCGACGGAGCGGCGGGTTTACTTTCCATCTGATAATGTCCTTTCGCTTGCGCTTTACCCGGCCCTCACGGGCAGAATACGCTGGGGGTTTTGCAGCAGCATGACGTCCTCTTCCTCCTGCGTCAGGCCCAGCTTGCGGAACGCCGGCAGCGTGTCGGTGAACATGTACAGGAAGGGCGGCGGCGGCATGTACGGGCACAGGCCGAACTCGCCGGACTCGGAAGTAAACGCCCAGTCCAGCCCGAGGCAGAGCTTGTCGCCCTGCCCGGCGTCGAAGACCTCGTGGATGGCCTCCACCAGCGGGCGCCAGGGCTCCGGGCCCTCCGCCACGTCCAGGTTCGTGGGCAGGAAGTTGGCCCCGCGCCGCATCCAGTCCAGGCAGATTCTGCGACATTTCGGGTCTATCAGGTTCCTGCCCACGTGGCCCAGCACGATCCGCGCGGGGTCCACGCCGCACTCGTCGACCAGGAGGCGAAGCTGGGCGTCCTCGCTGCCGCAACTCGGGCAGTGGGTGGTGATGTGGACTCCGGTCGCCTTCTGCGCCTCCGCGCCGGCGCGGAAGGCCTTTGCCTCCGTCTCAGTCAACTCCGGCCCGCTCGAAGCGAGCTTGATGACCCCGGCGCGCACTTGCGTGCCGTGGATGCCTTCCAGGAGTTCGCCGATGAACAGGTCGGCCATGTTTTTGACCGACGCTTCCCTGGCGAACTTCCAGATGGCGTCTTCGGGAGTTTTCACCCAATAGGTTCCCGTCTCCACCTCGCGGTAGCAGCCGGTCGAGAGCAGCATGTGAAACTCGGCGGCCTCCGAGACCTCCGCGTAGACCGACGGCCAGGTCCGGAACGGCGGGGGCGTGGCGTCCACGAAGGCGTGGCAGCCGTAGTCGTTCAATTTCCTCATGTTCGGGACGGCCTCCTCCATCAGCAGGCGGCGGCGCCGGGGAGTAATGGGCGCCTCCTCGGGTATGCGCTCATTCGCCCAGTCCCAACAGTCGCAGTACAGGTGTTCGTGCATCAGCACGCGCCCGAGCGCCTCCGGCTCTACCGCGCCTCGCGCGGTGATGACCTTCCCCGTATCGTTCATGAGAACCTCCTCCGAAGAGTTACCCGGCCTGAGCCTTCGGCCAGGAGCCTGCCGGCCTCGCGCCTCAGCGCCATTATCTGCTCATTTCCGTTGATGCGGGCGAACAGGTTGCCGGGGATCCACCCCTGTAGCAGCTTACTCTGCCCGCGATCCCAGTAGATGCCTATGTCGTAGACCATCACGCCGTCGCGGGTCGGCGGCTGGCGGTAATGGTAGTAGAGGATTTCGCCGTGCTCCGGGAAGACGGTGGAGTTCTCGTAAGGCAGCTCTTCGCCCGGGGGCGGGACGAGGCACCACATCTCGGGGCCGGTCTCGCCGCCGTGGTTCAGCGTGTCGGTGAGCGGTTCGGCGATGGCCGCCCAGAAGTTCTCGCAGGTGATCGGCGCCTTGTCCTCCAACAGGTCGGCGACCACTACCTGCCCGCTGGCTTCGAACACGATTTCAAACTGCTTGCTCATAAGAGATTCTCCCTTCGTGAAGCACTGGGGTCAGGAGGAAAGGTCGTGATAGGCGAACTTGCGTGGCCCGGCGTGGGAGAGCTTGAAGGGGTAGCGATCGCGAAGTCGCTGCGGAACTGGTCCATGAAGCCGCCGCGCTTGTCGCAGAAGCAACCGCTCTCGATCACCTCGGTAAGGTTGCGGATTTCAGCTTCGCCGTACTCTGGCATCTTCACATCTCCGAAGCGAACAAAGGGAACAAAAGCCTCGAAATCTCTTTCTGAGGCAGGCTATGATATGCTTCCAGCGGGACGCGTTCAAGGCCGGTAGCTTGCTTTTGAAGGACAGTCCACTATTATAATGCAGTTCGCTCGTGGCGGGCCGAGGGTTGTCTTGAGAAAGAGCGCCGGGCATCCCCTTGTAACGCTGCCCCCCGGTAATGGAGCCGTAGATGAAGATCGGCGTGGCATATCACCCCGAACACTGGCCCGAGGAGCGCTGGCCGGAAGACGCCCGGCTGATGCGCCGCACGGGGGTGGAGGTGGTGCGGGTGGGGCAGTTCGTCTGGTCGCGCCTCGAGCCCCGGCGAATGCACTACGACATGGAGTGGCTCCAGCGCGCGCTCGACGCGCTATCCGCCGAAGGCCTGAAGATCATCCTGTGCACGCCGACCGCCGCTCCGCCCTCCTGGCTTTTTGAGCGACATCCCGACATGATCCCCGAAGACGCCGAGGGCAGGCCGTGGCACGCGGGGGGCCGCCGGCACGTCTGCCTGAACAACCGACCCTACCGCCGCTATGCGCTGCGCATCGTGCGCCTGCTCGCCAGGACCTTCGGGCAAAGGCAGGATATCCTGGCCTGGCAGATAGACAACGAGCCGCAGTGTTCCGTTGACGGGCTCTGCTACTGCGATGACTGCGCGCAGGCCTTTCGCGAGTGGCTCAAAGGCCGATACGGCGCCATCGGCCGGCTGAACAAACAGTGGGGGACTGCGTTCTGGGGCCAGGAGTTCGCCGATTGGCATTACATCCCGCCCCCCCGGCGCACGCCGGGCGGGGCGCATCCGTCGCTTGCGCTGGATTACCGGCGGTTCGCCTCTGCGACTGTGCGTGAGTTCGTCCGCGAGCAACGCGGGATGATCGAAGAATACGTGGGAAGCGAGAACACCATCATCACTACGAATTGCGCAGGTCTCGACTCGGAGCAGCTCGACCAATATGCGCTCTCGTCGGTGGTCGACGTTGCGGCCTACGACAACCACCCGGCGCGCGCGGAGACACCGGACGAGGCCGCCCTCGAGCTCGACCTGTGCCGCTCGGCGAAGGCCGCGCCGTTCTGGGTGCTGGAGCAGCAGACCGGCGCAGGCGCCGCAGAGCCCCGGCCCCGGCCGGGCCAACTGCGGCTCTGGAGCTACCAGGCGGCGGCCAGGGGCGCGGAGCTGATCAGCTACTTCCGCTGGCGCACGTGCCGCGCCGGACAGGAGATGCGCCGCTATGGCATGCTCGACGCCGATGGATCGCAGAAACGACGCTTTGAGGAACTGAAGGAGACGATTGCCGAGTTGAAGAAAAACGCCCCTCTCTGGGAGGGCAGGCCGCCGGACGCCCGGGTGGCCCTGGTGTGGGATTACGAGTCGTTCTGGGCGCTTCAGGCCGATTCCATGGGCACGCAGATGGACTACCGCGAGCAGTTCGAGAGCTTCTACGCCATCTTGAGGCGCAGGGGCTTCGCGGTGGACGCGCTCCCGCCGGATGCGGGCCTTTCTGCTCGCTACGGGCTGGTGGTCGCGCCTATGCCTGTGATTGGCCGCGCAAAGGCTGCGAAGAGGTGGCGCAATTACGCCGACGCGGGAGGGCGCCTGCTGGTTACCGCCCCGGCGGGATACCGCACGCAGCAGAACGCCTGGCTCATGGAGGCCGCCCCCGGCCCGCTCTCAGAAACGCTCGGCCTCCGGGTAAAGGAATACGACGTGCCCCGCCCGGACGGTGACACCTCCCTCGAAATGGACGGGGAACTCTATCCGGTCCGCAACTTCATCAGCCTCCTGGAGCTGGAAGGGGCGGCGCCGCTGGCGCACTACGCCGGCGGCCCCTACGGGGAGGCGGCGGCGCTCACCCGCAACGTCGTGGGCCAGGGAGCGGCGTATTTCCTCGGGGCCGTCTCGGCGCCCGAAATGTATGAGAGGCTGCTCGCGGCGGCGCTCGACGACGCCGGCCTGTGCGCGCACGACTGGGCCGACCGACTGGTCGAGGTTATCCCCCTCGAATCCGCTGAGGGCTCCCCGTCGTGCCTGTTCGTGTTGAACCACTCGCCCGATGAGCGCAAGCTGGCCTTGCCGGAGGGGGAAAGCTGCAAGGACCTCCTCACGGGCGCCGAGCATCGCGGCGCATTCACGCTCGAGGGCTACGGCGTGGCGCTGATCGAGCGCTAAGTCGCCTCCCCCCGCGCGCTGTCCGGCCTGTCCTGCTCACTGACGAATGAGGAGCCGTCCATGTCAGCCGGAGAGAAGTTCGAGCGTCTCGTGCGAATCATGCACACGCTGCGCCGCGAATGCCCCTGGGATCGAAGCCAGAACCACGACACGCTTCGCCCGTATCTCCTGGAGGAAACGCATGAGGCGCTTGACGCGCTGGATCGGAAGCAATACGACGAGCTTTGCGAGGAATTGGGCGACCTGCTGCTTCAGATCGTCTTCCACGCCGAGGTGGCCGAGGAAGGGGCGAATTTCGACATAGAGGACGTTATAGAGGGGATCATAGAGAAACTGATCCGGCGCCATCCGCACGTCTTCGCCGACGCCGAGGCGCAGACGCCCGCCGAGGCGCTTCGGCGCTGGGAGAGCATCAAGACCGGTGAAGAGCGGAGGGAGTCCGTCCTGGACGGGCTGCCCGCCGGGCTGCCGGCGCTGCTCCGGGCGGAGCGCCTTTTGGAGAAAGTGCGTCATACCGGAGTGGACCCCGCGCCGTCGGACAAGGCCGAGGGGACAGCGCGCAGGTGGCTGGAGGTGTTGGCGGGCGCCGACGGTTCCGATCCTGAGGGCGCAGAGGCGGCCTGCGGCCTCTTATGCCTGGCCATCGTTGCGCTGGCGCGGGAAAAGGGCGCGAGCGCGGAAGATGCGCTCCGCAAGCTGCTCGGCGGGCTCGATCGCGACTTCCGCCGGGCGGAATCCGCCGCGCGCAAGCAGGGGCGGGACCTGTCCGGCCTCGTGGACGAATGGCTCGACGACGACGCCGCCGCTCCCTGACCTTGACGGGAGCGGGCCGTTGGAGTATGGTGGCATGAGGTTACTTTCCCCCACTCTTCAATGCAGAATCAAGGAGAAGACGATGCTGCGCACGAGTCGAGAGCTCAGGGCGGTGATGGAGGCGTTTTACCCATTTGACAAAGACGGCGAGCTTCTGCCTCTGGAGAAGCGGATGAGCTTCCTTGCCTCAAACGCCAACTTCGCGCTGCCGGCGCAACTGAGGGGCTTCGCCCAGGCCACGGCGGCGTTCGAGGGCAGCCCGCAGATAATCCAGATCAGCTACACGGCGGCCGACCAGACGGGCACCAACCCGAAAAAGCTCCCCCCGATCGAAGGCGTGGAGCGCAGCTCCGAGACCCGACCGGCGGCAGTCGGGGCGATGCGGGCGCGCCAGATGCTGGAATGGTACGCCGAGGACTACGGGGCGGACCTGCTCTGGATGAGCCTGGATCACTATACCTCGCCCAAATTCGATGCGGAGAAGTTCAGCGTCCCGCAGGGCCAGGGGGGCATCTATCGGCCGGTCGCCCGAGTCCTGCTCGAAGAGGCCGCAGAGGCGCTGGGGCTCGAAGTCACGCCACAGGAAATGCAAACCTATCTGAATTACCTGGGCAGCGAGGAGTTCGGCGAGTATGCGCGCGACTTCTTCGGCTCCGTCAGCTTGAGCGGAGCGGCGTGGGCGATGATAGACACCGGCGCCACCCCCCAGGCGGTCAACCTGGCCAGCACCAAGTGGATGGTGGAAACGGTGCGGCAGGGCCTCGATGAGGATGAGGTCATCATCGAAGCCGAGTTCAGCGCGACCGGCTCCAGCGGCGAGGAAGAGGCATATCCCTACTGGCCCGGCCCGCACGTGCCGGAAGGCGCCCCCGTCATGACGGACGAAGCCCAGGAGACGTTCCTGCACAAGATCACGACCTTCGTGAAGATGACGGATGCGGACGCCATCGCTTACGAGGTGGGCAGCAAGCACGCCGCCAAAGCGGGCGAGACCTTCAAGATTGACATCGGCAAGCTGAAGGCGGCGCAGGTGGCCATGAGGGAGACGATGGGCCGCAGGATCGCCTACGCGGGACACGGCGGAACCGGCTTCAAGTGGGAAGATGACCTGATCGGTCCGGTCTTCAAGCGCAACATCAACACGGCGCATCTCTACGCCGGCACGATGTCGCAGCTAAAATGGGTCGATGAGCATCGCGCCGGGATCGAAGGCCGGGTGAAGAAGGCCGTGGGCCGGGGACGCCAGATGGCGGAAGTCGAGGCCGCGGCCGACAGCGCCATCGGGTTCTTGAAAAGCTGCCGGTCCTGGCAGCTCGGGCCCCAGGTCCGCGAAGTGATCGGCAAGATGGAGGCCATGAAGGTGGAGTTCCGCGACAGCGCGGCGAACGAGTAAACGTTCACCGCAGAGTTCGCAGCGAACGCAGAGAACCGATGGGAGAAACCGCCCTTTACCCTGTCTTTGTCGTTCCCGCTCCGGGCCAGAGGCCCTCTGGGCCGGCGGCCGTCTCCTCCGTAGTGAGACTTCACTGAACGATTATCCGCAGGCAAGGATGAAAGCAGAAGGCAGGACTATAGCAGTGGCGATCCTTCTCGCCTGCGCGGCGGGGGGATGTTGCATGTTTTCGCGCGGGCTTTCTGCGCCGGCCGGCGCGGGACGAGGGGTGATTCGCATGGATTGCTCAACGCGCCGGCACCTGGTCGTGCTGGACGATGCCTGCCGCCAGGGCCCCAATTCCCATCTAATCGTGTCCGTTCACTTCCGTAACTTCCGCGAGAAGCCATATCTGGCCACGGTGCGGGTGTCGTTCTTCGACAAGGAGGGCCAGGCGGAGGAACGCTCTGGCGTGGCTGAGCAGCGTTCCTTCGAGCCGGGAGAACTCAAGGTGGAATGGACTTCCTACACCGCGCAGGCCGAGCGGTATCTGGTAGAGATAAAGAGCGCCCGGCGCTTCCAGTGGTGAAACGGCAGTCTACTTCACCCTCCCATAGCTGCGCGACGGGACCAGGAAGGAGAATCTATCTGTGAGGACCCCGCGCTAGAACTCCATCCTTGCGAAGGCGCGCGCCCCCGCCAGCATCGGTATGAGCGTGGCCAGCGCCGCCACCGCCGCCACCACGCCCAGGCCGGCGCCGATTCCCAGCGCGAAGGGCGCCCCTTCCAATTTGCCAATCATCTTCAGGTGCAGCGGCGCCACAACGGGGGCGGCCGCCAGCGCTATGAAACAGATGCTGCATATCAAGTTGAGCGTCCCCCCGAAGCTGCTGACGATCTTCGACGGGTTGTCCGTGCCAAGCTGCGGATAGAGCGCGCCGAGCCCCACCGCCAGACCGTTGAGCCCGCAGCAGACGCACAGCGTCACCACCAGGTGCGCGGCAAGCGCCCAGAGGGGCAGTTTCAGAAACAGATCGCTCAGCGCGATCAGCGTCCCGCTGATCAGGAATGTGCCGGCCGTGGCGAACAGGAACTTGCCCCACAGGATGACCTTTCTCTCCAGGGGGAGCAGCCCCAGTATCCAGATGCGCCGCCCCTCCAGGCTCAACTGCGGGAAGACGAATCGAGTGGTCAGCGTGGCCAGCGTCAGGCAGGCCGCGCCCAGGTTCAGCAGGGCGATCATGCTGTGCCAGTAGGGCTGGAGCTGGTCCAGGTTGAAGCGCGGCAGGTTCAGGACGTAAAGCGCCAGCAGCCCGAAGAAGAGGAGGAACTGCGACCATTGGGAGGGGTCCCGCAGGAAGGTCTTCATGTCTTTGAGCACGAGCTGGCGAAGCCGCAGAGGAAGCGGCAGAAGCGCCCCTTCCACGGCCTTCCAGAAGACCGACTCCGGGCCGCGCAGGGAGCGCCGGGACATCCCGCGGGATGCGCACCAGCTCAGCCGGTAGCCGTAGAAGGCGAAACGATACGTAACCATCCCCAGAAATAACACGTTGGCCAGAAGCAGCGCCGTCAGAAACGCCGCCTCGCTGAGGTCGCCGTGCGCGGCGGCCAGCATTCCGCGACTCACCCAATGGCTGGGCAGCGCCCAGTGCTGGCAGAACGATGTCTTGTTGATCACGTAGCGGATGCCCGCCTCATTGAATTTGCTCTCCTGCAGTTTTGCGCCGATCGGCACGCCCCACAGGACCGCCGCGCCCACCGCCGCCACCGCCAGCCCGATGAGCGCCTTGCGATGCCCCCGTGGCAGAAACAGCCCCACCACGAGCGCGAAAAAGGCGCCCAGCTCAGTGGCAAAGAGGATGAAAAGGACGGAAAGCGCGAGTGCGAAAGGCAGAAAATACCAGGTCGTCGGGAATATGGCGGCGTAGGCCAGAACCATGGGGATAACCAGCGTCCCCACCCCCCACAGGCTGAACACCATTGAGTCGGCGCCGCGGTAGGCGAAGGTGTTCTCCGCGCGCAAGGGCAGCGAGTGGAGGAACTCCGTTTCTCCGCTTCGATACAGGGACGCGTAGGCGATGATCGCATCGCTGATCGCCATCATCACCAGCAGGGAGACAAAAAGGAACGCGAACAGATACTCGATCAATATGCCGCTGATGCCCAGGAACCCGCCGTGCAGGAACCGGAATGCATCGTAGAACATCGCGAACATCAGCAGCCAGAAGAACACGACGAGCCCTATCACCACCGTGACCCGCAGGCGAGAGCTGCCGAGAAACTCCCGCGCCCCGTGGCGGATGATCCTGAATCTCACACTGATCAGCAGCAGTAGATCACGCATCGTCGTGAATCCCCGATTGTCTGAATCCCCAGGCCCCTGACTGCCCGGCTACTCCTCCGTAAGGCGAAGGAAGGCTTCTTCCAGCCGTTGATCCGTCTGGGCGCTTTCATAGACCTGGGCGAGCGTGCCAAGCGCCACAAGGGCGCCCTTGCGGATAATGCCGACGCGCTCCGCCGTCTCCTCCGCCACCGCCAGCGTGTGGGTCGACATGAAGATCGCCACCCCGCGCTCCGTTTCCTCTTTGAGCGTTCTCTTGAGTGTGTTGGCGCCTTTGGGATCGAGTCCGACCATTGGCTCATCGATGACGATCACGCGCGGCTCGTGCAGCAGCGCCGCGCTGATGACCAAGCGTTGCTTCATCCCGTGCGAATAGGTCTCGCCCGGCTGGTCGAGGAAGCCGCCCATCTCGAAGCGCTCGGTCAGTTCGCCGATCCTGCCGCGGCGCCGCTGCTTGCCCACCCCGTACATGCTCCCGACGAAATGCAGGAACTCCCGGCCCGTCAGCTTCTCATACAGGAAGGGCTGATCGGGCACGTAGCTGAGCAGCGACTTCGCCGCCATGTAATCGGTCTGCACGTCGTGTCCGCACAGGACTACCTCTCCCTCGGTGGGGCGCAGCAACCCGGTGATCATCTTGATGGTGGTCGTCTTGCCGGCGCCGTTCGGCCCCAGGAACACGAACAGCTCTCCCGGCTCAACGGTGAGGCTCAGCCGATCGACGGCCACCGTCTGGCCGAAACGTTTTGTCAGATTCCTTATCTCTATCATTAGCAACCTGCTGCTATAGCCTCCGCGCACGCGTCGAAAACCATTCTGGCGCTGATGTCTTCCATGCAGCGATGGTCCAGCGGGCATACCTTCCGCTGGCAGGGGCCGCACTCCACGTCCAGCCGCACCACCCGGTCGTTCGGCAGGTCGCTGGTCGAATAAGCGGGATGGGTGGGGCCCATTACGCAGACGGTGGGGACGCCAAGCGCCACCCCGTAATGGCGGGGCCCCGAATCCGTCGTGACCAGCAGCCCGCTCCTTGCCACCACGCACTTGAGCAGATGCAGGTCAATGCCACAATCAATCAGGTTTGTCACTTCGCCTGAGCTTCGCCTCTGAATGGCGCGGGCGGCGGCCTGCTCCGCGGGGCCGCCGATGACGGCCACCTTCGCCCCGAACTCCGAACTGAGCATCCCCGCCAGCCGCGCGAAGCGTTCGGCCGGCCATCGTTTTGACGGGCCATACCCCGCGCCGGGATGCAAGAGGTGCAGGCTTTCATCCGGCGCGACGCCCTGGCGGCGCAGGACTTGCTGCGCGCGCCCGGCGTCCTCGTCCGAAAAAAACAGCTCCATGCGCCGGCCGGCGACCTCCAGGCCGGCGCGCTCGCAGAGGCGCAGGTAGTAATCCACCATGTACGTCGGCTTGAAGCGGCCGCCCTCCGAAGGCCTGGGGACGGCGTCCGTGAGCAGAACGGAGCGGCAGTCGCGCTTGTAGCCGACGCGCCGCCGCACGCCGGCCAGCCTGAACATCAGCGCCGAACTCAGCGAGTTCGGCAGCAGCAGGCCCAACTCCCGCCGCGGCGTCCTGAGCGCCCTTGCGCAGCGCACAAACTCCCCCGGCGCCCAGCGCCCCTCCGGGTCGTACGTGATAACCTGATCGAACCAGGGGGCGCCCCGAAGAACCGGCGCAACCCGCCGCCGCACGACCAGCGATATGTGCGCCTTCGGCAGGCCGCTGCGCAGGGCCCGGAAGGCCGGCGTGGCCATTACCACGTCGCCCACCCAGTTGGGGGCGCGTACGCAGGCGCGCTCCGGCTCATGTTCGATTTGGCCCATAGGGCAGAAGTAACACTTCCCCGAAGTGAGGAATGCTAAGAGAACGAGAATATCCAACTATTGAACGCTCTATTCTTCATCTGCGGCCATCCTACTGCGCCCCGCTCAGCGGGGCTGCGAAGGCCGAGCCGTACTACGAATCCACAGAAAGTTCGAAAAACAAAAGCCGAACGGCGCTACGCGCAGATGGCGCCAGAGCCTTCGATATTCGATATCGCCTCCTCCCAGTATAGGTTGAGAATTGTAAGGGAACAAGCGAGGGGCCGTCCGGGTTTCTGTCTTACTCTGTCGTATGCGAGCCACTCTCCCGTAGAAGCTTCAGAAACGAAGCCAGATTGCAGGAGGCCCTGCGCTCGTCGCCGCTCGAGCGACTTGTCTGCGAGACCAGGAAACGTCGCGACGCGCTGATCATATCGGCGGCCTTATCCAATCGGCTCATGTCGGCCGGCCCGGGCGACGATGACAGCTTTACCTCGATGGCCCAAAGCTCTTTGCCAAAGTCCAGCACCAGGTCCAGCTCGTGCCGATCGCTCGTTCTGAAGTAGTAGGCGCCAACGCCCCGACCGAGAGAAGACAATTCACCGAGCGCCTGATTGATCACGTAACCTTCCCAACTCGCCCCGACCCACGGTTGCGCGAGCAAAGCGCGCTGGTCGGATACGTTCAGCAAGGCATGGACGAGGCCGCTGTCGCGCCAGTAGACCTTGGGGCTCTTGACCAACCGTTTCTTGATGTTCGCCCGGTAGGGTTGGAGTCTTCGAATAAGAAAGGCTCCGACAAGGTAGTCGAGGTAGCTGTTGACCGTCTGATATGAAAGCCCCAGGCTCTGCCCGACCTGCGAAGCATTCCACGTTTGACCGTGCAAGGCGGCGAGCATACGCAACATCCGCTCGGTGGTCTGGGGCCTGGCTGGCAACCCCCATGACGGCAGGTCTCGCTGGCTCAGCAGCGCCAGGTAGTCCAGTTGCCATCGGGGATACTGCCCGGGCTTCAGCACGCCGCCATCGGGGTAGCCGCCGAACAGCCAGCGGCGCTCGCGCGATGCCTTTGTCCTCAGCTCGCTCAAGAGGAAAGGCGCCAACTCGATCAGCGACAAGCGGCCGGCCAAAGACTCGGACACGTGGACCATCAGAGAGAGAGATACTGACCCCAGCAGGAGGAACCGGCCCATGCGCTTGCGGTCCTGGTCTATGGCTCCGCGGAGGCGCGGGAAGACCTCGGGCCAGGACTGCGCCTCGTCGAGGATCACCAGGTCCTTTCCCGCGGCCAGGCCGTCCCATTCGAGGTCGAGGCGCAGGCGCTCGGCCTCCTGTTCCAGGTCGAAATAAGCGCCGTCCAGCGTCTGCGCCAGGGTGGTCTTGCCGCACTGACGAGGCCCGATCAGCGCCACTGCCGGATAGATTGCCAGACGTTCAAGAAGTTCTCGCTGTACCGTTCGCTTTATCATGCCTTGTATTTTAGAAAGTTATTTCTAATTTGCAAGGCCCATTCTGCGCGCCCGGTCGCCTTTTCTCGGAAAAACGATTGCCGGTCAGGAAAAACAGCTACAGGTCGGCCTGGCGCGGGAAACGCGATTACCTCCCTCCTTTAGCGCCTCCGCCTCCGGAGTTCGGAGAGCCTGGGGCGCTTCTGAGGCTGCTTCCGCCCGCTGTCTGCGCAGGAGAGGACGGCGCCCCTTTGCTGATCTTGGGGCCGGCAGTTCGCGATAAACGGTCAACCTCTGATCGGCGTCTATTTGCATTCATCCGCAGTTCCATAGTCATGTCAGAAACCTCGTGAAACCGCGGGTGAAGGCCGATGAAAACGGATCCAACAGGCAGGCAGGCCGTAACGGCGCTGCGTGAGTTGGCTCGGCCGCCGACGGGCATGGCCATGCTTTGTCCGCCTGCGGAGCTGTTCGCGGCCACAGCGCACGCCTTTGCAGCCCGGCAGGGCGCCTGATTTGCGCTAACTCGCCGAATCGCCTATTATAGCCACTCGCCGGGTTATCATGCACGCCGGAAGCTGAGAAAAGGGAAGGGCCAAACATGAGAATAACGGTGCACGGCGCGGCGGGCGCCATGGGACGGCGCGTCATTGCGCTCGTCGCAGCGACGGAAGATATGGAGCTGGCCGGGGCCACGGACAGGCCCGGACATCCGGACCTGGGGCGGGACGCCGGAACGCTCGCCGCAGTGGACGCGCTGGGCGTGCCGATTTCGGAGGCGCTCGCCACGGACTGCGACGTGGTGGTTGACTTCAGCGCGCCGGAGGCGACGCTTCGATGCGCGCGCAGGTGCATGGAGTCGGGGACGCCCCTTGTCATCGGCACCACCGGCCTGAGTGATGCGCAGCGGGAGGAAATTGAGCGGCAGGTGGCCGCGAGCATACCCGTGCTGATGGCCCCCAACATGTCGGTGGGGGTGAACCTGCTCTTCAGCCTGGCGGAAGGCGCGGCCAGGGCCCTGCCGGAGGGTTACGACGTGGAAGTTATCGAGGCCCACCACCGCCGCAAGAAGGACGCCCCCAGCGGCACCGCGGAAGAACTGGTTCGTCGTCTGCGCGAGGTTCCGGGCAGGGGCCAGGGGACGGTGCGGCACGGCCGGCAGGGCGCCGTCGGACCCAGGCCGCCGGCGGAGATCGGGGTGCACGCCATCCGCGGGGGAGACATTGTCGGCGAGCACACCGTCATGTTCGCCGGCGAAGGGGAAAGGATAGAACTGACGCACCGGGCAAGCAGCCGGGACGTGTTCGCACGGGGCGCGCTGGAGGCGGCAAAGTTCCTGGCAGGACAAGAAGCCGGCTTCTACACGATGCAGGATGTGCTCGCGTGAGCGCGGCTACTCAGGTTGGACATTCTCCAGGGAATTGGCCGTCTGCTCGAGGGGTGGGCTCACTTTCCCCCCCGTGCTCCTCAGGGCCACAATGAGCACGATGGCAACCAGCAAGAGAACCAGAAGGAATTCGACCAGCGTCTGCGCCCGCTTGCTGCAATGAGACGGCGATGAATCTAACATGACCTCCATACCTGGTGAACACCTTGACAGCATCTGGTTGGAACTTCGCCGCGCAATAAGGCAAGGCCCGCCCCGAATCAAGGCGGGCCTTGCCCACGTCTACGTTAAGGGGGGTTCGCTTACGGCAGGGCGTTCGAGACGTTCGACATCGTGTTGGACGCCTTGCCACCAAGAGCCGTCAGCGCCGTGATGACCACGATGGCCACCAGGGCAAGGATCAACGCGTACTCCACCAGACTCTGCCCCTTTTTGGTCTGCAGAGCCAACCACATCCTACTAAGATACTGTGACATCGGAGCACCTCCGATTCTGTAGAAACGGGAAACAAGTAACGACACTCAGGTTTGGCGCAAACCTCATACCAAACCTGTCCCAAACAGGGCTGTAAGAAAGCCTACATCGTATCAGCCTCCAATGTCAAGCCTTATGGCAAGTCGGCGCTTGCGCCGGGGGGGCGCGGCAACAGCGCGTGAGCGGCGCAAAATGTTACAGCCCATCCTCCACGGCGTGTTCTATGTAGCGGCGCACCGCCCCTTCGTCGCCGGGCAGCGTCTCGCAGCGGGTGGGACGCTGCATGAGGGCGTCAATCTCAGGATGGTGCGCTACGTCTTCGCCCACGGCCTGCCGGACGGCGTCCGGGAACTTGGCCGGATGCGCCGTGGCAAGGCAGAGCGTGGGGGCGTGGTCCAGTTGATGGCGCTTCGCCACAGAGACGCCCACCGCCGTGTGGGGGTCCAGCAGGTAATCGTGCCGGACGTAGAACTGCCGGATCGTATCCAGACAGTCTTGCCTGCGGCCCGTGTCCGCCACGAGGTCGGGATCAACGGCCTCAGCGTCGCCCAATTCGAGCTGGAACGCCCCCGTTAGTTGGAACTGGTCCATCAGAGCCTTCAAACGCTCCGGGTCCTCGCCGACGCGGTAGTAAAGGTATCGCTCGAAGTTGCTGGCCACCTGAATGTCCATGGCCGGCGCGAGGGTCTGCCGCACCTCGCCGCGCGAGTATTCGCCGGTGTCGAAGAAACGGGCCAGGATATCGTTCTCATTGGTGGCCAGCAGGAGCCGGCTGATTGGCGCGCCCATCTTCATCGCGTACCACCCCGCCAGGATGTCCCCGAAATTCCCCGTGGGGACGCACACCTGCGCCTGCGCCGCGCCGCTCATCTTCTGAACGTCAAAAAGTGCGCTGAAAAAATATGTTACCTGCGCCATAACGCGCGCCCAATTGATGGAATTGACCGCGCCGAGGGAGTATCGCGCCTTGAAATCCAGGTCGGAGGCCAGTGATTTGACGATGCTCTGGCAGTCATCAAAGCTGCCTTCGATCGCGATGTTGTGGACGTTCTCGTCCAGCACCGTCGTCATCTGTCGCTTCTGGATGGGGGAAACGCCGCCCTCCGGGTGCAGGATGAAGATGCGGATTCCGTCCCGGCCCCGGCACCCGCAGATCGCCGCGCTGCCGGTGTCTCCGCTGGTGGCGCCCAGTATGTTGAGTTCGCCGCCCCGACGGGCCAGCGTGTATTCGAAGAGATTGCCCAGGAATTGCAGGGCCACGTCCTTGAACGCCAGGGTGGGCCCGTGCCACAGCTCAACGACGTAGAAAGGCCCCACCTCCCTGGTCGGAGCGACGGGCCCGCCATATGCGGGGCCGTAGGTCATGTCCACCAGGCCGCGCAGGTCGTCTTCGGGAAGGTCCGTGGCGAAAAGCCGCATCACTTCGAACGCCAGTTCGCAGTAGTCCATGTCCCGCCACCGGGGCAGGCGGTCCGCAACATCGGGCAGCGATTCCGGGATGAGGAGCCCGCCATCGTCGGCCAGCCCCATCAGAACGGCGTCCTGAAAGCTTATCGGCTCAACGCCGCCGCGTGTGGAGATATATCTCATTATAAGACGGAAGGATAAAGGATAAAGGCAAGAAAAGAAAGCTTCGGCGCAAACTTTCGCCGTTGCCGTTCAACTCATCCTTCATCCTTCATCCTTGGAAAAGCGCGCCGGATCGCCTGCCCGACCACGAGCGGCATCAGCGAGCAGGTCCCTATCACCAGCCAGTCCATCGGCGCCGGCCGCGCGGTTCTGAGCGCGGCGTTCAGGCCGGGCAGGTAGACGGCCGCAAGCTGCAGCGCCACGGTCAGCCCTATTGCCCCCAGCACGAAGGGGTTACTCCACCACTCGGCGCCACGCAGCGCGCGCCCTTCCTTGCGGGAGTTGAACACGTGGAAGATCTGCGCGAACCCGATCGTGAGGAAACTCATCGTGATCGCCGGGTCCGGCCCCGACTCAACAACCCCATGCGCGAAGCGGCCATACAGGAACGCCGCCATCGTGGCCACCGTTATCAGAAGCCCGTATCCCAGAATTGAACCCGTGGCGCGGCGGCCCAGCAGCGCGGCGTCCGGCGGGCGCGGCGGGCGCTTCATAATGCCCTCCTCGCCCGGTTCCATGGCCAGCGCGAGCGCCGGAAGGACGTCCGTAATCATGTTGAGCCACAGTATCTGGAGCGGCAGCAGGGGAAGCGGCCGGCCCAGCAGGGAGGCCCCCAGCATCGTGCAGACCTCGCTCAGGTTGCAGCTGAACAGGTAGTGGATGAACTTCTTGATGTTGGCGTAGATGATTCGCCCCTGCTCGACGGCGTGCCCAATGGTGACGAACCGATCGTCCAGCAGGATCATATCCGCGGTCTCTTTGGCCACGTCGGCGCCCTTTATTCCCATGGCCACCCCGATGTCGGCGCCTTTGAGCGCGACGGCGTCGTTCACCCCGTCGCCGAGCATCGCGCATATCTCGCCCCGCCGCTGGAGGGCGCGCAGGATATCGACCTTTTGCTCAGGGCTGACGCGGGCTAACACTTCCACCTCGCGCAGCCGTTCGGCCAGTTCCTCCTCGCTGAGCCGCTGCAGGTCTCTGCCCGAGAGCACGGGCGACCCGTCAGGCGCGATGTGCAGGGCCGCGGCGACGCGTGCGGCGGTCGGGGCCTGGTCGCCCGTTATCATCACGGTCTTGACGCCTGCCTCGGTCAGGACGTCCACGGTCTGGCGCACCTCGTCGCGGGTCGGGTCCTCCAGCCCCATCAGCCCGGCCCATATCAGGTCCCGGTAGGCTTCCGCTTCGCCGGCAGGCGGCTCTTCCACGGGGCGGAACGCCACCCCGAGCACGCGGCGCCCGTCCGCCGCCAGCGCATGGTTCGCATCGAGCGCTGCCGCCCGGTCCGCCGCTTCCATGGGCCGCACACCGCCGGCGGTAAGCATCCTCCGGCAGTGCCGCAGCACCCGATCCGGCGCGCCCTTCACGGCGAGCGCTCTCCCGGCGCCTGGCCGCAGCAGGGCGTCCAGCCCGGCGTTCACCGTGCCCATCAGCATGATATCGCTGGAAAAGGCGAACTCTTGGAGTTCCCGGTGCTCGCGACGCAGGGCCGCCGTGTCGATGCCCGCCTTTTCAGCGGCCACGATAAGCGCCGCTTCCGTGGGGTCGCCCGTCACCTCCCACCGGCCATCTTCGGACTTGCGCAGATTGGCGTTATTGCAGAGGGACGCCGCCACCAGCAGCGCGCGCAGATGCAGGTCGGCGCGGGGGTGCGCCTGCGCGCCGTTCTCGACGAAACGGCCATCGGGTTCATAGCCCGAGCCCCAGACCTCGATCTCGCGACCGGGCAGAACGATCCGCGCCACGGTCATCTCGTTACGGGTCAGGGTGCCGGTCTTGTCCGTGCAGACGCAGGTGACCGAGCCCAGGGTCTCGACGGCGGCCAGGCGCCGCACCAGCGCATTGCGCCGGGCCATCCTGCGCATCCCCACGGCGAGCGCAACGGTCGCCACAACGGGAAGGCCCTCCGGAACCGCCGCGATGGCCAGCGCTATGCCCACCTCGATCATCAGGCCGATCCGCTGGCCCTGGGCAATGCCGGCAAGGACCACCACCAGCGCCACGGCCAGACAGAGCGCAATCAGGCGACGCCCCATCTCAGCCAGCCGCCGCTCCAGGGGGGTCTCCATGTCCTCGGTGGCGGTGACCAGCGCGCTGACGCGGCCGATTTCCGTTTTCATCCCGGTGGCAGTGACAGCCACGCGGGCGTTCCCCGTGGTGACGTGCGTTCCCTTGAACACCATGCAGGCGCGATCCGCCAGAGCGGTGTCCGGGTCTTCCAGGGGCGCGATTCGCTTCGCCACGGGCAGCGATTCCCCTGTCAGGGAGGATTCGTCCACCTGCAGGCCGGCCACCTCGACGAGGCGGCCGTCGGCAGGCACGTAGTCGCCCTCCTGGAGCAAAAGTATGTCCCCCGGGACCACGTCAGTCGCCGAGATCGTCTCGGGCCGTCCGTCCCGAACGGCCACGGCGTTACGGCCGCCCAGCTTCTGAAGCGCCTCCATGGCCCGGCCGGCGCGATATTCGGTGAAAAAGCCGATGATCACGTTCAGCAGGAGCACTACGATGATGCTGCAGCCCTCCAGCGCCTCGCCCATGGAAAACGCCACAATCGCGGCCGCCACCAGAAGAAACGCCACCAGGCTCTTCAGCTGCCGGCCCAGGACCTGCCACCAGGGCACGCGGCGAGCCTGCCGCAGGTGATTGGGGCCGTGCTGATTCAGGCGCCGGCGGGCCTGCTTGCCCGACAGGCCGGCCTCGGGGTCGGTTTTCAGCTTCCGGACGGCCTCTTCGGCGCCCAGGGTGTGCCAGGGACGCTCCGGCGCCGAAAGGGCTAAAGCATCTGAACTGCCGCCGTCGGCACTGGACATAGTTACTCCCGTTCGATCCGGACGCCGGGCTGCGCGCCGCATGAAGCCGGACAAGAACCGCTCGCAGGCCGTCAGTTCAGCCCGTCTCGCCCCTGGCGTAGTAGTCCGGGTCGCCGGCCAGGTTCCGGCGGGTCTCCTCGAACATGGGTTCGAAGACCGCGCTGTCCCAGGCCCGCTCCGTGTACGGGCTGCTCTTCATCTTCTCGATCTCCCGCTCCAGGTCCGCGTCGCGATAGCTGCCGTAGATGTGCAGGGAGTCGGACACGTCCGCGTAACGCCCGACCGCGACGGCAGCGTCCAGCCGCTGCTCAAGGCGCCCCGCCAAGATGCGCTGGAGGTCCGTCAGAACGTAGACGTTCATGAACCATGCCTTGTAGACGTCTCTGGAGCGCCAGTGCGTGTTCATGCTCAGCCGGTATCCCTGCCCGGCCGGGAGCAGCCGCGCCCAAACTCGTTGGAGGCAGGGCGGATCGTCGGCGCCGGGGTCGCAGTGCGGAATCCACGTGACGGCCTGCGCCCGCCGGCTGTGGGGCGCCGCCGCCAGCTTCTCCACTATGTAATCCACCTGGTCGAGGGGGGGGAATTGAGGCCCTTCCTGCGGATTCTCCAGGTCCTGCAAGGGCCGATACGCGAAGAGCCGCTGGTGGTAGGTATAGGTCCACTTGCCCTCGGCCGGGTTGATCCAGTGATCGTGAATCCCCTTGACCACCTCCTGGCGGTAGGACTCCAGATCGGTCGGCCCGCCGGGGAAATTCTTGTGGATGCGCGGCTCCGCGAGCGGCCGGCGAACTTCTACCATCACCGTGGCGTCCAGGCTCGGGGGATCGCCCGGGCGGTCGTACTCCGTCTTGACCTCCACCCCTTCGTCCCAGACCGCCAGCACGGCCTTCTCCCAGGCCTCCGGCACGTTCTCCCCGGAGACGTGGAGCACCGGAATATCACTCATGCTATTTTCTCTCCCAACGGACATCTCAAGGTGACAAAATGACACCACACGGCGACAAGATGACGTCGCACGGTGACATAATGACATCACACGGGCGGGCGGTCAACCGCCGAACGGCCGCGGGCCTTCCCCCGGGGCATTTGCTCATAACGGCCGGTTGTGGTAACAGTATGGTGTACCTGGAAGATTCTCCCGGGAGGGCAGTCCGCGGGCGACGATCTTCCCCTCCGGCCACCTTGTAAGAAAGCAAATCAGATGTTTGAGTCATTTTTTCAGCCCGAATCAATAGCCGTCGTGGGCGCCAACCGCACGCCCGGCAAAGTGGGCCACGACGTCGTCAAGAACCTCCTGGAGGCCGGATATCCCGGCCCCATCTTCCCCATCAACCCCAAGGCCGACGAGATTCTCGGCTTGCGCTGCTACGGCGCGGTCACCGACGTGGAGCAGGGCGTGGACCTGGCCGTCATCGTCGTGCCCGCCAAGATCATCCCCTCGATCGTTGACGAGTGCGCCGAGAAAGGCATCAAGGCCGTGATCATCATCTCGGCGGGATTCAAGGAGTCCGGCCCGGACGGCGCCGCCCTGGAGCAGGACGTGGCCGAGAGGTGCCGGCGCCACGGCATCCGCTGCATCGGGCCGAACTGCCTGGGCCTGGTCAGCCCCCACGAGCGAGTGAACGCCTCGTTCGGCCCCGCCATGCCCGCGCCCGGCAACATCGCGTTCTTCAGCCAGTCGGGCGCTCTCGGCACGGCGATGCTCGACATAGCCGCCGGCGAGGGCATCGGCCTTTCCCGCTTCATCAGCTTCGGCAACAAGATGGACATCAACGAGTCCGACCTGATCGAGGCGCTGGGCCAGGACGAGAAGACCGACGTCATCCTCGGCTACATCGAGAGCATCGAGGACGGGTCGCGCTTCATGGAGGTCGCCGGGCGCATCACGCGCGCAAAGCCCGTAATCATCCTGAAGTCGGGCCGCACCAGCGCCGGCGCCCAGGCCGCCTCCAGCCACACCGGAAGCCTGGCCGGCGCCGATTCAGCCTACGATGCGGCCTTTCGCCAGAGCGGAGTGATCCGCGCCGAAAGCATAGGACAGCTTTTCAGTTACGCCCGCGCCTTCGCCGCGCAGCAACCACCCGCCGGTCCCCGCGTAGCCGTGGTCACGAACGCGGGCGGCCCGGGCATCCTCGCCACGGACGCCATAGAGTCCTCCGACCTTCAGATGGCCGAGTTCCAGGACGCTACCGCGCGCAAGCTCGCCGATGCGCTCCCCGCGCAGGCCGCCCTGCACAACCCCGTGGACGTCCTGGGCGACGCACAGGCGGACCGCTATAAGGCCGCACTGGACGCCATCTGCGCGGACCCCGGCGTGGACGCGATGCTGACCCTCCTGACGCCCCAGGCGTCCACCAGGGCGGAGGAGTACGGACGCGCCGTGACAGGCGCCGCAGCCCGGACGGACAAACCCCTGCTGGCCTGCTTCATGGGAAGCGCCTCCGTCAGGAGCGCATGGCAAGTGCTGAAGGAGGGCGGCGTGCCGAACTTCGAGGGCCCCGCCCCGGCGGTCGCCGCGCTGGACGCCCTGCACACCTTCGGGCTGCGGCGCCGGACTGAACCCGAGGCCCCGCCGTCCCACGATTTCGACGACGCCGCCATCCGGCTCGCCCTGGAGCAGGCCCGCGAGAAGGGCCGCAGCAGCCTCGGGGAGCGGCAGGCGCGCGCCATCGCCCGCGCCTGCGGCATCCCCCTGCCGCGCTCCATCTTCGCCGGCTCCGAAGAGGATGCCGTCCGGGCGGCGAAGGAAATCGGCTATCCGGTGGTGATGAAAATATCCTCGGAGGATATCCTCCACAAATCGGACGCCGGCGGCGTCCTGCTCGACCGCAAAGATGAAACAGAAGCGCGCGCCGCCTATCGGGACCTGCTGGCCTCCGCCCGCCGCTATAAACCGGACGCGGACCTGGAAGGCGTCCTGGTGCAGGCAACGGCGCCCCGGGGCCGGGAGGTCATCATCGGCATGAAGCGCGACCCCCAGTTCGGCCCTCTGATCATGTTCGGACTCGGCGGGGTCTACGTGGAAGTGCTCAAAGACGTGGTCTTCAGAGTGGCCCCCATCGCACTGCGCGACGCGCGCCAGATGGTCGAGGGCATCCGGTCGGCGGCGATACTGCACGCCTTCCGCGGCCAGCCGGAAGCCGACCTCGAAGCGCTTGCGGACTGCCTGACGCGCGTCTCGCAACTCGCCGTGGAGCACCCGGAAATCCACGAGTGCGACCTGAACCCGCTCTTCGTCTACCCGCAGGGCAAAGGCCTGATGGCGGTGGACATCCGCTTCGGCCTGAAGTGGGAGCAGCAGTAGGCGCCGGCCCGCATCATCCCGCCTCGCAGGGCGCCGGCATCTGGAGCGCGGAGGTCGGATAGACGCGCACCCGGGTTCCTCCCGGATGCAGCGCCTCCAGGGCGCAGCGCAAGCGGCGCCACGTGCGGAAATGTCGTGCCCGGGGCCCGTAGTACCGCTCCACCGTCACGGGGCCGACCCCCGGCGCAAGCAGCAGCAGGCTGCGCCCCGCGAACACGTCCCGGAAGGCGCCGTGCCGGTCACGGCGCTTGAACTGGCGCCGTCCGTACTCGATAAGCTCGTGCGCGCCCAGCCCCTCGCTGCAGGCCGTAATGATCACGATCGTGCCGCCCGGTCGCACGAGGGCGCGCTGCGGGTCCTCTCGCTCCGCCCAGACGTCCAGCGCCGCCAGGGCCTGTATGAACTCTGTGTCCTTGGGGAAAGCGTTGAAGACGGCGACGTCCGCCCCGTAGTCCACCGGGGTGGCGTAAATCCGGCGGGCGGCCTTTGCCGCCGCCCGGTGAGCGGGGAGCGGGGCGCCGCAGAAGAGCGCCGCCGTCTCGCCCCGGGAGTTGAACACGCAGCAGACGCAGAAGCGCAGCCCCGCCCGGCGGGCGCACTCCTCCATGATCTCTCGCATCCGGTTTCCCTCCACGACCCCCAGCCGCGCCGGCGGGCCGTCCACGGTGTGACGATGGGTGGCGGCGATGGCCTCCAGCCCGCACGCCCCCGGCATCACGATTTTCGCGCCGCCGCTCAGCCCGCACATGAAATGGGGGATCACGCCGGTGATGGCCAGCTTCAGGTCGGCCTCCGCGAAGAATCTGTTGACGCGCAGCTCCGCCCCCATGCCCGGTATCTCGCCCAGGCTCACCAGGTTCTGATGCGTATCGTGGCGCATCACGTAGTAGCGATCGCAGACTTCCGGGCCCAGCTTCTTCGCCAGCGCGGCTCGCCTGAGCGCGCCGTGAGCGCCGCTCGCCACGATGATGGTGATGTCCCCCTCGGACAGGCCGGCGCCGTGGAGGGCTTCCAGCATGGGCGGCAGAACGCGCGCGGCGGGAGTCGGGCGCGTCAGGTCATCCACCAGGATGCAGCAGCTCTTCCTGCCGGCGGCCAGCTCCGCGAGAGGAGCGCTCCCAAGCGGCGTCCCGAGCGCCTCGCGGATTTGCCCGCCCTGCATGGTCGGGGCGTCGCGCATGGCGCGCAGGCCGACCTCCCACCCATCAGGCCAGGTCAGCCGCAGGACATCCTCTCCGTACCACATCCGCCAGGGGATTGAAACGGCGGCGCCTGCCATTTGCTCCTCGCTTCTCAGAAACTGCGGGCGATGACGGCGGCCTGGGGGGTCAGCAGAAAGAACGGGTCTTCGGCCAGAATCGGCATTACGGCGTCGCGCATGCCGCTGGCGCCCACAACCCGGACAGTGGCGTCGCCGATGCGGCCCACCCTCATGACGCCGCGCTCGAGCAGAAGCGGCTCCGTCCGATCGAAAGCCCTGTCCAGCCCGCTCGTATGACGCCGGGAGGGGACCACCCTTTTTTTGCCGTCATAATCTACACAGTAAAGTCGCTCGAAACGGTCCAGGAGGTAGGACACGCACGCCATCTCCTCCAGGGCATGGCAAGTGGTGTTCACCTGCTGCGTGACGCCGAGGAAGGCTATCTTGCCGCCGCGCTCCATGATACGGTAGTAAGGAGACTTGCTCCCGCAGGGGGTGATCTGTGTCTCATGATCCCGGAGCAGTTCCTCCTTCAGGGGGCCGATGGCCGCGCAGGAATGCGTCGGATGGAGGCTGCGCAGCGCCCCATCCCGGCGCCGGAACGCCTCGGTAATCTTCCCCACGTGCGAGGGGCTGCGTCGCACGTCGAAGACGGGGCTATCCCGGTTCACCGTGCCCCACGTGTGGGTGGGGACGAGCGCCGTGCCCTCCTTGCCCACCGCGCCCAGCAGGGCGTTTACGACCGCCTCGGCGCCGCCCTCCACGTGGCCGAAGCTGCTCAGGGAACTGTGGGTCAGCAGGATGTCTCCCTCCTGCACGCCGAGCCGGCGCAGTCCCTGTGTTATCTGCTCCGCATCGACCATCGCCGCCTCCTGCATGATGAATGGAGAATCGGTAGTTTGTAAGGATTCGCGGCGGCGCTCGCAAGTTCCGGTCACCGGTTGACGGGCTTCTTCTCCCCGGCTAACCTGTAAGCTTGCTGGACGTTTCCGTCCCTTTCATTCCTGCGCGTGTTCTATGGCCCATTCGAGCGACAGCCGCGCCCCCCGGGCCGTCTTCCTGTTTTCGGGCGGCCTGGACAGCATCCTGGGCGCAGAGCTTCTTCTGCGCCTCGGGGTCGAGGTGACCCTCCTTCGCCTCCACAGCATCTTTTTCCCCCCGCGGGAGGAAGGATACGCGCCCGACTGCCCGGCGCTGGTGCGGGAAGTCAGCGAGGAGATGCTGGGCCTGGTCAGGAACCCCCATTACGGCTTTGGCAAGAACATGAATCCCTGCCTGGACTGCAAGGAGATGATGTACGGAAAGGCATGGCGGGAGGCCGGGCGGATCGGAGCAGATTTCGTCGCCACCGGAGAGGTTCTGGGCCAGCGCCCGATGTCTCAACGCGAAGACGCCTTCCGCCGGATGGAAAAGGGCGCGGGCCTGGTCGGCAAGATCGTGCGCCCGCTGAGCGGCAGGCTTCTGCCAGAGAGCGACGCTGAGCGGCAGGGCCTGATCGAGAGGAACGACCTGCTGGCGCTGCGGGGACGCTCGCGCAAGGAGCAGATGGCCCTGGCGCAGCAATGGGGCATCCAAGACTATCCGTCGCCCGCGGGCGGCTGCCGCCTGACCGACCCCCAGTTTGCAGGCCGCGTGGCGGCCCTCACGAAGATGGGGCTGCTGTCCGTCCCCGTTCTGCGGGCCGTGCGGCACGGGCGGTTCTTCCCGCTGGATGGAGGCTCCTTCGCGCTGGTGGGTCGCAACCATGAGGATAATCAGCGCCTGGAGCGCGACGCCCCCGCCGGCGCCCTGCTGCTCCGGATCGAGGACCGCCCGGGCCCGCTGGCATGCCTGATCGGCGCCCCCTCGACGGAGGTCGGGACAGGTCCCTCGATAGAAGCGCTAACAGAAGCGAAGCGGCTGGTGGTCCGTTACAGCAGGTTCGACGACCTGCCTCTCAGCCAGGTGCAGGTCGCCCGCCGCCGGGCGGAGGGCGAAGGCCCGTGAATTATCCCGGATATTTCGAGCACGACGCCCTTCGGGGGCTCTACCACCTGCTGCTGGTGGGGCCGGTAGAGGTGCGCCGCCGGCACGTAGATCGCCTCGAGCGGCTCCTCCTCCACCTCAGTCCCGAGCAGACTTACCCCTACGACTACCTCTACTTCCACATAACGGGATTCCGGCCCCCTGACGAATCGCCGCAGGCCTTCACAGGCGAGCAGATTCGGCGCGACCTCCACGTGGCGCTGGAGCTGCTGAGCGGCTCTGCGCCGACGGACGCCCGAGAGGCCGACGAAGAGCTTTATACCCCACAGGCAATCGCCGGGAAGTTCAACGTGACGACTCGCACGGTGCGCCGGTGGCGCCGTCGGGGCCTGGTCGGACGGGTTTACGTCTTCCCCGATGGGCGCCGGCGCATTGGCGTGCGCAAGAGCGCCCTGGACGCCTTCGCTGCGCGGGAAGATAACCCCCTGGGGCGCGCGATGCGGTTCTCCCACATCTCCGCACAAGAAGGCCGGGATATAGCCGCCTTCATCTCCAGGCTGCGCGAAAAAGAAGGGCTGAGCTTTACACAGGCGCTCGCCCGGGCGGCCGGCCGATTCGGACGGGCGCAGGAAAGTCTGCGCCTCCTGCTCCAGCGCCGGGGCGAGTCCGAGCGGGACGAACGGCTCTCGCCGGACGCCCGCCCCCGGCTGGACCTGAAAGCGCGGCGCCGCATCTACCGGCAGCGCCTGCGGGGCGAACCGATCGAGCGACTATCGGCGCGCTTCGGGCGCTCTCGCTCCACCCTGTACCGCATCATCAACCAGGAAAAGGCCCGAGACCTGTTGGAGGAGCCCTCCGGGTTTATCCACGAGGAGCGGTTCGAAGATCGAGAGTCCGAGACCGCGCTGGAGAACGATTGGCGCGCGCTGGTGCGCAGGATAGAGCGAGAAGGCGCTCCCGCCGGGCTTCGGCCGCCGCTGAACGCCGAGGAGGAGAAAGCCATCTTCCGCTCTTATAACTGGGCCAAGTATTGCATTCACCGGGGCCAGCAGGAGCTGAACCCGAAACGCTACGTCTCGGGGCTCCTGGTCCGCCGCCTCCTGGCGCTGGCGCGCCGCGCGGAACGAATTCGGGCTGCGCTGGCCACCGGCTACGGGCAGGTGATGACCAGGGTGGCGCGCCAGCATAGCTCGGCGGCGGGCGATCTCGCCTCTCTGCTGGAAAGCGGGGCAGCCGGATTAGCCGAAGCTATAGACTCGTACGACTACCGCAGGGCCGTCCGATTCGGCCCGTACCTCCAGCTCGAACTACAGAAACGGTTTGCTCGTCTCTCCGAGGGGCGGGCCGAAGGCCCGGATGCGTCGTGAGGCGACCCCGGTAACTTGCATCCGGCGTCTCGCGCCTCTATCATGCGCGCTCTGAGTCGCTGGATCTGCTTCTTCCGGCAAGGAGGGTCAACAGTTGGCCCGGATAGCCCGTTTCCAGGCGCTCCGATACAACCCCCGCCAGATTTCGTTCATCTCGCGGGTCGTCGCGCCGCCCTACGACATTATACCCCCCGAGCAAGCCCGCACTCTGGCGGCGCGGGATGAGCACAACGTGATCCGACTCATCCTCGGCAAGGAAGGCGATTCGCCGCGGCAGGGGCAAGACTATGAAAACGCCGCCGCCGCCCTACAGGCGTGGCGCAAGAGCGGAGTCCTGATCCAGGACGAGACGCCATCCCTGTACCTCTGTGAGGAAGTCTTTTCCATAGCCGGCGCAGAAATTACGCGCAGAGGACTGTTCTGCGATCTCCTGCTCGAAGACCTGTCCGGGGGAAATGTGCTGCCCCACGAGCAGACCACCCCGGGCCCAAAGGCCGATAGGCTGAAGCTCCTTGAGGCATGTAAGGTTAACCTCAGCCCGGTGTTGTGCGTCTTCTCGGATGAGGACGGGGGCCTTTATGAGTTCCTCCAGGGCCTTGAGCCCGGCGAGCCGCTATACGAGTTCGCCAGCGACGAGCATATCGTCTACAAGATGTGGCGGATTGCGGATGAACCCGCGCTGAAACGTCTCGGGGCCCTGCTGGATGGGGAATCCCTCCTGATTGCGGACGGCCATCACCGCTACGATACGGCGCTGGCCTATCGAGACAGGCATCGCAACAACGCCCGCGAACCAGGGGCGGCGCCCGAGGATTACGCGCTGATCTACGGCATATCTTCCCGCGACCCGGGCCTGAAGATACTGCCTACCCACCGGCTTGTGAAGGGCGGGGACACTTTCAGCCAGGAAGGACTTCTCTCGCGGCTTGCAGAGTCTTTCGACGTAACGGAGGTCCCCGTCAATACTTCTCGCTCCCTGGTCGAGTTCGTGGAGAACTGGTCGCCGGAGGACCGGCTTATAGGCTACTACCCCCCCGGCGGCACGCTCTACCTTTTGGATCTCGAGAACCACCGGGCGCCCGAATCTTCTCTGGCGGACGTGCCCGGTTGCATGCGAGACCTGGCCGTCTCCGTCCTCCTGCACGGGATACTGAAGCCCCTGTTCGACATCCCACCGGATAGCCCCGTTTCTTCCGGTCGCGTCCGCTACGAAGCGGACAGTGAAGAGGTCTACTGGGCGGTGGAGAGCGGGCAGTCCGACGTATCCTTCCTTCTGCCCCCTGTCAGCGCGCATACCGTCAGTGAGGTCGCCCAATCCGGCCATACGATGCCTCCGAAGACGACGTATTTCTATCCAAAGGCCCTTTCCGGGCTCGTTTTCAACCCCCTTGACGACGACGCGCGTCTGCCTCGCCCCCTCTCCCATAGCGAATAAACAGGGCGGTTCTCCCGGGACCCTCCGGGCCGCTCTACCAGCTTATGCAGGAACGCTTTGCGCCGGCCGTTTCCTTTGCAGAGCAACCATGATATCTGTTACAATTGAGCATATGATAACAGCAGGCGCAGGCGGGTTACTTTTCGTCTCCAGGGGCCGTGAAAGCGGTCCGATTCTCTCCCGTCGAAAACCTGTCGATAACTCTTTTCTTACATGTAAGGAAGGTGATATCCAATCGGTGTCTTTCGACGGCCCTCTCCTTAGCCTCCGCTTTTATTCTCATCTCACGAACGTGTTTCCACACGATATAGACAGGTTGTCGGCATTAGCTCCAAGAGCATATCTTCCTGCACATCATACCGTTACCATGGTACTCTTCCAGTTATAGACGTTTTCGCCAACGCTATTTTTTCGTTAACATCTGTTTTCTACATACCATAAAAAACAAAGAATAGACTGTAAACTTGGCAAGGAGATAGTCATGAAACTCGTAGCAGATCGGGCAGCCCTGTACCATGGGCTTCAGCGTCTCGGCGCAGTGGTGGATTCAAGCACACAGCAGCCCCTGTACCAACACGTCAAGATGGAAGCCAAGGACAACGAGCTGCGCCTATCCGCGACGGATCTTGAGGTCGGCCTGACACTGGCCGTTAGAGACGTGGAAATCGAGAGCGAGGGAACCATACTCGTTCCCTACGAGCGGATTACGCCGCTGATCGGGGCGACTCCGGATAGCTCTATCAGTATGTCAGAGGAAGATGGCAAGGTTGGGATAAAAACTGAGAACAGCTATTTTCGCATCCTCGGGGAAGATCCGACGGATTTCGTCTCGGTGCCGCAGTTCCCGGCGGAGGGAGTGGTCGAAATAGACCCTGACGTGCTGAAGTACATGGTGCGCCGGACAGCCTTTGCGACGGCCGCAGGAAAAGGGCGCTATGCGCTTCATGGAATCCTTTGTGTTCTGGGCAAGGAGAATGCGATAGAACTCGTGGCCGCAGACGGTGCGCGCCTTGCTCACGTGCAAAAGAAGGTGAGCAATCCGGAGGGCCTCGAGCAAGAGATCATCATCCCACGAGAAGGCCTGGAGCAGATGGCGCGGCTGGCCGACGCCGGATCAGAGGCCATTCGTTTTGCGACGAGCGAAAGGCGGCTCGTTGCGGAGAATGACGCGGCGCGGATGGTCTGCCAGCTCGTGGAAGGGCAGTTCCCCAACTACCGGGAGGTCATTCCGACGACGAGCGAAATATCCGTGCAGTTGCCGACCAAGGAGCTACTGAATGCCGTGCGGCGCGCCGGCTATATGACTACGAAGGAAACACACGTCGTCGATTTTGAATTCACTGATGGGTCACTGACAATTACGGCGGAGGCGCCCGATGTTGGGCGAGCGGAGGTGCACATGCCCGTGGATTACAAGGGCGAGGGAGCGGGCATCGCGTTCAATCCGGAGAACATCGAGGAGATGCTCGCCATCGTCGAAAGGGAGATGGTGAAGATGAAGTTCACCGACAGGCGATCCCCCTGCGTATTCAAGAGTGGCCTGGATTATACGTACGTCGTCAGTCCGGTTCTCCGGGACGAGATAGGCGTCTGATGCAAGCTCAAGAATCGCGCCGCAGCGCCGAACCGACGAGTTTCGGGGAAATAGCCCGGCGGATATTACGCCACAAGAAGTTGTACCAGAAAAGCCGCGTCGGGCCGTTGATGGATACATGGCGGGAACTACTCGGCGAGTCCGTTGCGGCGCGGACCAGCATTTATTCCTTCGAGAAAGGCGAGTTAGTGGTAAGCGTTGACTCCGCCGCGCTGCTGAGCGAGATGGACGGATTCATGCGGGAGAGGCTGGTCGTCGCCCTCCAGGCTACGGAGGCCGGGCGGGACGTGGCCTCGCTGCGCTTCAGACTGAGCCAAGGACCCCCGAGGGAGGATGGGAAACAGCTATGAGCGAACCCGCGCCGCAGCCCGACAGCTACGATGCAGAGTCCATTCGTGTCCTGGGCGGAATAGAGCACGTACGGCTGCGCCCGGCCATGTACATCGGCGACACCGCAGGCAGGGGGCTGCACCAGCTTGCGGAAGAGGTGGTCGCAAACAGCATAGATGAGGCCATGATAGGCGAGTGCGACGAGATTCACGTGCGCCTTCACCGGGATGGCAGCCTTTCGGTGACGGACAATGGCCGGGGCATTCCCATCGAGGAGCATCCGGATACGGGCACGCCCGCCCTGGAAGTGGTAATGACCACGCTGAACGCGGGAGGCAAGTTCGACCACAACAGCTACAAGGTGTCGGCGGGGCTTCACGGGGTGGGGGTTTCCTGCGTGAATGCCCTGAGCGAGTGGCTCGAGGCGGAGGTCTGGCGTGATGGACACGCATACTGCCAGCGCTACGCCCGGGGAGAGCCGCAGATACCCGTGGAGAATCGGGGGCGCACGGAGCGGCGCGGCACCAGGATACGCTTCAAGCCGGACGGGGAAGTCTTCGAGACTGTACGCTTCCGCTGGGACGACCTGTCCAGGCGCCTCCGGGAGCTGGCATTCCTCAACAGTGGCGTGAAGATTATCATCAGCAGCGAGCAAGACGGCCGCGAGGAGGCGTTCTATTACGAGGGCGGCATCAAGGAATTCGTCCACTTCCTCAACCAGGGCAAGGAGCCGCTCCACAGCGACGTAATCTACATAGAGCACGAGGACGACGGGACATTCTGCGAGATCGCCTTCCAGTACAACAGCGGCTACCTCGAGAGGACTTACTCGTTCGCCAACAACATCAACACCGTGGAGGGAGGGACCCACCTGAGCGGGCTGCGAGGCGCCCTGACGCGCACATTCAACGCCCACGGCCGGGAAAAAGGCATTCTGAAGGACATTACACCTACCGGCCAGGATTACCGCGAAGGGCTCACCGCCGTGGTGAGCGTGAAGCTGCCGGAGCCCCAATTCGAGGGGCAGACCAAGACGCGCCTCGGGAATCGAGAGGTCGGGGGATTCGTGACCCAGGTGCTCAACCAGGAGCTGGCCGTCTACTGCGAGGAGAATCCCTCCACCGCCGGAATAATTGTGGGCAAGGCCGTCGAAGCCGCGCAGGCGCGGGAAGCCGCGAGGAAGGCCAGAGACCTGACGCGCCGAAAGGGCGCCCTGTGGGGCGCAGGCCTTCGGGGCAAGCTGCGCGATTGCACCAAGCGGGACCCCGAAGGAACCGAGCTTTTCATCGTGGAGGGCCAGAGCGCCGGCGGAACGGCGAGCATGGGCCGCGACCGCCACTTCCAGGCAATACTGCCGCTGCGGGGCGTGATCCTGAACGTGGAGAAGGCCCGCGTGGATAAGATGCTCAACAATAAGGAGTTGCGATCTCTAATAGCGGCGCTTGGCACAGGCGTTGGCCCGGGGGAATTCGATCGCTCTCGGCTGCGCTACGACAAAGTGATCATTATGACGGACGCGGACATAGACGGCGCGCACATCCGCACGCTGCTGTTGACATTCTTCTTCCGGCAGATGCCCGAGCTGATAGAGCACGGGCACATATACGTGGCTCAACCGCCCCTGTACAAGGTGAAGCGCAAGCGCATGGTGCGCTACATCGCGAACGAGCGTGCGCTGCAGAGCGTTCTGGTGCAGCTTGGCACGGAGGACGCCGCCCTGAAGGTCGCCCTCAACGGCGAGGGGGAGACCTCCCTGAGTCCTGAAGAGTTCAGGGGCATCGTAGACCTGCTGGCGGAGATCCAGACGCTTATTGAACGCGTGGGAGCGCTGGGCATTCCATTCAGGCGCTATCTGCAAGCCCGGCGCAAGGACCATGAGCCGCAGTTCGCCCGCTACCGCGTCGTGCACGTGGACGGAGAGTATAACGAGCAGGAGCACCTCTTCTACTCCGAGGACGCGTATGACGAGTTCATCCGGTCCCTGCGGGCCGAACTCGCCACGCGAGACGAAGACCTGCAGATGATAGAGCTGGACGACATGGGCTTCTCGGAGCCGGAGGACCTGCGTAACAGCGTGCGCCCGGTACGCATTGAAGACGCCTCGCGGGTCGCCGCAGCCGTAAAGGCGATAGAAGGATACGGGATACCGATCGAATACCTCTACGAGACGAGAGAGGCCGCCGAGAAGCCGCCCTTCTGCATTCAGGTCAACGGGAGCGAACAGAAATACGCCTCGCTTCTGGAGCTGGTCCCGGCCGTGGGGCAGCTCGGGCGGGAGGGGCTCACAATCCAACGCTACAAGGGCCTGGGCGAGATGGACGCCTCCGAGTTGGCCGAGACCACCCTGAACCCCGGGAGCCGACGGCTCGTCCGCGTGGCGATAGGCGACGCCGTGAACGCAGACCGATGCTTCAGCATCCTCGCCGGCAAAGACGTGCAGTCACGCCGGGAGTTCATAGAACGGCATGCCCTCGACGTGAGGAACCTTGACGTGTAGGCGCGGCCGCCGCGCACCAGGATAAATCAGCGGAAGGAGCCTTCAGCAGAGAGCAAAGCAGGAACGTTATGGCCCAGGAAGCCGGACAGATTAGCGAGCTACTGATCGAAGACGAGATGAAGGATGCGTACCTGACGTTCGCGATGAGCGTAATAGTCAGCCGCGCCCTGCCCGACGTGCGGGACGGGCTCAAGCCCGTGCAGCGTCGCATCCTGGTCGCCATGAACGAACTGAACCTGGGCCCCCGCGCCCAGACGCGCAAGTGCGGCAAGATCGTCGGGGACGTGCACGGCAATTACCACCCCCACGGCGAAGGGGCTATCTATGACGCCCTGGTGCGCATGGCCCAGCCTTTCAGCACCCGCTACCCGCACGTTGACAGCCAGGGCAACTTCGGCTCCATGGACGGGGACCCGCCCGCCGCCCAGCGCTACACCGAGGCCCGCCTCACCGCGAGCGGCATGGAGATGCTGCGCGACCTCGAGCTGGACACGGTCACCCTCGCGGAGAACTACGACGGCACGCGCCAGGAGCCCGTCGTTCTGCCCGCCCGCCTGCCGAACCTGCTGGTGAACGGGGCCACCGGCATCGCCGTCGGAATGTCCACCAGCATCCCGCCGCATAACCTGCGGGAAATCTGCGACGCCGCCATAGCCGTAATGGACAACCCGGAGATTTCGATACGGGAACTGATGAGGATAGTGCCGGGGCCCGATTTCCCCACGGGAGGCATCCTATGCGGCAGGCAGGGGATATACGACGGCTACGCCACCGGGCGCGGGACAGTTATCCTGCGGGCGCGAACCAGGTTCGAGGAGCTACGCGACGGGCGGCGCAATATCGTGGTCACCGAGGCGCCCTACCGCTCGAATCGCGACGCCCTGATGGAAGGGATCGCCGCCGCCGTCCAGGCCGGCCGGGTCCAGGACGTGCAGGACGTGCGCAATGAGAGCGATAAGTCGGGCACGCGAATCGTCATAGAGATGAAAAGCGGCGCCGACGCGGAGGTGGCGCTCAACCAGCTCTGGCGAAGCACGCAGCTCCAGACGACCGTCAGCATTATCCTGATCGCCATCGTGGACGGCCGCCCGGAAACCCTGAGCATCAAGCGGATGATCGAGTTATACCTGGAGCACCGCGTCGTAGTTATTCGCCGGCGCACAGAACACTTGCTCGAGCGCGCCGAGGAGCGCCTGCACATCGTCGAGGGACTCCAGATAGCCCTGATCAACATTGACGACGTAATCGAGATCATCCGCAGCAGTGAAAACGTCCAGGAAGCCCGCGAGCGCTTGATGCGACGCTACGAGCTGACGGAGCCGCAGGTGGACGCGATCGTCGGCATGCGACTGCGCAGCCTGGTCGGGCTGGAACAGCTCAGAATTGAAAAGGAACTTGAGGATCTGACGCTCAAGATCGCAGAATACAAGGGGATTCTGGCCGACCGCGGCAAAGTCGAAGCCATTATTCGCGAAGACTTGCTGGACGTGCGGAACAAGTACGGCGATGAGCGACGAACCAGTATCTCGGAGGACGCCGCGATCCTGGAGCGAGAAGACCTCATCCCCGAGGAGAGAGTGCTCGTGACCATCAGTGACCGGGGATATGTCAAGCGCCTTACGCCGGATTCCTTCCGCGCGCAGGCGCGCGGCGGCAAGGGCGTTATCGGCGCCGACCTGATGGATCAGGATGTCGTCAACCACATCTTCCTGGCATCCACGCACGATTATATGTTGTTCTTCACCGACCGGGGTCTGGTGTACTGGCTGAAGGTATTCATGGTCCCCGAGATGCAGCGCACCGCCCGAGGGCGGGCCCTGGTCAACGTGCTCCAGCTCGGGGAGGACGAAACCATCACCGGCGTCATCCCGGTCTCCGAGTTCGAGCAGGAGGGCTACCTGCTGATGGCCACCCGCCGGGGAAAGGTAAAGAAGACCCGGCTGGACGCCTTCGGCAAGCGGGGCAGCGGGGGTATTATCGCTCTCGACCTGGCCCCGGGCGACCGGCTGATCGGAGTGCGCAAGACCACTGGAGACGACGAGGTGATGCTTGGCACGCGCAGAGGCTACGCCATCCGCTTCCATGAGAAAGACGTGCGCACAATGGGGCGGGGGGCCGGCGGCGTGCGCGGCATCCGCCTCGATCGCGGGGACGAGGTGGTGGACATGGCCCTGGTCCGGGAGGGCGCCAGACTGCTGACCCTCTGCGAGAAAGGATACGGCAAGCGGACCGAACTGAAGGAATACCCCCGCCAGAGACGGGGGGGCCGCGGGCGGCTGGACATCAGGACCACCGAGCGCAACGGCCTCGTGGTCGCCATGCGCGAGGTGAGCGACGATCAGGAACTCATCGTGGTAACTGAGAAGGGTAAGACTGTCCGCACCCCCGTGAGCGCCATCCGTTGCATCGGGCGCAGGACGCAGGGCGTGCGCATCGTCAGCACTAATGAAGGGGACGTTGTCAGCGGAGTCGTCGCCGTCGGGCCACAGAATGAAGAATATCCCGCGGGGGTGGATGACGCCGAAGGAGCGGAAACATGAGCCAGCCTGAGCCGGTAGTGAAAACCCAGCTCGAAGGGCTTGAGCTGGTCAACCGGGGAAAGGTGCGAGATATGTACGCGCTGGGCTCGCGCCTCCTTATCGTAACCACCGACCGCATCAGCGCCTACGATTCCGTGCTGCCCACCGCGATCCCCTGGAAGGGCAAGGCGCTGACCCACCTGACCGAGTTCTGGCTCGGGCGCCTGTCGGACATTACGCGCAATCATTTGATCACCACCGACGTCGGGGAAATGGGCCCCCGGGTGGCGCCCCACAGGGCGCTCCTGCGCGGGCGCGCCATGCTGGTGGCGCGGGCCGACGTGCTGCCCGTCGAGTGCGTGGTGCGCGGATATCTGGCCGGCTCCGCATGGCGCGATTATCAGCGGGAGGGCGCCATCTGCGGCATCGCGTTGCCGGACGGCCTGCGGGAGTGCGAGAAGCTTGCCGAGCCGATTTTCACCCCGGCCACCAAGGCGCAGAGCGGACACGACGAGAATATCTCTTTTGACGCGATGGAGGAGCTCATCGGCGCGCAGCTGGCGCGGGAGGTGCGGCGCCGCTCCGCAGCGCTCTACGAGAGGGCCGCCTCATATGCGGCGGGGCGGGGGGTTATCATCAGCGACACGAAATTCGAGTGGGGACTCGTCGAGGGCGAGCTGACGCTGATAGACGAAGTCCTGACGCCGGACTCGTCCCGCTTCTGGCCCGCCGAGACCTACCGGCCGGGAGGCGCGCAGCCCTCCTTCGACAAACAGTTCGTGCGCGACTGGCTGGACGAATCGGGCTGGGACCACCGGCCGCCGGCGCCGCAACTGCCGGTTGACGTCGTCCGCAGGACCACCGAGAAGTATTTGCAGGCGTGCCGCCAGATTACCGGCTCGATACCGGCGGCCTGAAACCGACTCAGCAGGACAGGTGGAGCGCTGCCACCACTCTGTCCGGCCCGCCCGCCAGTTCGTTGTAGAGAGCGCACGCCGATTCGGTCTTTTCGACGTGCACCTGCGCACAGAACTCCCGCAAGCGGCTCAGGGCTTCCTCCGCAACCGTCATCGCGCCGGACGAACCGGCGCCCAGGATGACCACGTCCGGGTTCTTGTTGAGGATCGGCTCCAGGTCTTCCGGGCAGACCTGATGGTTTTCCACGCGCCACCAGGAGTCGTCCACGCCTTCCGGCCACAGAATGACGTCACTGGTGTAGGCCCTGCCGTCAACGATGATGCGCCCCGACTGGAAATGCTCTATCAGCATCTCCCTCCCCTTCCCTTATGTGCGCCGACACACATCGTCCCTTATAATATAAGAATTATACCGATGCATTGGGCCGTCGCAACAGAGTTTTTTGCGCCGGGGGGGCTTTGTTGAACAAGGGGCAGGCGCAGCGGCTCAAGCGCTCGCGCAGCCGTCCGTCAATAGCTTCCTGCGGATTTGGCAAGGTTCACGATGCTGCGGAATTGCTCGAGGCTCACGCTTGAGGGCACGGAGTGATCCGAAGAGAAAATGTACCCGCCGCCCTTCTTCAGCGCGGGCGTCTTCTGCAGGATTTCCGCCTGGATGGCCTCCGGCTTGTCCCACAGGACAGCGTTGATGCCGCCGTGCAGCACCAGGTCGTCCCCGTAGGTCTGTTTCAGCCAGAGGGTGTCCATGCCGGCCTTTACCTCCAGAGGGTTGAGCGCGTCAAGGCCCATCTCGATAAGCTCCGGTACCAGCGGGCGCACGTCTCCGCAGGAATGCAGGTGCGCTTTCATGCCGTGCGCATGCGCCCACTCGATGGCGCGCCGCTGCACCGGTTTGAGCAGATCGCGGTAAGTTTGCATCGAGAAGAACTGGTGTCCCTTGTAACCCATGTCGTCCGGCCAGGTCGCGCAATCGAACGTGTAGCCCTCTTCTAGAAGGATCTCCAGCAGCGCCAGGTTCACGTCCAGGTAGGTGTTGAACATGTCCGCGCACCAGTCCGGATTGTCAATCAGCGCCATCAGCATCCGTTCAGTCCCCACAGCCCAGGAATGGGTCACGTCGAAGCCGAACCAGAGTCTCGCCGAGAGCCAGTAGCCCCGCTCCCGCCAAGTCGCGTAGTTCTTCTCCAACGTCGCCCATGGGATCCTGTCCCGCGTGGGCGTCATCCGCGCCTTCGCTTCCCGCCAGGAGTCGGGATCGCGGATAGTGTAATCGAGGAACTGGGGAGTGGACGCCGCGTGCTTCCAGTTCTTGACCGTCAATCCCCAGCAGGTTGTTTCTACGATGTAGTCGTCCGTTTCCTCCAGGACTTTGCATTCGTAACGCGGGCTGTTGTCCACGGCAATCAGCGCCGTCTTGTCCACGCCGAAGAAATCGGTCCAGTCGGTGTCTTCGGGCAGGCCTTCGCGGCGCCAGCGCTCGAGCGTGGCGGCCCAGGGCTCGTCAATTATCGGCACGCGATCGGCCTCGCGATGCTCGTACATGCGGCTGAAGCGCTCGTGAGAAGTCATCTCGCTCATGGATCGAGCCTCCCTGGAAAACAAGAAAGATCGGCATCGGGGATTCTACCGGGTCGAGCGTTGCGAGCGCAAAGCGCCGGCTCTGGATTGGAAAGGTTCCCGTTATCTGCTAAGATAAGTGCTTGCAAGGTGGTGAACCGAGCGCAAGCGGGAGAAAAAGATGAGCGGTATCTTCGCAGTGGCCTCGCGCGGCAATTGCATGGAAGAGTTGTTCTACGGGACGGATTACCATTCGCACTTGGGCACGGAATTCGGGGGGTTGGCCATCCGGGGCGTCCGTATCCATCGGGAAATCCATCGGATCGCCCACGGGCAGTTCAAGAATCTTTTTGACGGGTTCGCCCACAAGTATGCGGGCGAAATGGGGGTGGGCGTCATCAGCGATTTTGACCCCCAACCCATCGTTGTCGAGAGCCGGTTCGGCGCCTTCGCACTGGTTACCACAGGGCTGATCACTAACGGGGGCGAGTTGAGCCGGCGCCTTGTCGCGCAGGGCGTAACCTTCAGCGAGATACTCAACGGCAGGCTCAACCAGACGGAGCTGATTGCCAATCTGATCGTTCAGGCCGAGGACATCGTCAGAGGCATCGAGAATGTCTTTGACAGGATTGAGGGCTCGATCTCCCTGCTGCTCATGACGGAAGAGGGCATCTACGCCGCCTGTGACCACCACAGCAGATTTCCCCTCGCGCTGGGGACCAAGGATGGCGTGGTGGCGGCGGCCAGTGAGACCTGCGCCTTCCCCAACCTGGGGATCGAGGTCGAGAAACAGCTCCAGGCGGGGGAGATGGTTTTCTTCGACAGCGGAGGCGTGCGGGACCTTGTCGGCGGACGGGACGCCGGCAAGAGCATATGCTCCTTCCTCTGGATCTACACCGGCTATCCCGCGTCCAGCTACGAGGGCGTCTCGGCGGAGCAGGTCAGGGAGCGGTGCGGGCAGGCCCTGGCCCGCAAGGATTCTGTGGAGGCTGACCTGGTCTGCGGCGTGCCGGACAGCGGCACGGGACATGCCATCGGCTACGCCATGGAAAGCGGACTTCCCTTCCGCCGTCCGCTCGTCAAATACTCCGCCGGCTACGGAAGAAGCTACACTCCGCCCTCGCAGGAGGTGCGCGATCAGATCGCAAAGATGAAGCTCATGCCCATCGAGGACATCTGCCGGGGCAGCCGCCTCATCGTGTGCGAAGACTCCATTGTGCGCGGCACGCAGCTGAAGAATCTGACCATCCAGAAGCTCTGGGACGCGGGCGCCGAAGAGGTGCACATCCGGGTGGCCTGTCCGCCGCTGATGTTCCCCTGCCGATACAACCTGTCCACCCGCTCCACGGAGGAGCTGGCCGCCCGCAGGGCCATCGCCGCGCTGGAAGACGGCGCGCCTGAAGATATCTCCGAATACCTGGATGCGAGCAGCGAGAAGCACGGGCGCATGGTCGAGTGGATCCGTAAGTATCTGGGCTGCACCAGTTTGACCTATCTCACGCTGGAGGAGATGATGGAAGCGATCGGCCTGCCTGATTTCGAACTCTGCGCCTGCTGCTGGGCCGGGTATGACGAATCAGCGAGCGCCAGGGTTGTGTCCGGCGGGCATCGAGTTGGAAGGAGCTGAGGATGGGCCGGCGGTTCGCGCTGCTCGATCGCGACGGGACGATCACGAAAGAAGGCCATTACCTGTCGGAGCCGGACAAGGTCGAGCTGTTGCCGAATGCCTCCCGCGGCCTGCGCGAAATGAGCGAGATGGGCCTGGGACTTGTGCTGGTCACGAACCAGTCGGGCATAGGACGGGGGCTCTTCGACGTCGAACGCCTGGACCAGATACATCAGCGGCTCCGCCAGCTTCTGTCGCGGGCAGGCGTCGCCCTGGACGGCATCTATTTCTGCCCCCACACCCCTGAAGACGGCTGCGATTGCCGCAAACCCAGAACGGGCCTCGTAATGCGAGCGGCAGAAGAGCTCGGCTTTGAGCCGGCCGACGCCTTTGTCATCGGGGACAAGGCCTGCGACATTCAGATGGGCCGGCGCATTCGGGCGACTACTTTTCTGGTGAAGACAGGCTACGGTTCGGAAGAAGCGAACAGGTCGGACCTGGGTCCGGACTTCGTTGTCGCGGACCTCCTCGAAGCGGCCCGGATCATCGGGCGGCTCTTTTAGGCCGGGCGCCTGGACGCTTACGGAGCTTTTCTCCTTTCTGCGCCGGGGGCAGGGGGGCGGCGAGGTCTTGCGCCTGCTCCGGGGTGATTATCAGGATGTAGTCAGTGGCGGGGCCGTCAACGAAGCGTCCTCCCTCGCACTTCCCCCCGACGACGATCTTCTTGCCCAACACTGTCCGCGTTTCTATCTCTACCACGAGGAATGGGTCGTCGAAGCCGTAGCGGTCCGGCCTCTTCGCATCGTATGCGGCCACGCCGGCGGCCTGGAAGTTCTCCAGCAGGGAGCGAATCCCATCCAGCGCCTTGCCCGTCGCTTCCGGGGCAGGCGCGCCATCGCCGCTCAGCCATGTTCCATTGTCCGCGTTGAGGTGGAAACGCGCCGTTTCTTCTCCTCGGCGCCGGAAGGCGAGTGCGGTGACGTCCTCGGCCTTGCACACGGTCTTGTCCGCCGGGTTCCGAAGGAGCGTCTCCACCTTCGCGTCGCTCAGGACGAAGACCCGATTATCGCCGTCGAGAGTGGCGTAGCGCCCTTCGGCGGGCTCGGAAGTGGCCCGGCCGATCGAGAGCGTGCGCACTCGCTCGGGGGCGTCTTCCCCCCCGGTGCGATAGGCGACTTCGAGAGAGGCGTACGGGTGGGCCAGCCCGTAACGGGCAGGGCTGTCGGCTTTGAGGGCAGCGTAGGCGGCGACCCTCAGCAGGCTGAAGGCGTCAACGATGCGATTGGCCGCCTCCTCGTCGGCCGGGCCCCCGGCCGGTTCGGTGAGGCGCCAGCCCGGCCCCTTCTCTTTGCGGGCACAGGCGATCTCTTCGCCGCCGCGGCGCAGGCGCAGCCGCACTGCGGCCTCCGGCCTCTCGTCGAGCGCCTGCCGGTCCAGAAAAGCGATCCGCCCGCGGTTGAAGGGCTCGTAGTAGCGCTTTTGCGGAACGCGCAGCACCGGTGGGTAACCCACGCGCTGCGCGTAGACGGCGCCGTCGCCTGCCGCACGGCCAAAGGCGATCGCGGCGAGTGTCTTCCCGTCTTTGCCTTCCAGGCTCAGGAGGATGCGAGTTTTATCGTCCAGCCCGTAGGGCGCCAGGTCTGCCGGCCGATCGTCCACGAAGGATTTGATCTCGGCGGAGGCCAGGTCGCTCAGTATTTGGTCCATGAGGGAGGGGTCTGCGTCGGCGCGCGGGGCGCCCTGGATGTGCCAGGCGCCGCCCTCCTCGCTCACTACGACGTCGCCCTCGGGACGTTTCAACTGTAGCTGTTTTACGTCCGTGGCGGGGGCTGCCACCAGACTTCTCATACGCAGATCGCCCGGGCCCTTGCGCAAAGACTCGAAGAGCGAGCGGGAAATCCTGACGATCGCCCCCTCGCCCTTTTCCATGGCGAAAAAGGCGGCGCTCTCGCCCGCGCCCTTCACGCCACAGAGGATGGTCTGGCTCTCCCCATCGCCCTGGATGGAGAGAGTCAGCGCCGGGCTCTCCAGCCCGTAGTCGGGGGCCTGTGCGGGGTCGTCGCTGACGAAGTCGTCCTCGGAGAGCCTGTGATTGTAAAGTTCGGCGGCCAGGTTTTCTATCTGGTCCCGGTCGGCCAGGTCGCGGAACGGCCTTGTAATCTCCCAGGCGGCGCCCACCTCCTGGGCTTCCACCTGAAAGGCGGCATCGCCTTCGAACTCGGCGGCCTCCACCGACAGGCGTCTCAACTGGTCCCCGCTGATGCGGGGCGCAATGCGCTTGCTCCGCAGCTCGGGAACCGTGACCTCGGCCCGGCTGACGACGCCTTTGGGGATTGCGAAAACGCCTTCCTGCCCCTCCAGGGCCACGTAGACGGAATCGCCCGCCCCGGACGGCCCTCCCAACAGGACGGTCCATTGTTTGTCCGTATCCTGTGCGTGGAACGTAATGCGGCGGGCCGGATCGTCCAGACCGTAGCGCGCCAGGTCGAGTTTCAGGCCTTTCCGCGGGAAGACGGAAAAAGAGGACTGAACGGTCTCGAACTGGCGGACTATCTCCTGGACTTCCCAATTGTCGGCTCGTGTCTTGATTGGGCTGTCTATGCGCCAGGAGTCGTCCGCGGCGCGCAGGCAGACGATTCTTTGCCGGCCGTCGGCGAGGACTATCCTGTCCACCGGGCCTTCCGCCAGTTCGGGCAGGAGGCGGGCGCGTTTCTTGCGCAGTTCCTCGGAAGTGGGCTGCTTTGAGAGGGAATAGGCGATGGCGCCCAGCACGGCGACCACAAGCAGAAGGATTATCGTTGGCTTGTATTTCATCTGTCCTGGTCTTTCAGCCGTTCGTGTTCCCGCCGGGGGCGGGCGGACTTTGCGCGTCTGCGCGCGGGGCCGCGCCTCGCGCCACATCCTTTCATTCTTTCTCCGTAACGCGCAGTATCTGGCCGTAGTAGATCCGGTGCAGGTTGCCCTCCGGGTAGAAGTCCGCCCTTGCGGCGGGGTCTATTTCGGCGTCAACCACGTCGTTGCAGTGAATGACGCGGCATTCGTAATGGCGGACGCATTCGGCGATGAGCGGGGCGCCGACCTTTGCCGCCTCCAGGGCCGTCAGTCCGAGGCGCGCGAACTTGTCCACGTCGCGGCCCGAGAGGCTGCCGGCCTCCATGCAGACGTCCCTCATCTGTTCGGTGGGCACGCTGACCACAAACTCATCGCTGGCCTCGATGCAGCCGAAGGTGAAGCGGGAGGGGCGCACGTAGACGGTGAAGACCGGTCTGCCCCACAGTATGCCCACGTTCCCCCAGCCGATGGTCATGACGTTGGGCTTCGGGGGCTGTTCGGGCGCCATGCTGGAGAGCAGGAGGCCGGTCTCGGCCATCTGCCGCAGCGTGGCATCCAGGTTGCGTGTGTACTCGACTTCCGTAAGGTTCACTTTACTCCTCCTTGAGAGATTCCTGTTCCTCGGGCGAGCCCACGCCGGCCGTCAGGCACAGCTTCAGCAGTTGCTCGACGCTGACGCCCTTCAGTTCCTCGACCCGTTCTCTGGGGACGTATACGGTGAAGCCTCCGAGCTGATAGCTCATCGGCAAGTAGACTCCTACCATGTCGCGGCTCTCCGAGAGGAACCTCTCCGCATCCTGTTGGGTGACGAGTCCGAGCATGCAGAGGTCGCCCTCGGGGTCTTTCAACATGCACGGCTTGCCCCTGGACTTGGCATTCCCGCCGCCGAGGAACTGCAGCATGTCCTTGATGGCGGAGTAGAGGCTCTTGACCAGCGGGATGCGCTCCACGATGGACTCGGCGGCGCGCAGCGGCAAGCGCAAGAGCCAGGTCCGCGCCAGAAGCCCCACCATGTAAATCCCCGCCACGCTGAGCAGGATGCCCAGGCCGGGAAAGGGGCTGGGCCACACATGCTGGAGCAGCAAGCGGATGTGGCTGTCCAGCCAGACCGCCCCGGCGACGACCGCGTAAATGGTAATGATCGCCGGCGCCACGACGACGATGCCGTTGACAAAGATTTTGAGATGTTTCTTCATGCCTGTCTTGCGCCTCCAGACTTAGCGGTAACGGGGGGAATGTCCTGCCACTGCGGATAACCCGTCACGCGCCTCTCACCATGCAGACACAGAGGGCACGGAGCAAAGGAAGAAGGCAAAAGGATGAAGGGGAAACGAAAAAAAGGTTCAGGGGAAGTCATCCACAGATTACGCCGACGTCAGAATTCGCGATTCTGCGCTTTCCGTTCCTAACCCGGATATTTCACGAGCCTTTCCCGTCCAGCGGGCGCTCTTACCCCCATGCTGCGCCCTGCGCACTCGCCTATCCTCGACGCGCCTATGGGCACGCCTGCGCAAGCTAGCTTGTGCGGGCTTGCCTGAGAGCAAAATCGCCTCGCCGGGCGCCAACAGCGTGTCATTTTTCATCGCGTGCCTTTCGAGGCGGAACTCCTTTCCCTGTAAAGAGTTGCAGACGAATCCGGAAAATGCTCGTTAAATATCCGGGCTAACGCCGTGTCCGTCGTGTCGTTGCGGTTTATTCTTTGTCCTTCTCCGTGTTCTCCGTGCCTCAGTGGTGGAAACCCCCGACGCAGCAATCCCAGATGGCTCAGCTCAGGTAGTCAATCAGCCTGGCGAGGGTGGATTTGATCTCCCCGCGCTTGACGATCATGTCGAGGAACCCGTGATCCAGCAGAAACTCCGCCGTTTGGAAATCCGGTGGCAGTTCATGGTTGATGGTCTGCTCGATGACGCGACGGCCCGCAAAGCCGATCAGCGCCCCGGGCTCGGCCAGTATCACGTCCCCCACGGAAGCCCAACTGGCCGTCACTCCCCCGGTGGTGGGATGTGTCAAGACGCTGATGTATGGAAGTCCGCGCCCGCTGAGCCGGTGAAGGGCGGCGCAGGTCTTCGCCATCTGCATCAGGGACAGCGCGCTTTCCTGCATTCGAGCCCCGCCCGATGCCGCTATGGTGACAAGGGGAAGCTCTTGCTCCATGGCCAGTTCCACAAGGCGGACGAACTTCTCCCCCACCGCACTTCCCATGCTCGCCCCACGGAAGCGGAAGTCCATCGCAGCGAAAGCGGCCGGGCGACCCTCTATGCGGCACGTCCCGCAGACTATCGCCTCGTTCAGCCCCGTCTTCTCCCGGTCACTCTCCAGCGCGTCGCTGTAGGCCTTGTTCGCCACGAAGTTCAGCGGATCGCAGGAGGTGAGCTGCGCGTCCACTTCCTCGAATGACCCCTCATCGGTGTGCAGGCCGATGCGCTCCCAGGCGTTGATACGGAAATGATAGCCGCATTCGGGGCATATCTGGAGCAGTTGCTCGGCGCTCTTCCAATAGACCATCTCGCCGCAGCCGCCGCACTTAACGAAGAGGCCGCTGGGCATATCCTTTTTCTTTCTTCCGGCTCGCAGCATGTCGCATTCGTCATAGAGTTAAGTGTCGGAACTCTTCATAATTCCTCTTTCGGCGGCCCGCCTGAGCCGCCGAAGAGCTTTCCCCGGGGGCTGGTCCGCGCGGAAGATAGCCGACGCCGCCGCAAGCACGTTCGCTCCGTAACCGACGACGATCGGCGCCGTCTCCGGGCCGACGCCGCCGTCCACGTAGATATCTATACCCGATCCGAAGGTCCGGCGCAATACGGGGATTTTGCGACAGGGCTTTTCTATGAATCCCTGTCCGCTGAACCCGGGCTCTACGGTCATGACCACCACGCAGTCGAGCCGCCCCACAACGGGCGCCAGGACCTGCGGCGGCGTGTCGGGATTCAGAGCGACTCCCACCCGGACGCCCGAGGTCTTTATCTGGTTGACTGCGTCCGGCAGGTCGTCCACAGTCTCTGCGTGGAAGATCACCACCTGCGCGCCGGCGTCAACGTAGGCGGGGGCGTAGCGCAGAGGGTCAGTTATCATCAGATGCACGCCCACCGGAACGGTGGCGCACTCGGCGATGGCCCGCGTCAATGAGAGGCCGGCCATCAGATTGGCCGCGAAGTGCCCATCCGCCGCGTCCACGTGCAGAACGTCGGCTCCGGCCTCCTCGACTTCGGCTATGGACTCACGGAGGCGAGTCAGGTCGGCGTCCAGGACGCAGGGCGCGATCTTGATCCCCATCGGGTGTCACCTATTCTAACGCCGCGATGCCGGGCAGCTCTTCGCCGCCCAGGAAGCTGAGGCAGGCGCCGCCGCCCGTCGAGACGTGGGACATCCGCCCGTCCAGGCCCAGCGCCTCAACCGCCTCGGCGGTCTCGCCGCCGCCGATGATGGTGTCGGCGGAGGAGCCGGCCATGGCCCGGGCGATCGCCCTGGTCCCTTCGGAGAACTTCTCGATCTCGAAGTATCCCACCGGGCCGTTCCAGGTCACGAGGGCCGCGTTTCGGATTCTTTCCGCGTAGGATGCGGCCGTCCGCGGGCCAATGTCAAGTCCGATCCAGCCGTCGGGGATTTCGTCCTGGAAGGTTTTCGCCTGCGTATCGGGGGCGATTTCCTTTCCGCAGACGTGATCCACGGGGAGGATGATCTTGCCGTCGGCCTGCCGGAGCAGCCGGGCCGCCACGTCCAGCCGGTCATCCTCCACCAGGGAGGCGCCGACGCCGACACCCTGTTGTTTCAGGAAGGTATAGGCCATGGCGCCGCCGATCAGGAGGACGTCCACCTTGTCGAGCAGGTTGCGGATGACCTCGATCTTGTCGGAGACTTTTGCGCCGCCCATGATCGCCACGTAGGGATGCTCCGAAGCGCTGGTGGCGCGGGACAGGTAATTGACCTCCTTCTCGATGAGCAGCCCGGCGGCGGCGGGCAGGTAGTCGGCCACCCCTACGGTGGAGGCGTCTGCGCGGTGAGCCGTGCCGAAAGCGTCGTTGATGAAGATGTCGGCGGGCCGCGCGAGCTGCCGGGCGAAGTCTGGATCGTTCGCCTTCTCGCCGGGGTGGAAGCGGGTGTTCTCCAGCATGAGCAGGTCGCCGTCTTGCATCTTCCGGACGGCTTCGCTGACCTGTGGGCCGATGCAGTCGGGGACGAAGCCCACTTCGGCGCCGATCAACTCTCCCAGGCGCACGGCCACTTTCCGGAGGCTGAGCCGGGGGACGCGTTCCCCCTTGGGCCTGCCCAGGTGGCTGAGCAGGATCACCCTGGCGCCGCGCTCGCGGGCCAGTTCGATGGTGGGCATCGCCCTGCGAATGCGCAGGTCATTGGTTATCTCGCCCGTCTTCTTGTCGAGCGGGAGGTTGAAATCCACGCGCATCAGCACGTTCTTGCCGCGCAACTGCTCGGCCAGGTCACGGATGGTCTTCATTGTTTTCCTCTAAGGTTTCGCCGGGCTGGCGCCTCGCTACGGACTGAAGAAGCGGGGCGCTTCCCCCCTTGAAGGGAGCGCCCCGGTCCAGCTCTGCGCGCCGGTGTGAGGCGACTCGCCTACAGGGCGGCGGCCTTGTCCATAAGGTCCACGACGCGGTTGGAGTAGCCCCATTCGTTGTCGTAGAGGGCGATTACCTTCACCAACTTCTTACTGACCACTATGGTGTTGACGGCGCAGAAGATGGCGCTGTGCGGGTCGCCCACGCAGTCGCTGCTGACGAGCGGCTCGTCGCTGTATTTCATTATGCCCTTCAGCTCGCCCTCGGCGGCCTCTTTCATGGCGGCGTTGACGGCCTCGACGGTGGCGTCCCTTTCGCACTCCGCCACTAGGTCCACCACGGAGCCGTCGGGCACCGGCACGCGCAGAGCCATGCCGTCCATGATGCCCGCGAGCGCCGGGATGGCCTTGCCGATGGCCTTTGCCGCGCCGGTGGAGGTGGGGATGATGTTGGCTGCGGCGGCGCGTCCGCGGGCGGGATTCTTGTGGATCTGGTCCACGGGTCTCTGGTCGCCGGTGTAGCCGTGCACGGTCGTCATTGTCCCGCAGATGATCGAGAAGTTATCGTTTAGCACCTTGGCCACCGGCCCGAGGCAATTGGTGGTGCAGGAGGCGTTCGAGATGCAGGTGTCGTCGGGGCTGAGCATCTCGTCGTTGACGCCCAGGACGATGGTCGCGTCCACCTCGTCTTTGGCGGGCACGGTGAGCAGGACTTTCCGGGCGCCGGCTTTGAGGTGGTCGCCGTAGCCGCCTCGCTCGCCGCTGCGGGAGCGGAAGATGCCGGTGGACTCGACCGCGAAGTAAACGCCCATCTCGGCCCAGGGCAGCTTTGCGGGGTCCCGCTCGCTGAGCACGGGCACCCGGGCGCCGTCCACTACGAGAGTGTCCCCATCGACTTGGACCTCGCCGGGATAAGCTCCGTGGACGGTGTCGTGTCTCAAGAGGTAGGCCAGGTCCTCGGCGTCGGCCAGGTCGTTGACCGCCTTCACCTCAAAGTTGTCCCGTTCCATCAAGGCCCGAAACACCAGACGTCCTATCCTTCCAAATCCGTTAATACCGACGGTAATAGGCATGTGAACTTACATCCTCCTGTAACAGAAGCGAACAGTGCGACAATGCGGACTATCGAGAAACAAAGCAAACCCGGGGGCCGGCGCAGCCGCCCGTGATTTGTGTTATGGAAAGCCACGGCGAGTGCGACCCCCATGGCTCGCTTAACTATATCCCGGCGGGCTCATCCTGTCAAGGCGACGGGGGCAATCCGAGACGCTTCAAGTTCGGATTTACCTGTTGCGGCGCCGTGGCCGCGTAGTTATGATGGAACAGCGTGATTGGCGCGGCTGAATTATCTGCGGGAAGAGCTATGGGCCCCAGAGGCCGGGAGCCGGACGACGATTATTTCATCTGCCCACACTGTGGGGCGGAGGTGGCCTGGGACGCCCGCGTGTGCCCGCAGTGCGGTTCCGACGAACTGACCGGCTGGGCGGAGGACGCCGGCAAGTGGGGCGCCGGGATTCCCACCGGCTACAGCAAAGACGACGAGTTCGACTACGAGGACTTCATTCGCCGGGAGTTCGGCCGGGACGCCGCCGGGGGTGGGGGGCTGGCCGTCTGGGCGCTGGCCATTGCGCTTATGGCGCTCCTTCTCGTCGTTGTCCTGGTGATCGCTCTCTGAGCCCTACCACTTTTCCTGGTGGACGCGGCTCTCATCGTAGCGATCCGCCCGGCCGGAGGGACGGGCCGGGCGGCCGATGGAAACCAGGCAGAGACAACGGACCCCTTCCGGCAGGCCCAGGATATCCTTGATGTCTCTTTCGCGATCGCCCGTCGGGTAGACGCCAAGCCAGACGGCGCCCAGGCCGAGCGCGTGCGCGGCGAGCAGCAGGTTCTGCGTGGCCGCGGAGCAGTCCTGGACCCAGTAGCCTTTGTGTCTCTCCAGGGCGAGCTCCGCCAGCACCGCGACGCATACCTGCGCGCCCGAGAGCATCTGCGAATATGGGTGCGCCTCCATGATGCGGCCCATAATCTGGCGGTCGCGGATCACCACGAAATGCCACGGCTGCTGGTTGCCTGCGGATGGAGCGGCCATTGCGGCGTCGAGCATCTGGCGGACTTCGTCGTCCGTGACGGGCCCATCCGTGTAGTTACGAATGCTGCGCCTGGTCATCAACAGTTCCAGTCCTTCGTCTTTCATGGTCAATCACTCCAGAGTGGAGGAGTCGCGTCAGCGCACCAGCAGGACGTGGCAGGGGACTTCGTCGATTACGAGCTGTTTCTCATGGGCGAGCAGGTCTCGCCGCGTGGTGCTGGCCCGGAACGCGCCCATCACCAGCAGGTCGGCGTTGCTCTCGCGCTGCTGGCGCAGCAGCGCGCTGTGGCAGGCGCCCCGCAGCAGCACGGTGCGGCAGGTCACGTTGGTCTGCTCCGCAAGCTCGGTGACGTAGTGGAGCTGTTTGCGGCAGGAGGCTTCGAGTTCCTGGTCGTATTCCTCCATCTCTTCTTCGACGAAGATGTGGTATTGAAGCAGTTGCTTGAGCATGTTGGTGTCTACGATGCCGGCGCAGATGAGGGTGGCCCCCTCGTCCGCGGCCAGGCTGATGGCGTTGCGGGCCGCTTTCATGCCCGCCTCACTGCCCTCCGTGAAGAGCAGAATTGTGGAGTACGTCTGTCTGGCCATTTTCTACCGCGCGCTGAAGGAGGCCTTCCCGGGTTTGCCGGACATCAGAGCCTGCCGCTTGGACTTTACCTTCCGCAGGACGATGAACTCCTCCCTGCGGCGCTCTGCGAGCGCCTCTTCGATGTACTTCAGGACTTTCTTATACTGCGGTATATAGCTCTTTTCAAGGGCGTTGACGCGCCGCCGCGTGCGCTGCACCTCGCGGGCCAGCCGGAAGACGGCGTTATCCACCTCGGCCAGTTCGGCCACCAGGGGCGCCGCTTCCAGGAATCGCTCCATCACCTGGTCCACGTGGCTTGCCCCGGCCATCAGCCCGAACTGGAGGGAGATTTTCTGAGGCTTGCAGTCGATGCGCGGGACGGGAACGCCCATGACGGAGTGCGAGGTCACGCTCAGGGACGGTTCCGTTCGCGCCGCGAAGCTGAGCCGCGCCATTTCGCTCAGGCCGCAGCGGGCGGCGGCTCGGCGCTCCGCCCGGTAAGCCTTCTGCATGGCTTCGTTGACCTGCTCTTTGATACGCCGCGCGGCTTCCACCCTGGTCATCAGTTCGCTCACCAGTATCTGACGCTTCTTCTCCAGTAGATCGTGGCCCTGTTGAACGCGCTTGAGCGTACGCTGGATCTCAAGGTAGTTCCTTTGCGTGGGCGTGTAGTTCATCTCCGGCATCAGTCCTGCTCCTGACGGCTGTAATGCTGGTCCAACATCTGGTCGTTGAGTCGAACCAGCTCGCTTCGGGGTAGAATGCTGATCACCTTCCAGGCCGTATCCAGCGTCTGCTCGATCGTTCGGTTTTCGTTTTCTCCCTGGGCGAGGTATTGCCTCTCGAAGGCATCCCCGAACTCGAGGAATTGCCGATCCGCCGGGGACAGTTCGTCTTCGCCAATGACGGAGGCGAGCCCGCGCACGTCCTCCACCCGGCTGTAGGCCGCGTAGAGCTGGTTTGAGACGGCGATGTGGTCATCCCGGGTGAAGCCCTTTCCCACGCCGTCCTTCATCAGGCGCGACAGGCTGCCCAGGGCGTCAATGGGGGGGTAAATGCCCTTCAGGAACAGACCTCGCTCGCTCACTATCTGCCCCTCGGTGATGTAGCCGGTCAGGTCCGGCACGGGATGGCTTATGTCGTCGGACGGCATGGTCAGGATGGGTATCTGCGTGATCGAGCCCTCGGCGCCCTTGATGCGGCCCGCGCGCTCGTAAATCGCGGCCAGATCGCTGTAGAGGTGTCCCGGGTAGCCCTTGCGGGCCGGTATCTCGTCACGCGCGCTGCTGATTTCGCGCAGCGCGTCGCAGTAGTTGGTCATGTCCGTCAGCAGGACCAGGACGTGCATATCCCTCTCGAAGGCCAGGTATTCAGCCAGCGTCAGTGCGACCTGCGGGGTGAGGATTCTCTCGACGCTCGGCGCGTCTGCGGGGCTGAGGAACAGGGCCACCTTGCCGAGGGCGCCGGCGTCCTCGAAGCTGTGGCGGAAGTAATCGGCCTCGTCGTTCTTTATGCCCATGCCCGCCAGCACAACCGCGAAGGATTCCGCCTCGGCGATGGTGGCCTGCCGGACGATCTGGGCGGTCAGCTGCTGATGCGGTAGGCCGTTGCCGCTGAAGATGGGCAGTTTCTGCCCGCGGATCAGGCTGTTGGAGCCGTCGATTATGCTGACGCCCGTGTGAATGAAATCGGTCGGATAGGCCCGGGCGGCGGGGTTGATGGGCACGCCGCTGACCGCGCGCTCTTCGCCGCCGATGGGGCTCGGCCCGCCGTCAATTGGCCGCCCCAGCCCGTCGAAGGCCCTGCCGAGCATGTCTTCAGTCACGCGGACGCTGAAGGGGGCGCCCTCGAATCGGACCCGCGTCTGCGAGGTGGAAAGCCCGGTCGTGCCGCCCAGCACCTGCACCACCGCCCGGTTCCGGCCCACCTCCAGCACTGTGCCGGGGCGGTAGCTCCCCTGTTGATCGGCGACCTGGACGGTCTCGTCGTAGCCGACGTCCCGCACGCCTGACAGGTAAATCAGAGGCTCATCTATCCTATCAACGCCCACGTATTGGACTGGATTGTCGCGAATCATGTGTACTGTTGCTCCAGTTTATCCATCCGCGCTTCCAGTTCTGCGAGCAGATTGTCCAGCTCCTTCTCTTCGAGCATCTTGGCGCGTCGGAGCCGCTGAGTCACGTCCATCTCGCGCACCCGGCTGATGGGCGCGCCCCGTTGGATGATGGCGCTGGCCCGGCGATAGAACATGACGAACGCCCGCAGGAGTTTGACCTGTTTGCCAGGCACACAGAACGTGTCAACGGGGTCCGTGGCGTCTTGCTGGAGAAAGCCCGTCTTGAACAGGTCCGCCACCAGGAGCGTGAGTCGCTGAGCGTCGGGCAGCACGTCCGGGCCGACCAGCTTGACGATCTCCTGAAGGTTCCTTTCCTCCGAGAGCAGGTCCACTATCTCCCCCCTCTGGCTGAGCCAGTCCGGATCGTGGCTCTCCCACCACGGCGCCACGTCGCTCAGGTACTGGCTGTAGCTGTCCGTCCAGCTCACGGCGGGGTAGTGACGGGCGTGCGCCAGGCTGCGCTCCAGCGCCCAGAGGCAGCGGGTGAAGCGCATCGTATGCTGGGTCACCGGCTCGCTGAAGTCGCCGCCCGGCGGGCTGACGGCCCCGATCACGCTCAGGCTGCCCTCGGCGCCGCCCAGGGTCCGGACCAGGCCCGCCCGCTCGTAGAACTGGGCCAACCGGGCGGACAGGTAGGCCGGGTAGCCCTGCTCCGCCGGCATCTCCTCAAGGCGGCTGCTGGCCTCCCGGAGCGCCTCCGCCCAGCGGCTGGTCGAGTCCGCCATCAGCGCCACGGCATATCCCATGTCACGGTAGTACTCCGCCAGCGTGATGCCGGTGTAGATGGATACCTCACGGGCGGCGACCGGCATGTTGGAAGTGTTGGCCACCAGGATGGTGCGCTCCATCAGGGCTCGTCCGGTCCTGGGGTCTTCAAGCTCAGGGAAAGTTCTGAGCACGTCGGCCATCTCGTTGCCGCGTTCGCCGCAGCCCACGTAGACGATAATGTCTGCGTCACTCCACTTGGCCAACTGCTGCTGGAGCACGGTTTTGCCCGTGCCGAAATCGCCCGGCAGGCAGGCGACCCCGCCCTTGCTCACCGGGAACAGTGTGTCTATGACCCTCTGGCCCGTCACGAGAACTTCGTTACTGGTCTTGCGACCCGCCTTCGGGCGTGGCCGGCGCACCGGCCAGCGCTGGACCATCGTGAGCTGCCGTTTCCCCTGCGGCGTATCCAGCGCACAGAGGGTCTGCGAGATCGTATACTCGCCGGCGGGTTTGATCTCGCTCACTGTCCCGCTCATGCCGGGTGGCGCCATGAGCCGGTGATCAATAATGGGGGACTCCTTCACCACAGCGAAGGGCTGGCCCTCGTGGAGTTCCTCTCCCGGCTTAACGGTCGGTTCGAAGCGCCACAGTCTATCGGGGTCGAGCGGCTCGGCCTGCGCGCCCACTTGCAGGAAGGCGTCGTCCCGCTCGGCCAGGACGCGCAACGGGCGCTGCAATCCGTCGAAGATGTTGCCCAGAAGTCCGGGCGCCAGAGTCACGGCCAGGGCGCTTCCCGTGGCCTTTACCACGTCTCCGGGTTTTAGGCCGCCGGTGTATTCGTAAACCTGGATGGTGGCCACGTCGCCCGCCAGCTTGAGCACTTCGCCAATCAGGCCGTCCGCGCCCACTTTGACCACCTCGAAGGCGCCCACGTGGCCCATGCCCTCCGCGTGTATGATTGGCCCGTTGACGCGGATCACGGCGCCTTCCTGCCGGTCAATCTCATTCATGGTGTCGCTCCCAGGAATCAGGCAGCATCCCCGCTAATTCCACGCGCAACTGGTCCCACAGGCGCTCCAGGCGACGTGGGAACGTCTGGTCGGCGAGCTGCCTTCCGTCGGCGCTCCGTACGACCAGACCGCCCCGGGCATCCAGTTTCTCATCCGACAGTTCGACTTCGACCTCGCGTCCGCGCTCTCTCTTTACGGCGTCCGCGATCTGGCCCGGGAGCCGCGCGCCCCACCTGGTGCGATCATCTTCGCTGAGCAGTATCTGGAACTTATCGCCACGCATGTTCTCGATGGCCCTTAGGGCCAGGCGCACGAGCACCCCTCCGTATTGCTCCTCGCCGGGGAGCCGTTCGATGCGACGCCACGCTTCGTCCCGGATATGCCCCAGCACATCCTGGATGGCGCGGAGTTGATCCTTTTCCAGCTCTTGCTCGGTGCGGGCCTGGATGGAGCGGGCCTCCTCCTCCGCCCGCACGCGGGCTTTTTCCATAATGGCTTCGCGATGCGCCTCAGCCTCCTCGCGTGCGGCCTGCCGGACGGCGTCGGCTTGCGCTTGCGCGCGTTTGATCGTCCGTTCGACCCGTTTCTGGGCGTCGGACATTATCTCTTGTTCGAGCAAGTCTTCTTCACTCATCTATGGCGCCCGCCGCAGTCAGAGTCGGATACCTACAGCTTCCCGGATCATCTTCATCAGGGAAGGGCTCGCCTCACCGGGACCCTCCGGCCCGGGAATCTCCACGATCAGGGGGAAAGCGCCGCCGTAGCGGATGTCCTGGACGATGTCCCGGATGGAATTGGCGATCTGCTCGGTGGTAATGAGGATGTCCTGTCCGCCTTCCTGGCGCAGGCGCTCCAGTTCCTCAGCCGCCTCGGAAGGGCCTTCAACCACCACCCCGGGGATGCCAGCGCAACGGAATCCCGCCACGGTATCCTCGTCAGCCACTACGTAAAAACCCATTTCGTGTCCCGCCTTTACATCTTCAGATACAGCAGAACCGCCACCAACAGCCCGTAGATGGCGATTCCCTCGGCCAGTGCGACAAGCACCAGGCTCCGGGTGAGCAACTCCGGCTTCTCACTGGCCGCGCCCAGCGCCGCAGCGCCTACCTTGCCGACGGCGTAACCGGCGGCCAGGCACGGAACGCCTATGGCTATGGAGATGGCCACGGAGATATCCCACCGCACCGCGGTTTGCTGCCCTACGAGTTGTCCCGCCTCACGGCTGGTCCCTTCTTCCTGGCCAAACGCCGCCGCCAGGCCCACGCCTGTGGTCAGGCAAAACGCCGCTAAGAGCAGCGTCAACATCAGGACATGCTGGATGTATTTCCTCTTCATGCTCATACGTCCTCCCCAGTGCTAAGTGCTTTCTGTCAACTCTCCAACCTGTCTTCTAACTTCCACCGGAACGGGTCGTAGCGAACTCCCTGCCCGTGGAAGAACTTGGTGAAAAACTCGTAATACTCAAGCCGCAGTATCTGGATGGTAACGATCAACCCCTCCAGGGCGATCAGGACCGCCGTGCCGATGGCGAACACAATAGCAGACCAGATTATCCCCCCGGGAAGCGCGTTCACAAGCCCGATCAGGACGAAGATTGTAAAGCACAGCGCCGCATGGCTCAAGGCGAAGGCCGCCACACGCAGAAAGCTGAACGTATTGGCCAGGTAGACCATCACCGTTTCCATACCTTCTATCAGACCGTGGAACAGGCCCATCATCAAGTCGCCCTCTTCACCCTTTCCTCTGCCCAGGAGCGCCCGGACCGGCCGATGCGCCATCAGTATCAGCAACGGCAGCGCAATCGCCGGCAATACGATCCAGGGATCGCTCCTGCCGGATCCGGCGAGCAGGAGCTTGATCATCCAGGCCAGCCCGCCCCAGTAGAACATGACCCCCACCACGCCGAACCGCCCCAGCAGGCCCTCCGCCACATCGCCCCGTCGCAGGCGGTTAATGATATTGAGCACGGCGCCCAGGCTGATCAGCGCCACTCCCACGCCGACCGCCAGCAACATGTATCTCGTTACCTGGCCGCCGGCGTCCCCTCCCTCGAAGCGCATCGGCTCCAGCCCCAGGCTCAGGGGGAATCCCCATTTTAGAAGGGATTTGCCGAAAAAAGAGCCCTGAAAAAAAGTCCCGAACAGTGCACTGGCCACGCCGGCGATCAAGATGACGTGCCCGATGTCCCGCACCGGCGCCCTCGCCGCACGCCGCTTCACCAGCAGCCCCACCACCACGAGACACAGCCCGTGTCCCAGGTCCCCGAACATCAGCCCGAACATCAGCAGGAAGCTGATGGCAAACAGCAGCGTCGGCTCGATCTCCGCATAGGAAGGCACGTCGAAGCCCTGCACAAGACGCTCGAAAGGGGCCAGCAGGGGCGAATGCTTCACCTCGGTCGGAACCTGGTCCCGCTCGATTTCCTCATCGGTCGGCGCGGAGACCCTCACCACACACCGCCCTCCGGTGAGTTCGCGCAGGCGCTCGTGCAACTGGCGCGTCTTCGTCGCGGGGACCCATCCCGATATGAGGGTGGTGGCCCAGGTGGCGCCGAAATAGCGCCGGGCGCGGCACAGCTCGCTCTGCATCAACACCGCCGTCCGGGCGAGACCGAGTGTCTCCTCGCATGCCTCTCCCACATCTTGGAGCGCCTGCTCCAGCGCCCGGGCACGTTCGCCGAGCGCGCTGGCCTTGCCGAGCGTCTCGGCGTAGACGTCAGCCGGGGTTCGCTCGTCCCAGGCGGGGATGTCCGTCTGTTCGAATTCGTGCTCCCCCAGCACGGTTTGCACGGCGAAGCGCCGGCGCCGCCCGCAGATGATCAGCGCGGTCCGGGGGCGTCCCGGAGCCGGTTCAGGCCCCAGCGGCACAATCATGACGCCGCGCGGGGCATTTGCCCTCAGCAGGTCCAGCTCTGCGGCGGTGGCCTTGCCGGCGGTGACGGCCAGAAAGTCCGAGTCTTCGAGCTGTTTCAGGGACGATTCCATCTCCTTGTAGGGCTGGAGCCATTCGACCAGGTCCCTGGTCTCGTCCAGGGCCTCGCGGACCTTGGCCAGCTCTTCCCGCCGCTCGCTGGTCTTTCCCTCCAGCGCTTCGACCAGTTGCTCGACCTCGCCCATGGCGGGCAGTTCCCGCTGCCAGAGGGCGCCATTGGCTCGGACCTGGAGCCCGAGCGCCTCCTGGAGCCGTTCGATCCGCTCCAACAGGCTCTGATAATTGGAGAGTTCCCCTTCCAGGTCTTTGGGGGACAGCACCCCTCCACTCTCCTCGACGCTGCTTCGCAAGTGCACGATGCCCATGGCGCCTAGAGCCCTGGCGACTCGCTCCTCCTCGCGCCCCAGCACGAAGATATTGACCTTCCTCATCTCGAGCGGGCTGAGCATCTCTGCTATGTTCTCCGCGTTAGCAGTGTCACAGCAAGACCTCAAGCGCCTGCACGACCTCACGCTGCCCCCTGCCCGTGCGGATCATCTGGGCAATCATCGTAAGCTGCCGCAGCTCGTGGCGTTTCAGGTAATAATAGCCGGTCAGCGCGCCAAGGCTCCCAGAACCGGGCGCGGCCGAGTGGAACGCTTGGACCGCCGCGCGCAGAGTCTCCCGCCAGAGAATATCCTCGATGTGGCTGACCGATTCGTCCTCCTCCTCCGCCTCCAGGGCGACCGGCGCGCGTCTGAGGGCAGGCAGGCTTCGGCGCAGCTCATCGGGATCAGACTTCTCATGAAACCTGCGCAGTCGCGCTTTGCTCAACCTGCCATGCGCCAGCGGCAGCGCCTGTTCCAGTATCTCCCAATCCAATCCGTAAGTCCTGGCGGCGCGCAGCACCGCCACCAGCCGCAGGGCGTCATACTCGCACGTGATGGGCGCCGAACATGCCTTGCGGTCCCCCGGCCAGAGCGATCCCATCGCCTGCCAGACTCCTTCCCAATATCCGCGATCCAGCGCCATTTCCAGGAAGGCCGTCTGCTGCGCCCGTTCATAGAGCGGGAGGGCGGCTATAGCGCGGCTGCGGGCGTTTTTGAGCGGTATTCGGCGGACGAACTCTTCGACGCTGGTGGCCCGCACGAGATCTTCCACAGGCATCGAAAGCTCGGGCGGTAGCGTAATCAACAACCGTTCGGCGCGGGCGCCGGCGTCCTGGCGCCCCAGCAGACGCAGGAGCGTTTTGATGTTCTCCAGCGGGTAGCGGTCCAGCAGCGCCCTGTAGAGCGCCTCTTGAGCGCCAGAAAGATAGCGCAAGAAGAAGGCCAGCTCCTGGACGCATGCCGCCGTCAGGCGCTGTTCCAACTCGAACGCTCCCCGTATCTCCTCGTCGTGCGGGAAAAGCGATGCGCCCAGCTCGGCGACGCTCGAGAGCGAGGCCAGCGCCACCAGCCGCTCGCCTTCATAGAGACGACTGCGGCGCCCCCTCAGCTTCGCGCTCAGGAACTCGGCCGGGATGTGGCCGAGCCCTGCGTTCTCGATTTGCGCCGATGCAGTCACAGTCATAGGCTCACGCCTGCTTTGCAAAGACTTGACGTCAAGTACGCGGGCTAATCCCCCTTCTCCGGCGCGGGCGGGGCCACCATTTTGACCACCAGGTCAACGGCCTCGCCTCTGACGTCTTCGGCTATGTCGCGGATGGACGGGAGCTGTTCGCGCTGCTCGCTCAGGCGGGCATCCATCTGCTGGCGGCACTGTTGTATCTTGTCGGCGATGAGCTGTTCGGCCTCTTTGGCGGCCCTCTGACGGCCTTCGGTGACGATCCTGCGGGCCTCTGCGCGCGCTTTGTCCTCGATGGCGGCCGCCTCTTTTTCAGCCTGTGCGATCTTGCGGTGCGCCTCTTTTTCGATCTCCAGCACCTTGTGTATGACGTCGCTCACAGTTCCACCTGGAGGCGCTGAATAGCTGTGATCAATCCCTGGCAGTCCCGGGCCGCGAGCATCTCTTCGTAGACGCCGGGCAGTTGCATCAGGTGGCCGATGTCCGCCAGCGCTTCCACGTTGGGGCCCGGGTTGTGCGCCTCCGCCACAACCAGGAACACCAGGTAGACCAGTTCCCCGTCGGCAGCGTCGAAATCAATGCCTTCGGGGCTTACGCCCACGGCCAGCTCGACCCCCTGCACGTCGGGTCGCTTGGCGTGTGGGATAGCCACGCCGCCGCCGATGCCGGTTGTGCCCTTTTCTTCGCGTTCATAGAGGGCGTCAAGCGCGCCTTCCCTGTCTTCGATGCGCCCGGCCCGCACAAGCAGTTCCAGCAGCTCGGCGATGGCCTCTTCCTTGTCCACCGCTTCCAGCGGTATTTTTACAGTTTCTTCCCTAATAAGAACGCTCAAATCCATGCCATCTTTCTCGCCGATGAGGAATTCGACACGCCGTTCACAATTCACGCACTATAGGGAATATGGTGGTTGGATGTCAACCTCCAGGTGGTTAACTTTCGCCCTGCGATTCCAGCGTTGCGCCGGCCTGGTGGGGGGGCGCCGCGCACTTGCATTCGACCCGTCTTTAGGATACTATACGGGTACATCACAGTGATTTTCTTTTGGGGGTTGGCTCATGGCGGCTTTCACGGACGATGAACTCGCCTTGCTCGCCCTGAGCGCGGCGGGGCCTGTTGGGCCCGGCGGCATTGCTCGCCTGCGGGCGGCGGCGGCGCGGCGGCGGGTCTCCCTGCGCGACGTGCTGGGTCTGCCGAAGGGAAAGCTCCAGTCGGAGGTGGGGCTCCGGCCGGACGCGGCGGCCTGCGTGGCGGCGATGCGCTCGCCGGCTCTAACGGGCCGTTCCCTGGTGGATCGTCTTTGCAGCATGGACATCTATCCTCTTATCGAGGGAAGGCCCGGCTGGCCGGAGCGACTCACGCTCTCGCCGGGCGAGAGCGCCCCGGCTGTGCTCTTCGTCAAGGGAGACCCGTCCATTCTCTCCAGGAGCTGTGTGGCGGTCGTGGGCTCACGTCGGCCCTCGCGCGAGGCGCTCGGCGCCGCCGGCTTATTTGCTTATGAGCAGGCGGCCGCCGGCGCAACCGTCGTCAGCGGGGGGGCGCGCGGCATCGATTCTGCCGGGCGCCGCGCGGCGCTCAAGGCCGGCGCCACGGCAGTGATCGCCCCCGTGGGCATGGTGCGATTTCGCTGGGAGTGGTTCCGGCCGGACTGTCCCCCGCGGGGGCGCTGGTGCGTGCTGAGCCAGTTTCCGCCGGACAACGGGTGGGAGAACTCGCAGGCGCTGCGCCGCAACCGGCTAATCGTGGCCCTGAGCCGGGCGGTGGTGGCCTTCGATCCGCGCGACAGCGGTGGAACGTGGAACAGCTGCGCACATGCGCTCGGGCTTGGAAAGCCGCTCTTTGTGGTGAGGGGAGCCCGCGGCGAGGCTAACAAGAGAGCGCAACGCAAGCTGGTGCGGAGGGGCGCCGTCGCCCTCGACCCCGCCCGGATGCCGGACGCCGCCGCCTTCGCCCGCCTAGTGGAGGAGTATATCCCACCTCCCACTACCAACCAGGCGCCGCTCTTCGGCTGAACGGGTCGTCAAGAGGAGGCGCTTTTCACCTGTCGAAGCTCGTTGAGCTGACTCTGAAACTGGGCCTGCTTGCGGGCAGCCTTGTTGACGTGGAGGATGTTCTTGTGTGCGGCGCGCTGCAAAAGCTTGGTCAGCAGACTGGCTTGCTGCTCCGCTTCTTGCAGGTCGCCGCGCTCCATCATGCGATCGAAGCGGTTCTGTTCGGTGCGCAACCGGCTCTTGATGGCCTTGTTACGCTCGCGTTTCTTCTTGTCCTGCCTCAAGCGTTTCATGGCTGAGGGGCGATTGGGCATGCTCTTTTCCTTCCGATTGGGAGTAGGTGTATGAATTGACGCTCAGCCAAGCGCTTCCACCTTAGCCGCGACGTCGCGGAAGTGGATGTCCTGACTGTAGATTTGTTTGTAGAAGCGGAGGGCTTCCTCGCGGTTGCCCATGGCCTCGTGCGCCTGGGCCTGGTGGTAACGCAGCTCCTTGCCCGCCTCATCCATCTTGCTATGCCCGGCCAGCGCTTGCTTGAACTGCTCCAGCGCCAGGTCATACTGGTTCTTTCCCATGAAGCAGAGCCCGAGGTAGTGGCGGGCCTCCATGACAGAGTGCGAATCCCGGACGGCGTCCTGAAGCAGGCCGATGGCCTCATCGTACTGGCCGTCTTCCAGGTAGAAACGCCCGAGCTGGAGCTGATGGGCGCTGTCCGTCGGGTGCTCGGAGAGGCGCCACTGATATTCCTTTACGCCGAACCTGGCCCTCGCGCGCCGGATCTTCTCCCTCTTGGCCTTCAGTTCCGAGTTCTCCGGGGCTTCTTCCAGGGCATTCTCCACGGTCTGCAACGCACGGTCGTAAATCGCCAGCTGGAGGTCTCCGAGCGCTTCCCGTATCTCGTAGTTGTCGGGCTGCTGTCGATGCTTCTCCTTGAGGAACTCCCCGGCTTTCTTCATCTGGCCGGTGTCCTGGTAGAGCCGGGCCAGCCGCACTATACGGCTGCTGCTTTTGGGGTGCTCGACCAACTCTTGCTCCATGCGTTCGGCCTCCTTGCGCAGGTCATCCATGCTTACAACCTGTCGTCGGCCTTCTTCCAATCGCTTGGCCGCCTCCTTGTCGCGGATCACGTCGCGGAAGGAGTCGACATCTTCCATTCGGTGAACGGCCATGTGCTCGGTCGCTTCCAGGTCGCGCATCTCGGCCAGCACGTCGCGATTCTCGGGCTGGAGGGCGGACAAGCGGCTCAGATATTTCAGGGCCTCCTCGACTTCTCCCGCCTCTTTCAGCGCGTCGGCCAGGGCCCGCAGCGCCCGTGTGCTTTCGGGGCGCTGCTTCACGGCGTCCTTGTACATTTCCACAGATTCGTTCAGCAGCCCCGCCGCCCTGGCGGCGGCGCTGACACTCATCAGTCCCCAGAAGCTATTGGGGTGCTTCTCCAGGAAATCTTCGTACACTTCCAGCCTGTCTTTGCCCTTCTTGAAGCGGCGGGCAATCAATGTTTTTAAGACCGCAAACGGCACGCCAATAGCACTCAGAACCGCGCTGTGATTCTCTCGCAGCATTCGCCGTTCTGCGCCGCGCAGGATGAGCCGGGCATCCTGGTAACCGGGGTCCTGCCGCAGCACCTCGCGCAGCAACTCGATTGCGTATTCATAGTTGCTGCGCTCCACCGCCTGGCGGGCCTTTTCATACAAATCGCGAGTGCTCATGCGCTTACCCTTACTGCGTGGCCGGAAGTCCCAGGTTCTCAGGGTATCCCAAGACGTGGCGACTGTCAAGAAAACTGGATGGGCCGGATGCCTTGACGGCCTCGGCGCTTTTGGCTTAGAATCCGTCCCGTCTTTCTGATTTCCCGTGTATTCTGTTTGGGCAGGAGCCTGTGCCATGAAGTTCATTCAAGTAGGTGTCGGCGGTTTCGGCGCCGGATGGGTCGAGCGGATTGTAGCGGATGCCACCGCATCCCATGTCGCCCTGGTGGACATTAACGAGGAGGCGCTCGATCGGGCCCGCCGGCTGACGGATATTCCCGCCGAGAAGTGCTACGCGGATTACCACGCGGCCTTCGAGCAGGTGGAGGCGGACGCCGTGCTGTGCGTAACCCCACCGGCCGTGCATCACGAGGTGGCGCTGGCGGCCTTCGCGCGCGGCATGCACGTGCTGACCGAGAAGCCTCTGGCCGACAGTATGGCGCAGGCGCGCCAGATGGTGGGGGCCGCTGAGACGGCCGGCAAGACCCTCATGGTGAGCCAGAATTACCGCTTCCACCCCTGGATCCGCACCATACAGCGCCTGCTCGACAGCGCGCAGTTCGGCCCGCCGGACAACATCCTTGTGCGCTTTGCCAAGGCCCCCCGGTTCGAGGGTTCCTTCCGGCTTAAGATGGAGCACCCTCTCGTCTACGACATGAGCATCCACCACTTCGACATGATGCGGGCGCTGACCGGTCGGGAGCCGCTCTCCGTCTACGCCGAGACGTGGCGCCCGCGGTGGAGCTGGTTCGACCACGATCCATGCTGCGTGGCCGTCTTTCAATTCGAAGGGGACCTGCGGGTAGTCTACCACGGCTCCTGGGTAGCCCGCGGACCGGAGACAAGCTGGGGCGCCTATTGGCAGGCCGAATGCCCCGACGCCATAGTGGAGCTGCGCGATGACCAGGTGCACATGGTCTTTGCCGATCACCCGGAGCAGGATACGGAAGTTGAAATGCAGAAGATGCCCGCCAGCGGTCAGGAGTACAGCCTCTTCGAATTCCAACGGGCCATACAGCAAAAAAGGGAACCCGAAACAAACGGACGGGACAACCTGCGCAGCCTGGCCATGGTCTTCGCCGTGACACAATCCGCTCGTGAGGGCCGTCCGGTTTCCATCGAAAGCGTCCTGGAGGCGTAGCGCACAGGAATGCGGCGTCGAAACAATAGCCATGGCGTCCATCGGACGAGACGGGTAGACGCGCAATGAAAAGCCTCGAAACCAGCTGCGTTGTGTTCGGCGCGGGCGCGCTCGGCCTGGGCTTCATCGGCCCGGAGCTGAGCCCCAACTGCCGGATCACCTACGTGGACATAGCGCAGAAGCAGGACCTGCTGCGCCACCTTGCGCGCGCAGGACACTATGCGCTCAACATGACGGGCCTTTCTGTCCGGAGCGTCAGCGTGGGCAACGTGAGCGGCCTATGCCTGACAGCGGCCGCCCCGGCGGAAATAGACGAGCTGATGGACAGGGCGGACCTGGTGTTCACCGCCGTCGGCGAGCGGAACCTGCCGAAGCTGGCCCCCCTCGTGGCCGATGCGGCGGCCCGGCGCCCCGCCGGGCGCCCGCTCCGGGTGGCCTGCGGTGAAAACGGCGTGGAGGTCGCCCGGAAACTGCGCGCCGCCGTCCAGGAGCAAGCCTGCCGACCACTGCCGGAGCGGCTGCTGGTCGGCGACACAGTCATGGGCCGGATGTGCAAACTCGTGCAGGACCCTGAGCCGCCCCTGGAGCCCATCGCCCCGGGGTTGGACTATGGCGTCGTCTCGGAGCCCTATTACGGCATCCCCGTCGAAGAGCGCGTGCTCGCAGGGCTTGAGGGGATGCCAGAGGCCCTCCGTCCCCAGGCGCCGGCGCTGTTCGCCGCGTCCGAAGACACCAAGATGCTGGCCCATAACGGCCTGCACGCCGCGCTGGGCTGCCTGGGATGGCTGCGGGACGCGCGACGCTTCGACCAGCTGCGCGATGACGCGCAGCTCATGGAGCTGGCGCACCGGCTGCTCACGGCAGAGGTCGCGCCGGCCTTGCTCCGCAAGCACGGCGCCGCCCTGGACCGCAGCGAGCTGCTCAATTACACGGATTGGATTCTGCGGCGCACGACGTGCCCCGTCTTCGCCGACCCGATCGAGCGCGGCGTGCGCGGCATCATGCGCAAGCTCGAGCCCTGGGAGCGGCTGATCTACGGGCTGCGTACCGTTGCCCAGCAGGGCATCGAGCCGGAGGTCTTCGCCGGGACTGTAGCTGCGGCCGCCGAGATAGCCGTTCGCACCGGCGCCACAGAGCTTGACTTCGACCGGATACTCACCGAGCATTGCCGGCTCGACGCGCGGGAGGACGCCCATCTGCTCACGCTGGTCCGCGCCGCCCGGCCATAAGAACATCTAAACCACGAAGGAGACAGTGAAATGGAACCCGTCAAGTGGGGTATTATCGGCGCCGGCGCCATCGCCGGCTCTTTCGCCGAGGGACTGAGCTTCGTGCGCGACGCCGAGCTGGTGGCCGTCGGCTCCCGCGCGCAAGACACCGCCGACAAGTTCGGCGAGCAGTGGGACATCCCCCACCGCCATGACAGCTACGAGAAACTCGCGCGGGACCCCGACGTGGACGTCGTCTACGTCGCCACGCCTAACACCTTTCACCGCGACAACAGCATCCTCTGCATGAAGGCCGGCAAGGCCGTGCTCTGCGAGAAACCCTTCGCCATGAACGCCCGCCAGGCGGAGCAGATGGTCGCCTGCGCCCGGCAGGAAGGCGTGTTCCTGATGGAAGCGATGTGGATGCGCTTCCTGCCCGCCATCGCCAAACTCTGCGACCTGGTGGAGGAGGGCGCCATCGGGGAGCTGCGCATGGTGAAGGCCGATTTCTGCTTCCGCATCGGATGGGAGCCCCAGAGCCGATGGCTGAGCCCTGAGCTCGGCGGCGGCGGGCTCCTGGACGTCGGGTGCTATCTCCTCTCACTTACCTCTTTGCTGCTGGGTGAGCCGCCGGACGACGTTGCCTCCCTGGCTCACATCGGCGAGACCGGGGTGGACGAACAGGCCGCCATGGTGCTGCGATACCCGGAGGGCCAGCTCGCGCTGCTCACATGCGCCGTGCGCGCCAATACGCCCCACGAGGCCGTGCTGGTGGGAACGGAGGGCCGCATCCGCGTCCATCACCCCTTCTGGCACCCCTCGACCCTCACGCTCAGCGCCGGCGGCAAGGAAGAAATAATCGAGGCGCCCTACGAGGGCAACGGCTACAACTACGAGGCCGAGGAGGTCATCCGATGCCTCCGCGCCTCAGAGAAGGAAAGCGAGACCATGCCCCTGGAGGAATCCCTCGCCATCCTGCGCCTGATGGACCGAATCCGCGCTCAATGGGGCCTCACCTATCCTTCGGAACACGACTGACGGGAGGACTTACGGATGAAATACGGCGAAGTGCCGGGAATCCGGAAGCGCGTCTCACGCCTCGTGCTGGGCACCATGGTGCTGGGAGAATGGCAGCAGGACGCGGGGTTCGAACTGCTGGATAACGCCTTCGAGCTGGGCATAAACACCTTCGACACCGGCCACGTCTACGGCGAACTCACTGAGAGCAGGCTCGGGGCATGGTTCAACGATCGCGGCGTCCGCGACGAAGTGGTCATCCTGGGCAAAGGCGCCCACTACGACGACTTCGGCCCCCGGGTCAACCCCCGGGCCATCCGGCAGGACCTCGAGGAATCGCTGGACCGCCAGGGCGCCGATTACATGGACCTCTACATGCTCCATCGGGACGATCCCAGCGTTGACGTGGGGGCGCTCGTGGACGTCCTGAATGAGCTTCGCGACGAGGGATTGATAAGCGCCTTCGGCGCGTCCAACTGGACATGCGAGCGCATCCGGGCGGCCAACAGCTACGCCGAGGCGCATAATCTGACGCCATTCGCGGCCAGCAGCCCGAACTTCACCCTGGCGCGGCCGTTCGCCCCCCTCTGGGAGGGCTGCCTGAGCATCGGGGGGCCGGAGGGCCTGCAGTCCCGCGAGTGGTACCGCCGTGCCCGGATGCCGGTGTTCGCCTGGTCGAGCCTGGGCAGGGGCTTTTTCTCGGGACGGCTCACGCCGGAAAACTTCGAGGAGATCAAGGATACGCTCGACCCCGCCTGCGTCCGCGCATTCTGCCACGAGGAGAACTTCCGCCGCCTCGATCGGGCGCGCCGGCTCGCCGCAGAGAAAGCACTGAGCGTCCCGCAAGTCGCCCTGGCCTACGTCCTCAGCCAGCGGCTCAGCATCTTCGCGATTGTCGGATGTCGCAACCGGCGGGAGATAGAGCAAGACATCGAAACGCTCGATCTGGAACTGAGCCCTGAGGAACAGGCCTGGCTGGACCTGCGGGCGGAGTAGCTGAGGCGATCAACTGATCTACTGCTCTAACGCACTCGCCCGCAGGCCGACAAAGCATGGCGATGCGCGCCGCCCCAGCGGGGCGAAGTAGGCTACCTTTCCTTCCCGCCTTGTTTTCCCTGCGTCCTTCGCCGTCTCTGCGTGTTCAGTCCCGCTGGCCGGGATGGTGAACGCTTACGAAATGTCAAAGAGCAACCGTCGCCTGCGGCCAATGGACGTCCGAAACATCCGCTGCCCGGCTGAGATTTGCTGTAACCGTTCCGGCGCTTTTCACCACGGCTTGCCTTTCGTAGCTCGTCGCGCGGCTCCCGGGCGAGCGGAGTAGGAACAGCGACTTATGGCAAGCGCTTTCACCACTACGCCATAACGTTTACCAGCCCCGCCACGACGAATGAACGTAGCGGCCCGGGCAAGCATTCTGACACCGCTCGCAAGTGCCTTTGTAGCAAGACGATACTACAGAATGGGTTCGTTTTGCGAAGCTCGCCGGTCCAACGTCCTTTCCGGGACTTAACGGACATAGCGGATCCTGCGGACATAGCGGACATTCTTCCTTATCTTCGAGATTTGCTTTGTCAGAGACCCCGATTTTGCCCCGTAAGCAGGGCGAAATAGAGCAGGCGAGCAGGAGAACAGGGGAAGAGGTGACAAAGACGAAAAAACACTGCGTTCACTGACTCCACTGAGAGTCGATCAAACGCGCTCTCCTGCTCACCTGATCCGCCTCCCGGCCAAAATGGCCGCTGCTGTCTGAATCGGAACTATTTTACGATTTACTCGAATAAACTATACACGAGTTGCCCACAAAAAGCAAATGCGGGCGCAGCGCGCTCGAGCCCTACAGTAACGAGAGGCGCCTTGCCTCCAGATCTAACCTGCCCGGTTACAGGTAGGCGCTCGCAAGCCGGGGCGCCGTTCGCGTCGTATGCATAGTAAGTCCGTCCGTCGCTCCGTCGCCATAGGGGCTTTGTCGCGTCGGAGACCTTGTCGTGCAGGCTCGTCAGCTCGTTCGCGGCGTTGTAGTCATAATTGGTGAGATTGTCCGCTGACCTGTTTGCGCTTGCCGCAGCCCTGGCGCCTCTCACGGTGTGAGCGCTATTCCTTGGTCCGGCGGGACCCCGAAGGGCAAGCAGTGCGAATCTGTGGCCGAAAGCCGCTGCCGTTCCTGAGACTTGATCCTTCTGCCTTCTTTAGCCGTCGTGCCCGTCGTGTCGTCGTGGTGAGGTGCGCCTGGCCGCTTTGCGAGAGGCCCTCAACGGCTCAGGTCGCGTTTCGCGTCGCGGCGTCGCTGGCGCTCTTCTGTTTTGCGCCGCTTGTCCCAGAGTTTCCTGCGCTGGGCCAGCGCGATCTCCACCTTGGCGCGGCCCTCCTTGAAGTACACGCAAAGCGGGATGAGTGTGTAACCTCGCTGTGTGCAGCGGGATATGATGCGGTCGAGCTGCCAGCGGTGCAGCAGCAGCTTGCGCGGGCGTGTGGGCTCGTGGTTCTGGATGTTGCCCGCCTCGTAGGGTGGGATGTGCATGTCGAAGATGAACAGCTCGTCCCCGCGCGGAGCGGCGTATGCCTCGGTGACGCTGCACTCCCCCTGCCGGAGGCTCTTGACCTCGGTGCCCTGCAGCGCGAGCCCCGCTTCGTACGTATCCTCTATGTAGTAATCGTGGCGCGCGCGGCGGTTGCGGGCGACGATCTTAACGTTGTTGGATGCGCCGGTCATAATGAGAACATGGTATCCGCGCGGGGACGCCAATGCAATCCGTAACACTTCACCCGAATGGGCAGTCAACGAAAAAAGCGCCATCTGAAGAACAGGAGTCAGGGATCAGGAGACAGGAGTCAGGGATCAGGAGACAGGAGTCAGGGATCAGGAGACAGGAGTCAGGGATCAGGAGGCAGGAGTCAGGGATCAGGAGGCAGGAGTCAGGGATCAGGAGACAGGAGTCAGGCGCGGCAACGGCAAGAGAGTCGGCGCCGTTCATAGTTCATAATTCGACCGGCGCTTTCAGCCCTGTGCGGCCAGCTTCAGCCCGCGGATCATGATGGGCGGGGCGCAGACGCTGCCAAGCCACTGCCGTTCGCTGCCGATGGCCTCCACTCGGCTGAGGACTTCGTAGACGTTGCCGGCCACCATGCAGTCCTTGACGCGCCCGACGATGCGCCCCTGCTCCACGAGGAAGCCCAGCAGGACGTTGACGCTGAACTCGCCGGCCAGCACGTTGCTCTGGCCCGAGCCGAGGGTTTCGTCAATGATCAGTCCGCGCTCCATATCGCGTTTCATCTCGGCCAGGGATGTCTCGCCGGGGGCGATGATGGTATTCGTGCCGGAGGGGGAGGGCCGGCTGCTGTATCCGCGGAATCCGTGGCCCGTGGGCTCGATGCCCAGCAAGCCGGCAGTCTGGAGGTCGGCGAAGTAAGTGCGCAGGACGCCGCCCTCAAAGACGGGCCGGCGCGCGGCCGGCACTCCTTCGTCGTCGACGGGGCAGCTTCCGGGCGCGAAGGGGATGGTGGGGTCGTCGGTGATGGAAAGGCGCTCGTCGAGGACCTGCTCCCCAATCCGTCCGCGCAGCACGGAGGCGCCCTTGTGCACCTGTTTGCCGTTCAGGGCCACCTGAATGGGCATGAGGAGGTTATCGAGCGCTTTCGGCGTGAAGATCATGGGCATCTCTTGCGGCGTCGCGGGGGCCACGGTGGAGGCGTCGGCCATCTTGTCGAGCACGCGGCGGGCAAGGTCGGCAAGGGTATCGAAGGAAGTTCCCCAGGTCCTGTATTCGTAGACCTGCAGCAGACCCTCGTCGGTCACTTCCTCGATTTCAACGCTGGCGCGCATGCCGGTCGAGGGGTATTCGAAGTCCAGGCCGGCGGTGTTCAGCACGCGCTGCAGATGGACAGTGGCGCCAAGCTGGGCGGCGTAGAGATAGCCGGGGTTTGCCTTGCGGCACAGGTCCAGGCCCTCGCGGCCCATCTCCACCATTCTCTCCGCGGACATAGAGGCCGTTCGGTCGTCATAGAGTTCGACCTGAGGGGCCCCATCCGGCTGGCCGCGCAGCTCGAAGGCGGCCTCGTCGCCGAATTGCGCGCTGGCGGCGGCCATCTCTACCAGGCGCTCGGGCCGGCGAAGGTCGGTCGTGGAGGAGAAACCGATGCGGCCCTCGTGGATGATGCGCAGCCCGACGCCTCGCATCTGGCGGGTGGTGATCTCCTTGAGACGGTTGTCCTCGAAGTCCACGCTCACGGTTTCGGAGTTCTCTTCAAACACCTCGGCTGCGCTGAAGCGGGCCGCTGCTATCTCCAGGATTCGTTCTGCTATGTTGTCAGGCATATTATCGGCCCCCGATCACTACGTTCTGGATGCGGCAGTGCGGCCCGCCGTCGCCCACGCGCAGCGGGCTCTGCCCCTTCTTTCCACAGCCACCCAGGCCGCCGTACATGCTCCGATCATCGCCGATCCGGTCGATGTCCTGGAGGGTTTTGAAGACGTTGCCGGTGAGGACGACGTCGCGGATTTTCTCTGCGATCTTTCCGCCCCGGATTCTGTACGCTTCCTCAGCGCTGAAGGTGAACATCTCCTTGTTGGTCTGTCCGCCAAGGAAGCCGACGGCGTAGATGCCGTCGGGGGTCTCCTGAAGCATCTCGTCCAGCGGCGTCTCGCCCGGTTCCATGAAGGTGTTAGTCATTCTGACGATGGGGGGATGGCGGTAGGATATGGCGCGGGCGTTGCCGGTGGGCTCTTCGCCCATCTTCGCGGCCGTCTCGCGGCTGTGGAGCCGTCCGGCCAGGACGCCGTTCTTTATCAGCGGGGTGCGGGCGCCGGGCACGCCTTCGCTGTCGTAGGCGATAAAACCCGCCTCGCCCTCGAGGGCGCCGTCGTCTGTGATGTTCAGCATGTCCGGGCCGAAGCGGCGGCCGATCCGCATGATCTCGGCCATGCGCGGATTCTCATAGAGGAAGTCCGCCTCGCTCAGATGGCCGAATGCCTCGTGAATGAAGACGCCGCAGAGCCTGGGGTCCAGGATCACTGTGTGGGACCCCGCCTGGACGGGCCGGGCGTCGAGGGATTCGATTGCCCGCTGGACCACCTTCTCGCAGGCCTCGTCCATGCCTGTGACCTTGTCGAAGCCGCGCAGGTCGCCGTTATCCTCGCGGGCGCGCTGGATATTCGCCCCGTCTACTGCGATGGCGGCCACCACGATGCCGCAGAAGACGTAGGTCTGCTCGATGAAGCTGCCCTCCGAGTTGGCGAAGCAGGTGGTTGCATGGCCGTCGCGGTAGATAACAGCGCTGGTCTGGATACGGTCGTGGCGCAGGATGGCCTCGTTATATCGGCGGCACATGGCGTGTTTGTCGGCGAGCGGCACGTCGGCCGGGTCAGTGTCCACCGGCGAGCGATAGGAGGCCTGAATCGGCTCGACCGGCGCGAGGCGGAAGGCTTCCCCGCCGACAAGCTGCGCCTGCTCCAGCGCCATGCGGGCGTATCTGTCCACCTGGTCCAGGTCGTCGAACGTGGCGAATCCCCACCCGCCGCCGGCGAGCACGCGGACGCAGCCGCCCCGTTGGGTTCTCTCGCCGATGTCCTCCAGTTCTTTGCCGGCGAAGTGGATACTGGCGCCGACGCCCTCCTGAACGCGCACTTCGACGTAGTCCGCCGGCAGCTTCTGGCACAGGTCAAGCAATCTGTCTTTCATGGCGTTTTTTCCGTTGCGCCTACGGCGCGATGTTTCCTCAGGATAGCGACCATCTCCTCATGGATGCGACAGTTCTCCAGCCGCCAGGAGCGCATCATCTGGTCGAGCTGCCCTTTGCTCATGCCCTCGAACTGCTCCGCGAAGGGCCTGAGCAGCAGCCTGGCGATGCCGTCCCGGCACTGGCGGCCGAGCACGCGACATATCTCCCCCCGCTCCAGCGCCGGGCCGCCGAGAGCGGCGACGCGCTGGAGCATAGGTCTGAACGTGTCGCCTCCCAGGAAGCCCGGGCCTGTCCACTCGTCTACTTCCAGGTCGTCTTTGAGCTTTCGAACCGGCGCGCTCCGCGTCATGTATTCGGTGTCGGGGCGGGGCACGGCCAGGCCCATCACGCCCACGTCCTTGTAGGTCCACATTGACCAGGAGTGCCCCAGGCGCTCGAAATTGGTGATCTGCTCGTCTACGATGCGCAGGCGGCCCTGGCGCATCTCGTTGCTGCCGACGTGGCCCTGCACGCCGAACTCGCCGCACCACATGGGGGCGCCCGCCTGGCTGGCGTATTCCGCGCAGGCCCTGTAGGTTTCGACGATGGTATCCGGATTTGTCACGTCGTCGGGATAGGGCTGAGGCTCGTAGGCGCCGGGGACGTACTGGTGGCTGGCGAAGACGACCTTGTCGTCGAAGGGGGCCAACCCCTCGAAGTCGCGTCCGTAATTGTTGCCCTCGACGAAGATGATGTGATTCTGATCGGCCTTGCGAATGGCGGCGCCGACCTCCTCATAGAACTGCTGGAGTATATCGCCGGTGGGGGCCACCGGTTCGTTGACGATTTCGTAGCCGGCGATGGTCGGCTCCTGGCGGTAATGCTGGGCGATGGCCTGCCACAGGTCGGCAACGCGGTCGCGGTAGTGGCGGCTGTCCCAGAGCAGGCAGACGTCCGCCGGGTTGTCGCAGTGCCAGCCCGGGTTCTGCCAACCCTGGGCGGAATGGAGGTCCAGTATCACGTAGAGCCCGTGTTTGCGGCACCACTTCACCAGCCGGTCCAGGTATTCGAAGCCCGGCCCGTCGTAGCAGCCCGGGTTGGAATCCTTCTCGAAGAGGCGGTAGTTGAACGGCACGCGCACCGAGTTCGTGCCGCAGTCGGCGAGCAGCTCGATGTCCGCCTCGGTCAGGTAGTGTTCATACTGCCGCTCGTAGTAGTAATGCGCCATCGAGGGGCCGATGACGTCGCAGAGGGCCTGGAAGTACGCATGGTCCACGAAGGGATAACCGTTGATGAAATTCTCGGTGTTGAGCCATCCGCCCAGGCAGTAGCCTTTGAGCAGCACTGGGGCGCGGTCTTCATTGACGATGTCGCGCCCTTCAACGCCGAGCCACTGCATCCTATCCGTCATTTGCGCATCTCCGCAGAAAGGAACCGCTAAGAACAGGCGAGAGACTTGCGCCTCTGCCAGCGGGCTTAGGATCAGCCCAGCGCATGCCTACCATGGCCCTGGTCCGATTGACAACCCGACTCGCGCGGGCTATGATACGGCTTTCTGGTATGCTGACTCAATGTAAATTTCGATGGGAGAGCGCCAGGCCGTGAGATCACGCACCACGCGAAAAACGAGGCCACACCGAAGCTGTCGGTTTTGCCGGGACAGAGTGGAGGAGATTAGCTACAAAGATGTGGAGAAACTTAAGCACCTGATGTCCGGCGAAGGAGCTATATTTAGCAAGAAACGTTCGGGCAACTGTTCGCGCCATCAGCGGATGGTCAAACGCGCCATAAAGCAAGCTCGTTTCATGGCCCTCCTGCCGTATAATTAACCTGGATAGTTCATAAGTCCCGCGCCGGTTCGTCCCGCAACGTTTCGACCTTGAGCGGAGTCGAAACGGCTCAGGGCCAAGAGCTTGTCGAACGGCTTATCAAAGGGTTGTGGCCATATGTTTCGGGCGAAGTCGCCTGTGTTGCAGGAGAGGAGAAAATCCGGTGGGGCAGGTGTTCCAGGGCTGTTACACGGCGCTCGTGACCCCGATGAAGGGGCCCGGGGCCGGGGAAGTTGACTACGAAGCGCTGGAGCGGCTCGTGGAGTTCCAGGTGGCCGGGGGGGTCAGCGGTATCCTGGCGGTGGGCACTACCGGCGAAAGCGCCACGCTGACTCACGATGAACACTCGGAAGTTATCGTGAGGATTCATCAGTTCGCCGCTGAGCGCTGCGCCGTGATCGCGGGGACCGGCTCCAATTGCACCGCCGAGTGCCTGGAAACCACCCGCCACGCGGCCGAACACGGCGTCAAGGCCGTCCTGCTCGTCGAACCCTACTACAACGGCCCCAGCTCCATCGAAATCCGCAAGGAGTACATAGAGCCCGTCGCCCGCCAGTTCCCGGACGTGCAGGTCATACCGTATGTAATCCCCGGGCGCTCCGGGACACAACTGCTTCCGGAGGACCTGGCGCTGCTGAAGCGGGCGTGCGACAACGTCAACGCCGTTAAGGAAGCCAGCGGGGACATGAGCAACATCCGGCGCACCCGAGCGTATTGCGGGCCGGACTTTGACATTCTCAGCGGCGATGACGACAACACCTTGCGCATGATGAGCGAACCCGAGATCGGCGCCAGCGGCGCCGTCAGCGTGGTCTCCAACGTGGCGCCGGGAGCGGTTCAGAGAATGACCGAGTGCGCTCTTGAGGGCGACCTGGAAGGAGGGCGCCGCCTGGCGTCGGCCCTCCAGCCGCTGTTCGACATCGTGACCGTCAAGACCCGGGAGGACAGCCCGTGGGGCGGGCGGCTCTGCAAGGCCCGCAACCCCCTTCCGATCAAGACCCTGATGCGCCTTCTGGGGATGCCGGTGGGGGGGATGCGCCGGCCGCTGGGCAAGATGACGCCCGCCGGCCTCGACGTGGTGGTGGGGGCCGCGCGGAAAGTATGGGAGAATAATCCGGAAATACTCCAACCCATCGCCGAGACATTTGACGTTGACGTCGGCGTCCGGCTCTCGCGTCTCGAATACCGAGATGCGCTGGCCTACGGGAAGGATACGCTCTAAACTGAAGTTCCGAGCGGAGGGAGGATAGTAATGGCTGAGAACCCTGACAGAATCCGCCTGGACGGGTTCTTCAATCAGATGCCCGTACTGAGCGCAAGCGATCTTCACCTTAAGGCGGGGAATCCGCCCCTGTACAGGGTCGAGGGCCTGCTGCACCGCGCCAAGTCCGAACCGCTGACGCCGGAGCAGATCGAGTCCCTGGCCCACGAGCTGCTCGGCCCGGATGGAATGGCGGATCTTCGCGAGAAGGGCAGCGTGGACCTGGGCCGCGACATCAAGGGGGGCCGCGTCCGCATCAACGTGTTTCTGCAAAAGGGACACGTCGGCATGGCCGTCCGAATGCTCGATGCGGACATTCCGAAGCTGGAGGACATCCATCTGCCGGAGTCGCTGCGCCGGATAGTGGATTTCAGACAAGGGCTGGTTTTGGTCTGCGGCATAACAGGCTCGGGCAAGTCCACCACGCTGGCCTGCATACTGCAGATGATCAACGAGCGTCACCGTTATCACATACTTACGCTGGAAGACCCGATCGAATACTTGCACACGGACGCAAAAAGCATTATCAATCAGCGGGAGATCGGGTTGGATTGCCGCAACTGGCCCGACGCGCTGCGCGCAGCCGTGCGCGAGGACCCCGACGTGATCCTCGTGGGCGAGATGCGCGACACCGAGACCTTTAGGGCGGGCCTGACCGCCGCCGAAACCGGGCACCTGGTGTTCGGCACGCTTCACACGTCCAGCGCCGCCGGCACGGTCGCGCGCATTCTCGACCTGTTCCCCACGGACCGCCATACCCTGATACGGCAGACCCTGGCGTCTAACATCCAGGCCATCATATGCCAGAAACTGGTACCCTCGTATCGGGAAGACGTGCACGTGGTGCCGGCGGTGGAGCTGATGTTCGCAAATCCCTCGATAAGGAAGGCCATCGAGCGGGGTGACGACGCCCGCATCCCCGACCTGATAGCCGTGGGCCAGCAAGAAGGGATGCAAGGTTGGACGGAATCGTTCGTCAAGCTCATCAGGGAGGGCTATGTCGAAAAGAAGATAGCCCTTGAGTATGCGGCGAATAAAGAGGCCCTTGCCATGGCGCTGCGCGGGATAGGCGTCTCCAAACGAGCCATAGGCTAAGGATGGACCCGCAAACACCGAGATGAAAAAGCGACTTGGGCTAAACCAGATACTGATGCTCGCTTTTGTGGCCTCGCTGGGCCTGCTGATTTGCTCCCATGCCGTCGCCCAAACCGAGGCGCCCGCGCCCACGACGCCCGAAGTCCAGTCGGAGCAGACCCCCGCCCCCCCGACATCTGAGAGCCCCGCGCGGCGGGCGTCCTTTTACATCCACCCGCTCTGGCTCCTGCTGTTGACCTTCAGCGTGGGATTTTGGTTGTATCTGACCGCGTGGGCCAGCAAGGATGCCCGGGGGTTGGAGGTGAATCAGGACCTGGTCTGTCTGATCTTCATGGGAGTGGGCGCGCTGGGACCGCTGTTGACTTTCCTGATCCACGGAGCGTTCTCCTTCCTCACGATCGCGCTCGTCCTGGGCGCATTCATCGGCTACACCATGTATCGCAACAAGAAAGTGCCGCAGCAGCACAAGCTGTTCGGCGCCTACCACCGCGCGGAAATAATCAGCAGTATTCCCATTGTGAATCTGCTGGCCGGCGCGAATAACACGGGGGTGGTCGCGCGACTGGATACGAGGATAACCAACGCAAGCGGCAAGTCGCTGGAGGACGTCATGGCCGAGCAGCCCCAACTCTCACAGGGCGCTCAGACGTTCGGGGAAAGCGTGCATCGCGCCTGCTCCATGCAGTGCAGCAAGGTGCGCGTTTTCAGACATCAAGGGCAGTACGTTACGCAGATTATACTGGACGGCGTGCCACAGATTCTCGAGGCCCTGCCCGATGAGCACGGACAGAAAGTAGTGGCAGCAGCATCCCTCTTCGTCGGCCTGGCGCAGGGAGGAAAGATACGCAAAGGCTCCAAAAGCTTCCATGTGGAACTGCCCGGCCATCCCCCGCTTCAGATTAGCGCGCACATCACCTCCGCGAACGGCAAGCCCGCTCTGGTGATGGACATGCCGGACTGGACCGCCGACCTCTACCAAAAAGGGGTGGAAGCGCTCGGCGTGCACGAATCCCTCCGCAGGCGACTGCGCACCACTCTGGACCAACCGAAGGGGGCCGTTATCATCAGTGGGCGCCAGGGCTCCGGAACCACCACGACGCTCTACGGCGTTGTGCAGATGCTGGACATGTTCACCACCGACGTGATGGCCCTGGAGCAAACCGAGAAGAGCAAACTGGAGAACGTGCGACGACGGATCATACCAGCCGACCAGCCTTTCGAGCGGTTTTTTGAGGACATCTTGCGGGAAGAACCTCAAGCCCTGATGTTCGGCGACCTGCGGAATGCCTCGGAAGCTCGATTGTTGCTTCGCTACGCGATCGAGCAAGGTAAAGTGCTCGCCGACATGAAAGCTCAGAGCGCCTCGGCCGCTCTGTTGCAACTGAAGAAATTGGTGGGCGATACCGAACTGCTCGGAAGCTCCATCACCTGCATCACGAACCAGAAACTCGCGCGGCGCCTCTGTAAGGACTGCCGTGAACCCGTGGAGCCGAACCCGGAGCTCTTCCGCAAGCTCAGAATAAGCCCTGAAGAGGCCGGGAACTGGCACCGCCCCGTCGGCTGCGAGAAATGCCTCGGAACGGGCTACAAAGGACGCATCGGCCTGTTCAGCATGCTCCTGATGACAGACCAAGTGCGGGACGCGCTGGCGCGCGGCGCGGTCTCCGAGTCGGAAATCCGCAGCGCAGCCGGCAAGGAAGCGTACCGTGCAATGTTCTACGACGGACTGACAAAAGTCGCCTCCGGAATCACCTCATTCGAGGAAATCCAGAGAGTGGTTAGAGGCGTCCAACCCGTGAGAAAAGAACCTGAAGGAAAACGCAAGTGACCTCTGCGCTGGCTACTCTTGCTGTCGTTCTCGCATTGGGCGCCTGCACTTACGGCGGGCAGCGAGACGGCTTCTACTTCGCCATCTACTCAACCGCGCGGAACCTTATCGCCTTTCTCTGCGCCATGACCTTCTGTGAGCCCCTGGCCGTGATGCTCACCCATTTGATCAGCGACAAGGGGCCCGCACACGCTTATTTCGTCGTCATATCTTTCGCCGCCACGTTCGGCATCGTATTCACCCTCCTCAGATGGCTCAAGATCAAATATACCTACCCGGTGGTCGAATGTCCCATGTTAGTGGATCGCATCGGGGGCGGCGCGGCAGGCCTGTTCGGCGGCATAGCGCTCAGCGGCACAGTGCTCATACTCTGGTCCCTTATGCCTTTCATGGCGTACATACCGGCGGACCTCGGCCGGATCGAGATTCATTCTAAAACGCTCGACACGGGCGCCATTATGCTCAAGTTCTACGATAACACCGCAGGCCGGATGAAAGGCAACACCGAGTTCCTCCTCGAAGACGAGGAACTCGTAAGCGATCCGAACAAAAACGGACGGGCCGACCCCGGCGAGCAATATAATGACCTGAACCTCAATGGCAAATGGGACCGCGGCTGGCTGTGGAAGTACAAGAACTACGCGAACATCAACTTCCAGCGCCTCGAGCCCTTCTTGCGCCGGGGCGAAAGCGACTTCGAAGAACGCAAACGCTATTGATCGCCTGCGGGGCGGCGGAGGGCGAAGCGTGAAACTAAGGGCGTCCCTACCCAACCTCATAACGCTTTTCCGCTTGCTGCTGACGCCGTTTATCGTCGCCTTCACTTACGGGAAGACCGTCCCCTCGCTGGCCGCCGCGGTGGCCCTGTTGGGTCTTGCGATCTACAGCGACTGCCTCGACGGCGCCCTGGCCAGGCGGTTCCATGCGGAGAGTCGCTTCGGCAAACTGATGGACCCCGTTGTAGACAAAGTCCTGATTCTGTCCGTTCTCTTTGCTCTATCCGACCGGGGGCTGTTTCCGCTCTACCTGCCCCTTCTGCTGATGTTCAGAGAGTTCTTCATCACCGGACTGCGGCATTCGCTGAGCAGCCCTCGGCGCGCAGTCGGCGCCAACTGGATGGGGAAGTCCAAGCTTGGCTTTGAGGGGGCGTTCCTGGCGCTGGCCTACACCCATCTCATCCTGCTCGCCCGCGGCGGCCACGGCTTGCCCGGCGGCGAGGCGCTGCTCTTCTGGTGCCTGGTGGCCGTTGTCGTGATCTGCTTCCTGTTCCTGGGCAACTTTATCCGCTGGCATCTGCAGGAGCTGAAAGCTCCGCCAGACGCCACTTCAGAATAGCGCCCCCCGCCCGACGCTTGCCGCCCGCCTCCGCCGTGGCCCGGGCTACGTGGCGCATCAGCAAGCAGTTCTCGGGCTTCGGCAGCGGACGGCTCGCCGACATCCGCGAGAAGGCGGGGCTGCTGCCGGACACCGACGTGGAGTTCGTGCTCGAGCGTGGCAAGGTGCTCATCCGCAAGGTCCCCGCCGCTTGAAAGCCGCGCGCGGGGGCGTATAGAATGGCGCCGTCGCCGTGACGGCGCTTCGGTCCGAACGAGAGAAAGGGAACGGAACGCCTCGGGGGGATAATCGCCGGCCTTTTGCCGGTGTATGTCGGCCACTGTGAGGGAGAGCATGTAGACCACGTATCGTTTAATGAGGAGACTGCAAGTGCCATCGGAGAAGAAAATTCACGTCGCATTGGTAGGTCTGGGCTTCGGCGCAGAGTTCATCCCCATCTACCTGCACCATCCCAATGTTTCCGCGCTGACCATCTGCGACATAGACCCCGACGTCCTGGCGCAGTGGGGGGGCAAATACGAAGTTGAGAGACGCGCCGATAGCCTCGATGAGATACTCGGCGCGGACGATATTGACGCCGTCCATCTGGTCACGCCTCTCGCTCTTCACGTGGAGCAAACCCTCGCCGTCCTCGAAGCGGGGAAGCACTGCGCCTGCACCGTGCCGATGGCCATGAGCATCGAGGACCTGAAGGCCATCGTGGCGGCCCAGCGACGCTCCCAGAAGAACTACATGATGATGGAAACGTCCGTCTACAGCCGGGAGTTCCTGTTCGCGCGGCAGCTGGTCGAGGAGGGCGTCATCGGCAAGATACAGTTCCTGCGTGGGGCGCACTACCAGGATGACGAAGGCTGGCCCGATTACTGGAAGGGCCTGCCCCCGTTCTGGTATGGAACGCACGCGATATCGCCGCTGCTCGCCATTGCCGAGACACGCGCGGAGAAAGTGCATTGCTTCGGCACCGGGACCATGCGCGAGGAGCTTGTCAGGCAATACGGCAATCCCTATCCAATGGAGACCGCCATCTTCAAGCTGGAGGGCGCCGACGTCGCCGCGGAGGCCACCCGTTCCCTGTTCCACCTGGCGCGCGAGTATCAGGAGAGTTTCAACGTCTACGGGGAAAAGGGGGTCTACGAATGGGCTCAGGTGGGGGGAGAGCGCCCTGTCCTGTTTACCATCACTCCCCTGGAAGAGATGAAGTGGCGCGGCCGTCCGACCACGGCCAAGAGGCTGGAACCGCCGGACTACGCCGATCGCCTGCCGGAGCCGATCCGTCGCTTCACCAGGCGCGGCGTCTACGACGAATCCACCCCGCACCTGTCTTTCCTCCAGGGCGGAGGCCACGGAGGCTCGCATCCGCATCTGGTCAACGAATTTGTCCGCAGCATTGTCGAGGAGCGCGCTCCGTACATCGATGCCGTCACGGCGGCCAACTGGGTGGCGGCGGGCGTTTGCGCCCACGAGTCCGCCGTGAAGGGCGGCGAGCTGGTCGAGGTCCCCCGGTTCGATTAGGCTCTGTCTGAAAAACCGGACTTGGATTCGAGCGGCTGCATTCGCGCCTGGCTGCGTGCCGCCTCCATGGACATATACCTTTCGAGGCGGAACTCCTCTCGCTGTAAAGAGTTGCAGACGAATCCGGAAAATGCTCGTGAAATATCCGGGTTCACAAGAAGACGCCCGACTCCATTGGAGAAGGCCCCCGTCGCATTGGTGGGCTTGGTTGGGGTCAGGTGAGGAGCTTGCCCCCATCCACGGCGCCCCCCGTCGTCAAGGGAACAGCATCGTTTCCTCAGTTTCAATGTTGATGTCACTGACCGCAAGCTCCGGGGTCGGCTTCCTCGTTTCCAAAGGAGCTCATAGTATTCTCCATTGTATTGGCCGTTCTTTGACCAAGGTACGTTACGGAGAGGAGCATAACTATAGCGACCAGGGTCAGTATCAGCGCGTATTCGACAATGGACTGGCCCGACCTGTTCTGTGGGGATCCGCGAT